>NZ_QWFA01000254.1 GCF_003501885.1 Streptomyces globisporus
GCACCCACCCCCGCTCCGCGTCCCCTCTCCTCCACCGAGGCGGACCAGCTCCTCGACGGCACCCGCCCCTTGCCCCGTACGGCATCGTCCGACCGGCAGCTCGTGAACAAACTGCTCAGCGCCCCGCACGTCGTCCTCAGCACCGAGGGCGGCGGGCAGCGGCAGCAACTCGTGCAGGACACCGCCGACCGTGCCACCGGCACCTCATGGCACGTCGGCGCCCCCGGCACCCCGATCCGCACGGCCCTGCGCCGGGCCATGGCCAACCTCGGCGTCGCCGGGCAACTCGGCCAGTACCTCGGCCCGTTCGGCTCCCGCATCACCGGGCTCACGGGCGCGGGCCCGTTCTCGACGCACTACCTCAAGGCGGCGGTGCGGGGCGAGCTGGAGAACGTACGCGTCAAGAGCGACCCCAAGCCCGGCAGCCTCGAAGCCACGATCGGCAACGAACACCGCGTCGCCGGCACCTCCGGCAGCGGCTCCCGGACCACCCTCGGAATCCAGGGCGCGGTCACGCCGGTGCAGCAGGCCCCCGGCCAACAGGCGCTGGTGGGCGCGTACTCGACCGCGCTCCAGTACGCCTGGGGCAAGGGCCGCAGCGTGTCCCAGACCCTCACCCGGGGCCGCAACACCACCCTCAGCTACGCCGGCCGGATGTACCTGGTGGTCGCCGACGCCGCCGAGACCGTGGCCGTACGCGACCGCTGGACGGCTGCGATGGGGACGGTCGGCACCCGCGCCGGGGGCCGGATCAGCTCCGCCGCCGGGCGGATCTCCGACCGGCTCGGGCGGGGTCTCTCGCCGCGCCGGGCCGCCGCCGCGCTCCAGCGCATCCGCGACGCGGTGATGTTCCACCTGCCGATGCAGGACGCGATCGAGGCCGGGCTCGCCCCGGACGGCCTGGGGACCAGCACACCGGACAACCTCGGCGGCGGCTACAAGCTGCCCCCGTTCCTCCGCCGTCGCCACTTCCCCTCCCACCCCAGCGGACAGCTCGACGCAAGCCGCGTGGCTCAGCAGCTGATGGGGCAGCTGGAGCGGCTGGGCGTGCCCTCGCACGACCGGGAGCAGGTGCTCCAGCGCCTCTCGCCGGACTTCCTCCGCTCCCATGTGCACGAGCTGACCACCGACGGGATGGCCCTGCCGGTCCACTACCGCACCTGGTCCAGCCCGCACCACCTGCCGGTCGGCGGCAGCCCCGGGCAGCTGAGACTGACGCTGACACCGGTCACCACCACCGTGGAACGGCTGCGTACGGGCTACGAGTTGGAGGACTACCGCACCACCGCCCGCGACGACGTCGACGGCCGTTCCCAGGACCGCGGCGCCGATGTGACGCTCAGCGCGAGCGAGCGCGCGGCGGGCGGCGGAGTGCTGGTCGCCAACCCGGCGCTCCAGGGCACCGCGGCCAAGCAGCGGTCGAGCAATGTGACCGAGGCGGTCGGCAGTACCGCGATGCCTAACATCGCCACCACCCAGGCGCACGCCGAGATCGTGACCACGTACACCCTGACGGCCACCGTGGCCGACGCGTCCGGCAAGCCGCTCGGCCCCACCGCCACCGCCCCCGTCGGCAGCCTCAACGAGATCCTCCCGGCGAGCCTGCTCACCCCGGCCGGCGACGGAGCCGACGGCGTGCTCACCGAACAGGAGGTGCCGGAACCTCCGCGTGCCGTCCACGTGCTGACGGCCGATCAGGCGCTGCCGGAGTCCATCGCCCGCTGGCGGACCACGGGCCGGGAGACCGGAGGGAACGACCCGGACGTCCTGCCCTTCGACGATGTGATCGGCTCCGGCATCCTCGCCGTGGACATCCTCGGCTCGGCCAACGTGCAGGACGCCCTGACCCTCGCCACCGCCCGCGCGGACGGCTTCCCCGGTGACACGGACCTCGGAAAGCGGCACACGGGCGCCACGCTCGCCGAACGCGTACGGATGGCCCGCCACACCCCGCTCACCGGCCTCGGCACCGCCCCGGCCCAGGCCCAGCAGGAGGCCACCTCCCAGGTCGGTCTGACCGCGGGCTTCCGCGAGGCGCTCGGGGCCGACGGCTCTCCGCTGCCCACCCAGTCCTCCGCACGCCTCCTCGGCCAGTCCCACACCGCCGACTCCCGCCTCTACGCCAAGATGCACCGCGGCGGCGCCCGGCTGCTGGCCGTGGAGAACAAGCCGCGCATGGAGGCCATGCAGCGGCGCAGGACCGGTGACGCGCTGGATGCGGGCATCACCGACAACGTCGAGGGCGCGGTCAGTACGTCGCCGCTGGCGGGCAACAGCAACGCGGGCGTGACCAACCCCGGCGCCACGGTCCCGATCGGCGGTGCCAACGACGCGACCGCGCTGAGGAGCGCCACCGACACCACCCTCGGCACGCACCTCAAGGTCGTCACCGACCGCAGCATGCTCTTCGCGGTCCCCGTCAGCTGGCTCTCGGTGGCCGAGGTGGACCACCGGGTCACCGACAGCCGTCCGATGCAGGCCCTCGGCAAGCCCCGGCGCGGCCCCCGAGCCGTCGAGGCCGAGACCACCGCCCTGGTCTGGCTCCGCGAGGACATCGCCCGCGACCACGGCCTCCTGGACGACACCACCTTCCCCGACGAGGCCCGCACGGCCTGGGACGACCAGGCGAAGGCTGCGGCCGACCTCGCCACCGCCGAGAAGAACTACTACGACGCCCGCGCGAAGACCCGGGAGACCTGGCTCGACCTGAGCCCCGAGGAGCAGGCCGCGCTCGGGGACGACGACCGGGCCACGGTCCTGCCCAAGGACGTCGCCCAGTCCCCGGCCGTCACCGCCTGGCAGTCCGCCCGCGACGAGGTACGCCGTCGGCAACAGCACCTGGACGCCGCCGCGAAGGACCACCACCGTCTCCACCTCGCCGCCGCCCGCCTCACCGCCCACCACCAGGGTTCGGGCTCGGTGCCCGTGAAGGACGCGCCGCAGGAGTACGCGGCACCCGACTGGCGCTCCGAGGCGCCGGAGCCGTACACGGTCACCGACGCCACCGACTCCTCGCCGCGCACCCTCACCTCGCCCGACGGGCGCACGGTCCACCAGGTGCACGAAGTGCCGCACGACGGGGCCTCGTTCTTCCACGCGCTGCTCGCGACGGTCCAGGACCGGGGCAGGCTGGCCCACCTGCTCGACGCGGGCCTCGCCGACCGGTTCACGGCCGACCCCGGGGACCCGGCGGTGACCAGGGAGGCCATCGACGACGCGCGCAATCGGCTCGCGTGGGCGCTGGGGGACGACAGCAACCAGGACCTCCTGGACGGCCTGGCCCTGGATGCGGCGGACACCTTCACCCAGGCCGAACTGGACTTCGCGGAAATCGACCTGACGGCTGCTCAGCAGGCGGAGTTCGACGCGTTCGGCCGGCTCCCGCAGACCGTCTGGCCGAGCCCGGAGCAGCGGGTGGCGCTGGCCGTGGCGGCCTTGTCGCGCCCGTTCACGGCCGGGTCCGCCGCGGCGGACCCGGACGGCGGAGACCCGGCCCCGCCCGTGCGCCGGGCGGGCGACCATGGCGGCGCCGACGTGCTCCCCGCACTCGCGGCCCGCGTCCTGGGTGTCCCGGTGACGGTGGTGACGGGGGAGGGGCGGCAGCAGACGTTCCTGCCGCACGGCGCGGACCCGGCGACGGCCGACGCGGCCTCCGGCCCGGTGCTCTTCGCCGCCGACGGCTTCTTCTCCGCCGCGCTGACACCCGGCACGACGCCGCCGATCACCACCGCGCTGCCGGCCCAGCCGACCACCAGTACGCCCTCGGGCAGTACGAAGACGACTCCTGAGCCGCCCGCCCACCGCAGCCACGCCGGCCCGCCCTGGCTGCCGCCCGCCGACGCCGACGGCCCGCGCTACCGGCTGGACCGCGACGGCCTCCTCACCGCCCCCGACGGTGCCACCTACACCCAGGGCGCTCCGGCGGGCCGGGGCAACGGCTTCTTCGCCGCACTCTCCACGGCCCTGCGCCACGCCGCCGAGCAGCCCGGCCGCGACCCCCGGGCGGCGGCCCGGCTCCGGACCCGCGCCGGGGCGTCGCCCGCCCAGCTGATGCGCCTGAACGGGCTCCCCGGCGAACGGGTGGAGCGCGACGCGCTGTTCTCGCCCCCGCCGCCCGTGGACCAGAAGCGCGTCCCCGCGCTGAGCCAGGACGCCCTCGACGGCCGACTGCGCCGCCACCTCGCCAATGCCCCATGGGGCCCGGACGCCGACCGCGCGGTGGCCGAGTGGGCGGCCAAGGCGACCGGCGCCACGCTCACTCTGATCGAGGAGAACGGCACCGCCCACACCTACGCGGGCCCCTCCGTCGACGCGCCGGTCCTCCGACTCCGCCGCCGGGGCGGGGACTTCGTACCGCTGCTGCTCCGGACCCTGGCCCCGAAGGCGTCCTCTCCCGGCAGCCCGGGACTGCCGGGAGAGGAAGAGGCGTACGAACTCAGCACGCTGTCCGGCACGGAGCCGCAGCCGCACGACAGCACCGGCTCCGACTCGGACTCCGACTCCGACGGCGAGGAGGACACCCCGATCTGGGCCGACCCCGAGTGGCTGACGGCGGTCTTCGGCCCGCAGTGGAACAGGGCCCCGCGCGCCCGGCTCCAGGAGACCTCCGAGGCCCTCTACGCGCTCGTCGAGGAGGCGGCGGGCGGCCGTCCGACCCGCGCCGGGCTGGCCGATCTCATCCGGCACGTCCTGCACCTGCCCGACCGGGCCAGGGTGAGCAACCAGGACGTCCTGGACCTGGGAGCGCTGGCGCTGGAGGCGTCGTCGGACGACCTTGCGACCGCCGAGGACTTCTCCGTGTACTTCGTCGACCGGCAGGTCGAGACCCGGCGGGACGCCCTCGCCGAGGAGACCCTCCTCCGCACGGCGGAACGAACTCCGGCGGGAAGGGACTTCACCGGGGTGGACCGGGGACTGCCGGCTCCCGACTCGTACCTCGCCGAGCGTTCCGGCCGGGTGGCCGGGCAGAGCGCGCCGTGGCGGAACCCGTACCTGTTCGTGGCCGAGGCGGCGGCGGGCGGCGGCGTCGAGATCGTCACGCCGTGGCGTACCTTCGTGGTCCGCGACGCCGAGGAGATGGCCCGGATCATCTCGTACGACTCCCGGCGTCCGGGCGGTGCGGACATCGTCCTCGCCCTGCCCCCGGCGTTCGCCGCGCAGGTCGCCAACCTGGTCGCCGGTACGACTGCCCGCCCGGTCTGGTACCCGCTGGGGCCGGCCGAAGTGGCCACCCACCCCACCACCGGAGCCGCCCACCTCGTGGTGCACCGGCGGGCCGGGGAGACCGGGCCGGACTGGACCACGCCCCCGCCACCCCAGGAGCCCGGCCTGCCCGGCGCCCGCGACCTCAGTGACAGCGACAGCGACGACGGCCGTGACAGCGACAGCGACAGCGGCTCCACCAGCGACGGCGACGCGGAGTTCGACCGGCTGGCCGACCAGTTGCAGTGGGAACGCCGTACCGACGCCTTGCGCGCCCGCCCTCTGATCACCCGCGACTACGAGGTCATCGACGCGAGCGGCACCGGGGTGCTGTTCACCGAGCCCGGCCCCCGCACGGTCGGCGAAGTCCGTGCGCAGGAGGAGGTGGAAGGGCCCGCGCTGGTCCTGCCCCACCAGACTCCCGGGACAGTCCCCACCGCGGACCGGCCGCCTCTGCACATCTCCGAGGACCGGACGGTCGCACTGCTCTCGGCCGGGAACGACACCACCGGACGCGGCCGGCAGGCGTACGCCACCCGGGCGGCGATCGAGCGCTCCTCGGCCCGCCTGGCCGCCGTCGGAGCCGGGGTGCGGCTGACGGCCGATCCGTCGGCGCGCGTGGTGCTCGCCCGGGAGGACGGCACGCCCGGCGAACCGCTGTTCCGGGTGGAGCCCCGGTTCCTCACCGCCTCCGGGTCGTCCGAGTACGCCTTCACCCGGGACTTCGCCCGGATGGTCGCCGGAACGGACGCCGCGCCGCTGTCCCACCTCGCCTTCCGCACCCCCGACGGTACGGTCGCCACGGCCGCCGTCAACGGACTGCACGGCCGGGAGGTGACCGGCACCCACCACCTGGCCCAGGCGCTGACGGAGGTCGCCGACGGCACTCGTACCGCCACCGACGTCACCCCGGGCTGGGCGGCCCGGCAGGCCGGCCGGGACCCGCGCTTCACCGGCGGAGTGGTGGGCGCGCCCACCCCGGGCGAGGCGTACGGCCAGGCCCTCCGCCACACCCAGGACAACGCGCTGCGCGGGCCGTTGACCCGGGCCGCCGCCCGGACCGGGGTCAACGAGTACGCCTGGGCGGAGGTCGGCGAGGGGTATCTGATCCAGTCGGTCAGCACGACCAACGACGGCGGCGCCCAGCTCTTCACCCACAACCACGCCAAGCCCGGAGACCCGGTCGGCCCGCACGCCCCGTACCACTTCGCGCAGGTGGTGCTGGCGAGCGAGGACGGCAGCCACCAGATCACCCTGGAGAACGAGACCCACTCCCGTACACCGATCCCGGTGGACCAGCTCGACGCGGTCGTCGACGAGAACCTCGACCGGTACGACGATGACCAACTGAACGCGCTGGCGCAGCAGTCGGAGGACCGCGCCGCGATCTCCCGGCAGGAGGGCGCGGCCCCGGGGGAGATCGCCCGCCTGGAAGGCTTCGCCCGTGCGGCCCGGGCCCTGGCCGCCGTCCACGAGGCCGAGCGCGTCCGGTGGTACTTCACCGAGGACCGTCCCGAACACGCCCTGGCCCAGCGCGAGGTGGACCAGGCCCGCACCCGCGCGCGCGATGCCGTACGGTCGGCCGCACCGGTCCTGGACGACGAGGACCAGTGGTTCTTCCGGGCCTACAGCAAGCGCCCCGGCGAGTCCGCCCACGCGGTCAACGCGGCGCTGCTGTCGGACCGTTCACCCGCCGTCTCCAATCCGCTCACCACGGTCGCCCTGCACGGCCACGCGCTCCGGCCGGACCGGCGGACCGTCCGCTTCGCCGAGCAGCAGCACACCCCGTCGGCGGACGCGGACGAGAACCTGGACGCCCTGGCCCTGTCCTTGGCCCGCACCGGCCTGTGGAACCACGCCAACGGCCTGCCCCTGCCCACGGTCACCGTCACCGGACACGGCAACCGCTCCCGGGCCAGCGGCCAGAAGCGGGCCGAGGCGGTCGGCAAGGCGCTCGGGGACCGGCTGGCGCGGCTGCTGCGGACCTTCCAGGCCGGCGCCCCCGGCCCGCACGTCCGGCTCTCCGACTTCACGCTCACCCTTGACGCCCAGCGGGTCCGTCGCGCCACCGACCCGGACCGGGGGCGGGTGGTGACCGTGGACATCGACGACCACCGGCACGCCTCGCCCCCCGCCTCCAGCCGCCCCCGGACCGGG
>NZ_QWFA01000255.1 GCF_003501885.1 Streptomyces globisporus
GCGCAGCCAGGACCGCCGCCGGGCACCCCACCGTGTCAGCCCCTGCCCTCCGGCCGCCCCGCCGCCGAAGCCGCCACGGCCGCGGCCGAACGGGGCTGACACCGCCCGGCCCCCGATCACCCGCGCAGCCGCCCGAGCGTGGCGCGGGCCGCGGTGCGCGCGTACGGGGAGACCATCAGATACGGCGCCCACGGCCAGGTGTGCCGCACGCAGTACACCCACCACTGGTGCGGCGGCAGCTCCCGCACGGACGTCACTCGGCGCAGCGCCTCCCGGACGCCGATCCCCGGCTCGCGGCTCCCGGGAGCCGCCGGTCCGTCGACGCACTCACCGGCATGGCCCGGGGCGACCAACGCGGCCACCCCGGCCCGCCGCGCGCGCCGGCCGTGGTCGTAGTCGCCCATCCGGTGACGGAAGACCTTGTCGGGATCGCCGACGACGTCGTACACGGCACGGGGCAGCAGGACCACCCGTCCGTCGTACGTGTCGCAGGGCTCGGGCCGGTGCGCGCCGGGTTCGACGAGCGTCAGGGACCGGCCCCGCCGTCCGGAGTACACCGTGTCCCCGTACGCGTTGCGCACCGCGCCGACGACGACCGCGTCGGACCCGGCCGCTTCCGATGTGCGCAACAGCGTCGCGAGCGTGCCCCGGAACAGCTCCACGCCGTCGTCGAGCCAAAGCTGATGCGTCCATGCGTGGCTCGGGCCGCCCGGGGTGCCGTCGAGCGGGCCGCCGCCCCCGCCGCCGCTGCGGCTGTTCCGGCTCGCGATACGCAGCGCCTGGTTGCGGGGGACGTCCGCGCCCACCGACATGACCTCCACCGCCGGATGACGCAGCCGGACCGCCTCCGGCGTACCGTCGGTGCTGCCGGTGTCCACGAGATGCACCCCCAGCGTCGTCCCGGCGGGGAGCCCGCGCTGCTCCTCCAGGGCGCGCAGGGCTGACAGCGTCCGCGCGCGGCGGTTGTGACTCGTCATCAGCACGGCCAGGTGGACGGGGTGCACAGCGGGCTCCTCAGCTCCTGAGTCTCATCATTCATGCATAAAAGCTGATATTCCGCATAGGCTGGGTGGGTGAGCGCCGAACCGATCGCGAACCCGCTCGGACCCGTGCGGGGCCCCACGCCCCCGCGCCGGTTCGGCCGCCTCGTGCCGGTGCTCGCCTTCCTGGTGGCCGTCCTGTGCGTGAGCACGGTCGCGCTGACCGCGACCGTCCGCTCCACGGTCGCCTCACCCGGCTTCTACCAGGCGGTGCTGGACGAGGAGTCGGCCTACGACCGCCTCTACGGCGAGGTGCTCGTCGACCCGGAGATCTCGCCCGTCACCCGCGATCTCCTCGCCCATCTGCCCGTGCCCGAGGCGCTGGTGACGTCGAACATCAAGGTCGTGCTGCCGCCCGCCACGGTCCGGGAGCTCACCGACCAGCAGATCGAGGCCGTGACCGGATATCTGCGCGGCGACCGCGACGAGCTGCGGCTGACCGTCGACCTGACCCCGGTGCTGGAGAACCTCGCCGATCTCGCACGCGTCTACTTCGGCGACCTGGTGGCCAATGTCCAGGGCAAGGACCAGCCGGACTTCGAACGGTTCACCGCAGACCTGGCCTCGGGGCTCGACGACCTCAAGGAGGGCCGGGCCCCCGAGCTGCCCAGGCTGCCGCTCACCGAGGACCAGGCCGACCGCGCCGCCGACGCCCTCCTCACGGCTGTACCGGAGCAGCAGCGGACAGCCCTGCGCCCCGAGATCGAGGTGGCGCTGGGTGAAGGAGACGTATCGACCGCGCTCGCCGCCACGGCCGCCGCTCTCTCCGACGGCTCCCGCAGCGCGGCCGCGGACCTCCGTACCGTCCTCCAGGACGGTACGTGGGACCTCACCGGCACCCTGACCGCCGCCGGGGCGGACCTCGGCGCCCTGGAAGAGGCCCGCGACTCCATCAGGCTCCTGACGCTGCTCCAGGTCCTCGCCCTCACCCTCGCGTTCGCCGCCCTCGTGACCCTCTGGTTCACCGGCCCCGTCACCCCGGCCCGCCGGCTGATGCGGCTCGGTCAGGCGCTCGCCTGCGCGGGCGTCCTGACCGGCGCGGCCGTGGTCCTCGCCCGACTGATCACCGGCGGCCGCCTGTTCGCCACACCGTCCTCGTGGGCCCCCAGCGTCACCTCGCTCGTCGACGACCTCCAGCGCAACGCCGTGAACCAGGCGGTGACCGCCGGTCTCGGTGCCGCGCTCGCGGCCCTCGTCGGCGGCGTACTCCTCACGGGCGCCGGCTGGGCGCTGCTGGTGCGCCCCGACCGGATGCCGACGCCGACGCCGACGGCTGTGCGGACGACGGCGGCGGGCGTGGCTTGTGCCGCACTGGCCGGCGTCCTGGTCGTGCCACCCGTGTTCGGCCCGTCCGCACCCCGCCAGTGCCTGGGCAGCAGCCGCCTGTGCGACCTGCGCTACGACGAAGCCGCCTACCTCACCTCGCACAACGCCATGTCCACCACCGCCGACCGGTTCATCGGCCCGCTGCAGGACCCCGACATCACCACCCAGCTCAACACGGGGGTCCGGGCCCTCCAGCTCGACACGTACCGCTGGGAGAGCCCCCAGGACATCGCCGCACGGCTCGACTCCCCCGAGTTCACCCCCGAGCAGCGGCGCCTGATCACCGGTGCCATCGACAGGGCCAACCCGCCGCGCGAGGGCCTGTGGCTCTGCCACGGCGTCTGCCGCGCCGGGGCCATCGAACTGGTCCCGGCCCTGGAGGGCATCGGCGACTGGCTGCGCGCCCACCCCACCGAGATCGTGACGCTCATCGTCCAGGACGACATCAGTCCCGAGGACACCGAGAAGGCGTTCCGTGCGGCCGGCCTGGACGACCTCCTGCACACCCCCGACGCGGACCCGGACGCTCCGTGGCCCACCCTGGGGGAGATGATCGACAGGGGCCGCAGGCTGGTGGTGTTCGCCGAGAAGGCCGACGGCCCGGCCCCCTGGTACCGCAACTTCTACCGGTACGGCATGGAGACCCCGTTCGCCTTCCGTAGCCCCTCCGAGATGGCCTGCGCCCCCTACCGCGGCGGCACCGGAAAGCAGCTCTTCCTGCTCAACCACTTCATCACGAACGCCGGCGGCAGCCGCCTGGACGCCGGTCGTGTCAACGCCCGCGACTGGGTCCTGGAGCGGACCCGGGCCTGCGAGGCGGAGCGCGGCAGCCCGGTCACCTTCATCGCCGTCGACTACACGACGATCGGCGACGCGCTCGGAGCGGTGAACGAACTGAACTCCCGCCGCACCCAGGACGACTGACGGAGCGGCGCCTGTACGAGAGCACGCCCGGCAGTCGACGCGGCCGCGCCCGAAACCCCGGGAGAGCCGGGAGGGGAGCGTGAGAGGCTACGACCTCAGGGGCTCCCCACACCGTGCGGACGGAGCCGGACGACTGCCGACAGATCAGGAACTCAGCGCCCATGACTCCTCCGAGCGACCCGGCACCGCACGGTGCCCCCGCCGCCGTACCGCCCCCCGGCGACGGATCCCGACCGCGGGGCCGGGGCCGTCTGCTGGCCGTGAGCGACCTGCACGCGGCGGTGACCGACAACCGGCCGATCGTCGAGTCCCTGCACCCGACGTCCGAGGAGGACTGGCTGATCGTCGCGGGCGACGTCGCGGAGCGCCCCGAGGAGATCCGGTGGGCGCTCGGGCTCCTCGCCGAACGCTTCGCCCAGGTGATCTGGACCCCCGGCAACCACGAGCTGTGGACCGTGCCCAAGGACCCGGTTCAACTGCGCGGCCAGGCCCGCTACGACCAC
Source organism: Streptomyces globisporus (assembly GCF_003501885.1). Taxonomy (GTDB): domain Bacteria; phylum Actinomycetota; class Actinomycetes; order Streptomycetales; family Streptomycetaceae; genus Streptomyces; species Streptomyces globisporus_D. The sequence goes on from NZ_QWFA01000255.1 coordinate 3,794, forward strand.
CTCGTCGAACTGTGCCGGGAGCTCGGAGTGACCACTCCGGAGGACCCCTTCCCGATCTGGCCGGGCCCCGAGGGGCCGGTGGCGATCGCGCCGCTCTTCCTCCTGTACGACTACACCTTCCGCGCCCCCGGAACGCACACGAAGGAGGAGTCGCTCGCCGTCGCGCACGAGAGCGGCATCGTCTGCAACGACGAGTACCTCCTGCACCCCGACCCCTATCCGGCCCGGGAGGACTGGTGCCGCGCCCGGGTCGCCGAGACCGGCCGCCGGCTCGCGGAGCACGACCCGCAGATACCCCTCGTCCTCGCCGGACACTGGCCGCTCGTCCGCGAACCCACGTCGGTGATGTGGTACCCGGAGTTCGCGCAGTGGTGCGGCACCGAACTGACCGCCGACTGGCACCGCCGCTTCAACGTCACCGCCGTCGTCTACGGCCACCTCCACATCCCCCGTACGACCTGGTACGACGGGGTGCGCTTCGAGGAGGTCTCCATCGGCTACCCCAGGGAGTGGCGTAAGCGGGGGCACCCGCGCGGCCTGCTGCGGCAGATCCTCCCGTACGAGGGTGAGCCCGCCCCACCGGAACGGGCCGGGGCCGGACCGTCCGCACAGCCGCGCACCCCCGGAGGCACCACGTGATCGAGCTGTTGCTGCCCGCCGACGTCTCCTCGGCGGCCACCCGCGCGGAGACCGTCCCGGACGGAGCCCTCTTCCCGGAGGAGGAGGCGCTGATCGCCAAGAGCGTGGCCAAACGCAGGAACGATTTCGCGACGGCCCGCGCCTGCGCCCGGCGCGCCATGGCCGGACTCGGCCTGCCTCCCGTCGCCGTACTCCACGGTCACCGGGGGAGACCTCTGTGGCCCGAAGGAATCGTCGGCACGCTCACCCACTGCGCCGGCTACCGGGCGGCCGCGCTGGCCCGGGCGACGGACGTGCTGTCGCTGGGCATCGACGCCGAGCCGCACGCCCCGCTCCCCACCGGCGTACGGGAGTTGGTGTCCCTGCCCGCCGAGCGACGGCGGATCGGTCCGCCCGTGCCGGAGGGCGCGGGCGAAATCCACTGGGACCGCATCCTGTTCAGCGCCAAGGAGAGCGTCTTCAAGACCTGGTATCCGGTCACCGGGGTCGAACTCGACTTCGTTCAGGCGGATCTGACGTTCCATCGCACGGATGCGGCGGGAGGCAGTGACGGGTGTGATGGCTCCGCCGCAGCCGAGGGCACTTTCGCCGCCCGACTGCTGCTCACCGATCCGGCCCTGCCGACGACGCTGCACGGGCGGTGGCGGGTGGAGGACGACATCGTCGCCACGGCGGTGCTGGTCCGGCCCGACTGGCGGGAAAGCGAAGGGATATGACGGCCCATCGGCCGTGAGGAGCGCGGTGGGCTGCGGTGGCTGCGCGGCCGGTGAGCGCCGGGCCGCGGCGGTCAACCGGCCGGGGGAGCGATGAGCGGGCGTCCGAGCGCCACGTTCCACCGGCCGGAGCGCCCGCTGAGCTCGGTCAGCGTCAGCGGCGCGACGTCCAGCCGCCAGAACGCCTCCGCCGGCAGGCGCAGGCCGTGGACGACCGCCGCCCGGACGACGGCGGCCTCGGCCACCGCCAGGCAGCTCGCGCCGGGTGCGTCCGGTCCGCCGAGGGAGTCCAGCCACGCACCGGTCCTTGTCAGCAGGTCGCACAGCGACTCGCCGCCGTGCGGAGCCGCCGACGGGTCGCCGAGCCAGGCCGCCACCTCCGCGGGTTCGGCGGCGGCCACCTCGTCGAGGCGGCGGCCGGCCCAGGCCGCCAGGTCCCAGCCGCCCAGGGCCGGTTCGGTCCGGGCCGTAAGGCCGAGGGCCTCGGCGGTTTCGCGGCACCGGCCGGAGGGGCCGCTGAGCACGAGCCCGGTCCCCGGCACCGCACCGGCGGCGGCCCGCGCACGCTTCCGGCCGGACCGGTCCAGGGGGGAGTCGCCGTCGAGGCGCGCCTCCCGCAGTGCCGCGTTCATCGCCGGTGAGATCAACATCACCCGTACTGTCATGTCCCTGCCCTCCATCCCGCACCAGGGGCCTCACAGCCCTGTCGCCCCAAGGAATCCGCCCTCCGTGACGCTGCACATTTGACCATGGCGGTGCCTGCGTACAGGCGGTATGGTCACGTCGACCATGACGAGGGTGGGACGGAAGTCCGGTGAGAATCCGGCACGGTCGCGCCACTGTGAACCCGCCTTCGGGCGGGAAGTCAGACCCGGCACCTTCGTCCGAGGCACCACGACAGGGACGCGTGTTCCCACAGGAGGTTCTGCCATGGCACAGTCCGCCGTTTCCGCGACGGGGACATCCGAGATCACCCCGATCTCGGCGAAGGCCCTTGCCCCGTGGGCGGTCTTCTTCGGCATTCTCATGCTCGTCCTGCTGTACTTCGTCGGCGCCGAACAGGGCGCCACCGCACTCGTCTCGGGCGAAGGCGTCCACGAGTGGGTTCACGACGGCCGCCACCTGCTCGGCTTCCCCTGCCACTGAGACACCCGAGGAACCAGGGCCCCGCCGGGAACACCGTCCGGCGGGGATTCAGCGACGCGGCCGGCAGCGGCAAGCAAGAGAAACCAGGAAACCATCGTGAACCCCATATCTGTCAGAGCCCTGCTCGTGCGCGGCATGCTCGCGGGCCTGATCGCGGGCGCGCTCGCGCTCGTCGTCGCCTACTTCCTCGGCGAGTCCCAGGTGGACGCGGCCATCGCCCTCGAAGAGGCCCACAGCCATGACCACGGCGGCGGCGAGGAGTTGGTCAGCCGCACCATGCAGGCCACCGGCGGTCTCGCCACCGGCGTCCTGGTCTTCGGCGTCGCGGTGGGCGGGATCGCCGCCCTCGTGTTCTGCTACGCCCTGGGCCGCATCGGCGACTTCGGCCCCCGGGCCACGGCGGCGCTGATCGCGGGTGCCGCCCTGCTCACGGTCTACGTCGTACCGTTCCTCAAGTACCCGGCGAACCCGCCCGCCGTCGGCAACCCGGACACCATCGGCAAGCGCACCACCCTGTTCTTCCTGATGGTCGCCCTCAGCGTGCTGCTGGCCGTCGCCGCCGTCATCATCGGCAAGCGGCTCGCACCCCGCCTGGGCAACTGGAACGCGAGCATCGCGGCCCTCGCGGGCTTCGTCCTGCTGATCGGTCTCGCCTACGCCTTCCTGCCCTCCTTCGACGAGGTGGGCAAGGACTTCCCGGCGACGCTGCTGTGGGAGTTCAGGCTCTCGACGCTGGCGGTCCAGGCGACGCTCTGGAGCACCTTCGGCATCGTCTTCGGCTATCTCACCGAGCGCCTTCTGAGACCCGCCGCCCGTGCGGGGGCGCCGCGCACCGCGAGTGCGGTGAGCTGAGCCGTACCGACGCGCGCCTACCGACCTGCATGGCAGAACCCGCCGGGGAGCATCCGGCGGGTTCTGCCATGTGCGGGCGGGCCCGGAATCCTGACCGGGGACCTCGAACGGGCCGCTGCCCGGGCCGGGTAGGCGTTGAGCCGGGGGCCGGGGGCC
>NZ_QWFA01000256.1 GCF_003501885.1 Streptomyces globisporus
GCCCCCACAGCTGGATCCGCCCCCGCCCCCGCCTCCGCAGCTGGAGCCGCTGGAGCTGCCGCAACTCGACCCGCCCGAGCCTCCGCAGTTCGATCCGCTGCCGCCTCCGCACCCGGACCCCGAGGAGCACCCGGAGCCGCCTCCGCAGCTCGATCCGGAGCCGCCCCCGGTCGACCCGCCGCAACTGGAGCCACCGGGACCGGACGCGGCGCACCAGACCGTCGCCACGCCGACGGCGGTGACCCCCGTCGCCGTGGACCCGCCGACGCGCCGCCCGGAGGACCGCCGGCGCGGCGCGCCCAGCCGTGCCGCGGCCATCAACTGGGCCCGGCGCGGCGCGCCCAGCCGTGCCGCGGCCATCAACTGGGCCTGGAACACCGGGTCCGGCAGGGCGCGCAGGCCCAGGGTGGCGACGAGATGGGCGGGGGTCACCACGTGGGCGTAGGCGGCCCGGAACGACTGGGCGGCGTGGCGCCCCGACGCCGTGAGGCGGCCCGCGGAGGAGTTGGCGACGATCAGCCCGATGAACGAGCCGATCACGATCGCGGGCAGCATCTTCATGATGAACGGGACCGAGAAGTCCAGGGAGTCGTCCGTGGCGAACTGGGCGAACGTCAGCAACAGGCTCAGCGGCAGGGCGACCAGGCACACGGTCCCCTGGGTCAGGCCCCACCGCCGCAGCGGGCGGAGCCGGTGGGGCGGCACCAGCAGCCCGCGCGCCGCGAGTCCGTCGCCGACCTCCTGGACCGCCGGGTGCCGCATCACCGCTTCCCGCAGGACGTGCAGGGCGCCGTTCGGGGCGGCGGCCAGCTCCTGGAGCACCGCGCGTTCCACCGGGTCGTTCGCCTGCGCCCGCTGTACGGCGACGATGCCGGGCCCGCCGACCGCCAGCCGGCCGTCCGCGTGCAGGGCGGTCAGGGCGGTGTCCACGACCCTGGCCGGACCGCCGTTCAGGAACGCGACCTCGTACACGTCGTGAAGGGCGACGCCGGGGCCCGGAGAGGGGCGGCGGGACCGCTCGGCCACCGCTTTGGCGACGAGCAGCACCGACGAGACGACGACCGCGAGGGTCGCCAGCAGAGCGAGCGTGTTCATGGCGGTCACTTCCCCACGAGGACGGCACGGGCCGCCCGGACCAGACGGGTGGTGCGGCGCGGGGGCCGGGCGCCCGACCGATCCTGCCACCAGTACGTCAGCCGGCGCCGCGCCGCCGGATCGGCCGGGCCGCCCGCGATGAGCACGTGCTCCGCGAAGTCCAGGGCGTCCCGGCGGTAGCCGCCGGACATCGGGCGGCTCCCGGCGTACGCGAGGAACGCGGTGCGGTAGCCGTTGCCGAGGATCTCCGGCAGTTCGGGGGCCACCTTGGCGACGACGTCGGAACGCTTGGCGGCCAGCGCCCGGCTCTGCACCCGCAGCCGCCGGTGGTCGAAGCCCGCGGGGGCGGGCGTTCCGGCGACCAGGGCGGAGAGCAGGGCGGTCTGCGCGACGGCGGTACGGTCACGGGTGGCGGCGGGCACGGGGGCGGTTGCGGCCGTACGGGCCCCGGCGCCGGCGGTGTCGTCGGACGCGGGAGCGGGGTCCGGTCGCGGGCCCGGGCTCGCGACCGGACCCGGGTTCGCCGAGGGCGCCGCCTTCCGCAGCGTCGCCCGGATCGCGTCGAGCTCGCCCGCCAGCTCCGCGCCCGGCGGGAAGGCGTCGTCCCGCTCCAGCAGCACGCCGGGCGGATCGACCCGGGAGCGCAGCTCGGCCAGCACCTCCAGGACGGGTTCGGACACCGGGTGGGCGTGCGTGTCGTGCCAGACGCCGTTCTTCTCGACCCCGCCCGCCACATGGACGTACGCGATGGCCTCCACCGGCAGCTCGTCCAGCGCCTTCGCCGGGTCCTGGCCGAGGTTGACGTGGTTGGTGTGCAGATTGGCCACGTCGATCAGCAGCCGTACCCCGGTCCGCTCGACCAGCTCGGCCAGGAACTGCCCCTCGGTGAGCTCCTCGTCCGGCCAGGTGATCAGCGCGGCGATGTTCTCCAGGGCGAGCGGCACCGGCAGCGAGTCCTGTGCGATCCGCACGTTCTCGCAGAGCACGTCCAGCGCGTCCCGGGTGCGGGGCACCGGAAGCAGGTGCCCCGCCTCCAGCCTCGGCGACGCGGTCAGCGGCCCCCCGGCCCGTACGAACGCGATGTGCTCGGTCACCAGGGGTGCCCCCAGCAGTTCGGCGCGCGCCGCGAGACCGGCGAGCCGGTCGGGGTCGGGACGGTCCGCGCCGCCGAGGCCGAGCGCCACCCCGTGCGGCACGACGGTCACCCCGCGCTCCCGCAGCCGTACCAGGGAGTCGGGAAGGTGGTCGGCGCAGAGGTTCTCCGCGACCGCCTCGACCCAGTCGATCCCGCTCAGCGACTCCACATCGGCCGCGATCTCCGGCCGCCAGCCGATACCTGTACCCAGTTCCATGACGCCCCCCGTCCCCCTGCTCACCTCGTTCTGTTCAGGGGTCATGGCCCCGTCGCGCGGCGATGAACCCGACCGGAGGGACGTTCAGAGCTTCATTTGAGGTTCCGGACCCGCCGCCGTCGTTACGGCATCGGCATCATCGTGGGCGGCACCGGGCGCGAGGTGAAGGACTGGTCGCCGGTCGGCGTCGCCGGCACCGGGGCCAGCGGGGCCTGGCCGTCCCGGGGCATCGACGGGCCGGAAGGACTGGACGTCGACCCGCTCACCGCTTCGCGCGCCAGGGCGTCGAAGTCCACGAACCCGGTGGCCTCCAGCATGGTGATGTGGTCCAGCACGGTCTGGTTGGCGTCGCTCGCCAGCTGCCGGATCAGCGTGTTCCGGGTGGTGTGGCGGACCTGGCCGATCAGGCCGAAGACCTTGCCGTGGGCGGCGCGCAGGATATTGGCGAACTTCCGCTCGTACTCGTCCCCGCTCGCCGCCGTCAGCTCCCGCAGCCACTCCTGCTGCTGGGTGGTGGGCTGGTTGGGCAGCTCCACCCCGAGCTTCGCCGCGACGTCCCGGGCCCGCCGGTCGAGGTCCGTGTGCCCGACGACGAGGTGGTCACCGGCGGCCTTCGTCGCCTCGCTGGGCGCCCGTTCGATCGCCTGCTGCCCGGCGGGCAGCTCCCACAGCCCGGCGAGCCGCACCTTGACCAGGAAGTCCCGGTCGGTCGCGGAGAGCGGCCCCCACTGGGTGGCCACACTGGACGCGTTGAGATTCGCCTCGCCGGTGCCCGAACGGTCCGCGTAGGACCAGACGGGGAACGCGAGCGCGCAGACTGTGGCGACCAGCGCCGCGATGATGAGGGCCGTGCCGTTGATGCGTCGCAACAAGGTGTCTCCCGGGCCGAGGCGTGACAGCGTCGATCGAACAGGCGTCAATCAACCGCCAATCGACTGGCTGTGCAGGCTACTTGGCGGTAGTGCCGATAGGGCAGTACCGGGAGATACGTAAGGGGAACCAGGAACGTTCAGCGCGTGGGCGATGTGGTCGCGGCTCCGCGACGGGGATCCGCCGCGGTCGCCGTCCCGTTCAGCGGCGCAGCGCCGGGTGGTCGGCGATCACCGTGCAGGAGCCCGGGGCGATCTCGGTGAACCCCGCGTCGCGCACCACCGGAAGCCCGCTCGCCGTCAGCTCCCGCCAGCGCTCCGCCCCGGGGGTGGCCACGGAGAGCGGGAACCCGGCCTCGCGCCAGGCCTTGCGCTCGGTCTCGGACAGCTCCCACCAGACGAGCTGCGCCCCGTGCCCGGCCTGGGCCATCGTCTTGCCGGCCGACATGTCGACATCGGGGTTCAGCCACAGGACCGGGCCCGAGAGATCGGGCGCGGCGGGCGGCTCGGGGTCGTCCAGGTCGGTGCCCGACACCTGGAGCTTGGCCAGCTCCTTGGGCCAGCCGTCGAGCGGGATCGGCGGGAACACCCGTACCTCCGAGCCCTCCTCGCCCGTCACCGTGATGCCGTCGAGCGCCGCCGCCTTGCGCCACTCCGCACCGCGCGCCCGGCGCACGACCTTGCGGATCCGGGCGTCCTGCCAGTCCCGCATCGCCGCCGCCCACTCGCCGTCGCCCAGGGACCGCTCGTCGGAGAGGATCGTCAGCACCGCCCGGGCGGCGGCCCGCAGCGCGTCGGTGCGGGCGGGCGGGTCCGTCTTCTCCAGGTGGAGCACCAGGGGCAGCACGAACTGCGGTGCCTGGTCGCGGTCGGTCGGGCCGCTGCGGAACGGGCTCCCGGAGGCGGGGGAGGGGGTGTCATGGCTGGTCACCGTCCCAGTCTGCCAGGCGGACGAGGTCACCTGCTTGGCGGAACGACCGGGTCCGGGTGAGGATGCTCCGCATGAAGAGCGATCTCTTTTCCAGCGAGCACATGGCCCAGCCGGCCACCGCCCCCGGGATGACACTGCAGAACGCCAAGTCGATCAAGTACGCCGTCAACGGGGAGATGCACGCCCGGCAGGGCTCGATGATCGCCTTCCGCGGCAACCTCCAGTTCGAGCGCAAGGGCCAGGGCATCGGCGGCATGCTCAAGCGCGCCGTCACCGGCGAGGGCCTCGCGCTGATGGCCGTCCGGGGCCAGGGCGAGGCCTGGTTCGCGCACGAGGCGGCGAACTGTTTCATCGTGGAGCTGGACCAGGGCGACTCGATCACCATCAACGGCCGCAACGTCCTCTGCTTCGACCCCACGCTCTCCTACGAGATCAAGACCGTGAAGGGCGCCGGAATGGTCGGCGGCGGCCTCTTCAACAGCGTCTTCACGGGTTACGGCAAGCTCGGCCTGATGTGCGAGGGCACCCCGATCGTGATCCCCGTGACGGCCGCCCAGCCGGTGTATGTGGACACGGACGCGGTCGTCGGCTGGAGCCAGCAGCTCACGACCAGCCTGAACCGCTCCCAGAGCGTCGGCTCGATGGTCCGCGGGGGCTCCGGCGAGGCGGTCCAGCTGATGCTCCAGGGCGAGGGCTTCGTCATCGTCCGCCCGAGCGAGGCCAGGCCCGAGAAGACCTCCAACTGACCTTGGACCTACGGGGCGTGGGGCACCGGTACGGTCTCGCCGGCACGTGGGTGCTGCGCGGGATCGACCTCGCCCTGCCCGCGCGGGCCCTCGTCCGCGTCGAAGGCGGCAACGGCGCCGGAAAGTCGACCCTGTTACGGCTCCTCGCCGGGATCGAGGCTCCCGCCGAGGGGCGGATCACCGGCCGCCCGGCCCGTACGGCGTACGTCCCCGAGCGTTTCCCGGCGGCGCTGCCCCTGACCGCCACCGGCTACCTCGTCCACCTCGGCCGCATCCACGGACTGCGGACGGCCGAGGCGAAGCGGCGGGCGGGGGAGTGGCTGACCCGGTTCGGGGCGGCGGAGCACGCCCGTACCCCGCTCGCCGAACTCTCCAAGGGCACCAGCCAGAAGGTCGCCGTCGCCCAGGCGCTGCTCGCCGCGCCGGACCTGCTGGTCCTCGACGAGGCATGGACCGGGCTCGACACCGCCGCCCGGGCCGAACTCGACCGTGCCGTGGCCGAACGCGTCGCGGGCGGCGCCACCGTCGTCTTCGTCGACCACGACCCGCGACGGCTCGCCGGTGCGGCCGACCTGACCCTGCGGATGGGGGACGGCGGCGTGAACCGGGCGAAGCCTTCGACGGCAACGCGCCCCGTCCCCGGCCCCCGCGTCCTGATCGAGGCGGAGGGCCCGCCCGACGCGGCGCTGCCCCGGGACCTGCCGGGCGCCCCGGTCCGGGAACGAGGGACGGGTGTGGCCCCCGACCTCGTACGCCTCACCGTCCCGAAGCCGTACTCCGACGCCCTGCTGACGGCCTTGCTGACGGCTCGTCCGCCGTGGCACATCCGGCAGGTGGCCCCTGTCGACGCCGCCCATGCCCTCGACGCACCCGAGCCGACGGGGCCGCCCGGGCAGGCTGAGGTATCCGAACAGGCCGAGGTGTCCGAAGCGCCATGACCGCTCTCCTTCGCTACCAGGCCGCCCTGCTCGCCCGCTCCCAGCGCTGGACGGCGCCTCTCCTGCTGTACGCGGCCGTCCTCGCCGTCGGCGTACAGAGCGGCCAACCCGTGCTGGGTTCGCTCGGTTTCGCGGCCGCCGCCCTGCTGCCCGTCACGGCGTGGGCCGTCCACCTCTGCGTCGGCCAGGAGCCGCCCGCGGCCCGGGCGGTCGCCTCGGCGGCCGCCGGACCCCGGCGGGTCCACCTGGCGGCGCTGCTCACCGCCACCGGCTGTGCGGCGGTGCTCGCCGGGGCGACCACCGCGGTCGTCCTGCTCGTCAGCAGCCCGGCCACCGACAACGGCACCCACGCCGTCTCCCGGCCGGCCGCCGCGCTCGCCGGACTGCTCGCGGCCCTGTGCTGCGTGTTGCTGGGCGCGGCCGTGGGGGCGCTCAGCACCCGCCCGGTGCTGCGCCGCCGGGGCTGGTCGGTCGCGGCGGCCGTCCTCGGCTCGCTCCTGGCGCTCGTGACCGCCGGATCCCCGGCGCGGTACGCGGTCACCGCCCTGGTCACCGGATCGCGGACCGGGACGTTCGACCCGCCCGCGCTGCCGTCGCTCGGGGCGGCGGCCGTCGCCGTAGCTGCAGCGTTTCTCGTCTGCCGGATCGCCGCCCGACGCGGGTGAGTAGGCTCGGGGACGTGGACGAAACGTACTGCGAGACCCCGGGGCGGATCGCGCCCGCCCCGCCCACCGGGACCGCCGAGGGCCCTCCGTACGCCGAGTGCGTTCTGTGCCGCGAACCGACGGAGCACCCGGAGTCGACGAAGGGCGCCACGCTCTGCCCGGTCTGCACCTGGCAGGAGGCGGGCCGCACGGCCTGCTCCGGCTGACTGACGACCCGGCCCCGGCTCAGGCGCCGTCCTCCATCAGCTCCGACACCTTCACGAACCGGTAGCCGCGCTCGCGCAGCTCCGGCACGATCCGGCGGACCGCCGCCTCGGTGGCCGGGGCCGCGCTGCGGGTGCAGTGCATCACCACGAGCGAGCCCGGCCGGACCCCGTTCAGCACCTGCTCGGCGACCGCGTCCGCGTCCGTGGCGAAGGCGTCGCCGCTGACCACGTCCCACTGGACGGCCGTCACGTTCGCCGGGGCCAGGGCGCGCAGGGCCGTGTCGTCGTAACAGCCGCCGGGGAAGCGGAAGTACGGCACCACGTTCCGCACCCCAGCCTTCCGGAACGCGGTGAAGGCGCGTTCGACGTCGCGGGTCATCGCGTTCTTGCCGACCACCGGCAGCCCGTAGCAGGGGGAGCTGAACGCGTGATGGCTGTAGGAGTGGTTGGCGACCTCGAACAGGGGGTCGGCGCCGATCGCCTTCGCCTGGGCCGGGTACTCCTCGGCCCAGCGGCCGGTCATGAAGACGGTGGAGGGCACTTTCAGCCGGCGCAGCTGGGCGACCAGCTCCGGATTGTCGAACCGCTCGCCCGAGGCGGCCCGGGGGCCCTGATCGGCCGTCATGTCGGCGTCGAAGGTGAGGGCCACGACCTTCTCCGCCGAGCCGCCGCCCGCGCCCCTGCCCCCGCCCGTCGTTCTCCGTTCGAAGACCGGGGTGCGGCCTGCGGGGCCCGGGGCCATCGTCGGCGGCTTCTTCGGGGCGGGGGAGGCCGAAGCG
>NZ_QWFA01000257.1 GCF_003501885.1 Streptomyces globisporus
CCCCCGGCCCGCCCCGTCTTCCATCGCCATGCCCGCCGCCGCCCCGGACCGTGGGATCTCCCGGTCGGGGCGGCGTCGCGGCTTGGAAAGGAGGCGTGGGCGGCCGGGGCGGGTGAGATGCGCCACGCGGGGGGCGCCCCCGCCGTCACTCCGGCAGCCGCGTGCCCTCCGGGAGCCGGATGCCGAAGTCGTGCGCCAGGGCCCGCAGCGCCTCGTCGCCGTCCTTCAGCACCCGCTCCTTCACCGTGCCGTCGTCGGCCGTCTCCATCAGGTCCAGCCCGGCCAGCAGCAGGTGCGATCCCTCCCGGGTGCGCTGCGCGTACACCGCCTGCCGGAACGGCGAGCGCGGATGCGTCGCGATGTGCCAGTTGATCACCTCGTAGTCCGGTGTCTCGAACGGCTCCAGGGTGAACGCGTACTGCGACTCCCACGCACCGCCCTTCTCCGCCTGGAGCTCCCACATCGGCAACGGCCCGTCGTGCGCGACGTGGACGAGCCGGTGGTGGCGTGGGGCGTCGAACAGCTCGGCGCCCTCCACCAGCTCGATCGGCTCCACCAGGGCGCCGGTCGCCCCGAAGCCGACGTCCGCGAGATACGGGTGCGGCTCACCCTCCACGTCCACCTTCATGAGCATGTGCGTACGCGGCCGGATGTCGCCCGGCGCCGCACCCAGCACCACGCGGGCCACCAGCAGCGTCACGGGGAAGCCGAGCTGCCGCAGGACGGCGGAGAAGAGGGTGTTGTGCTCGTAGCAGTACCCGCCGCGCTCGCCGCGCACGAGTTTCGCCTCCAGGTCCTCGAGCGCCAGGGACGGGGCGGAGCCGAGAACGGCGTCCAGGTTCTCGAACGGGATGCCGTACAAGTGGGCTCGGTGCAGGGACCGCAACACCTCCAGGGTGGGGCGGGGCTCCCCGGTCCAGCCGATGCGGGCGAAGTACGCGTCGAGGTCGAGTGTCATACGCCGACCGTACGCAGCCGGGGTGCGGGCGCGCCTCCGGCTGCGGACCGAAGTCCGCGCCCGGAGGGCCTCGGTCGATGGTCCGAGGCCCGCCCGAGGCGGGCGGGCCGAGGCGGGCCCGGGCCGAGTTCTCCCGACGCGGGAAGGCCACCCGGACCCGCCGGGGTCTCAGATCTTGCTCAACTCCGGTGAGAGCCGGGCCCGCCCGGGTAGCGGAGGATCATGAGCCTGTTCCAGAAGCCCCAGCCCCTCGCCGTTCTCGTCATCCGCGACGCCCCCGATGTCGTCGCCGGTCTTCGGCGCGCGCTGGAGACCGCCCCGGACGCCGAGCGCCCCGGGCTGGAGCGCGCCCTCGCCCTGGCCGAGGAGTCCGCCGCCCGCCCGGACGCCGAGCTGCGCGGCCGGTGGGTGCGCCGGCGGCTCGACGCCGCCGGGCACGAGGGCCCTGCGGACTCCGTGGAGGCGATCAAGATCCTGCGGCAGGCCGAGCCCGGACTGACGCTCCTCCAGGCGGTGACGTACGCCAAGGAGGCCGCGGCGGCGGAAGCCTGACCCGGACGGGCGCGGGGCGCGTCGCCGTGCCGGGGCGGCGACGCGCCCCGGACCGCCCCGGACCGTCACACGCCGTCCATCGCGCCCGCCGACGCGATGAGCAGCGCCGTGCCCACGCCCTGCTCCTCCGCCGTGCGGAGCAGCGCCGCGTCCCCCGCCTCCGCCACGGCCGCGCTGGTCGGGTCGTCGGGCACGGGCCCGCCCGCGTACGCCGCCGTCGCCGGGGCCATCGCCGTGAGCCAGTCCGCCATGAGGGTGCCGAACTCGTGTCGGTCGATTCCCGCGTCGGCCACCAGCGCGGCCGCGTGCCGGGCCCCGGCGAACATGGCGGTCATCGCGCTGAGCAGCGCCACGTCGTGGAGTGCGGCGAAGCCGGGGTCGGCGCCGACGTACCGGGTGGCGACGGGCACGGCCAGCGTCTCGCGGTGGGCGTCGAAGACCTCGCGGGAGCCGCTGTAGAAGACGTAACCCCCGGCCTCCGGCACCCCGATCATCGGCGGAACGGCCATGATCCCGCCGTCCAGGAAGCGGGCGCCGCGCTCGTTCGCCCAGGCCGCGCGGGTCCGCGACTCGGCCGGGGTGGAGGTGGTGAGGTCGACGAGGTCCTTGCCCGTGAGGTCGGCCTCCGCCAGCGCCGCGCGGACCGACGCGTCGTCCAGTAGACAGGCCACGACGAGCGGGCTCGCGGCCACCGCCTCGGCCGCCGTCGCGGCCACCCGCGCGCCGGCGGCGGCGAGTTCGGCGGTCCTGCCGGGGCTGCGGTTCCAGACGGTCAGGGGGTGCCCGGCGGCCAGCCAGGTACGGGCGAGGGCGGCGCCCATCGAACCGAGGCCGAGCAGGGTGAGAGGGGCGGGCGGGGCGGAAGCAACGGTGTTGTCGGACATGCCGATTAGGCTGGTCGAAGGCTGCGAAGGCAACAAGTACGCACTATGGAGTGGGTGGTTACCTCGTGGATAGCGAGCAGGCGGGGAGGGGTGGACGGGCGATGACGCGGATCGTGCGGAGGCCGGGGGCGTTCGTCTGCGGGATCGACGCGGCGATGGATGTGATCGGCGGCAAGTGGAAGGTGCTCATCCTGTGGGCGCTGAACGAGAAGACCTGCCGCTTCGGTGAGCTGCGGCGCGCCGTGCCCGGGGTGACCGAGAAGGTGCTCAGCTCCCATCTCAGGGAGTTGGAGGACGACGGCATCGTGCACCGCGAGGTGTACGCCGAGGTGCCGCCGCGCGTGGAGTATTCGCTCACCCCGCTGGGCCTCTCGCTGAACGCGGCGCTGGAACCGCTGGGGGCGTGGGGGCGCGACCACATCTACCGGGGCGTGGAGGGGGCCGGCGCGGAGGCCGCTGCCGAGCCCGTGGCAGGGCTGGGGAAGCGGTAGCCATAGGCGCGGCCCGAATCGACCCCTTGTGATGGCCTGACATCTGCGCAAACATGCGCATGTCAAAAGCCGGAAGATCTCCGGCCCTTGGCATCACTGGAGGTACCCCCCACATGAACAAGCCTCTCGTCGGTGCGTTTCTCGCTGCCCTGCTCCTGGGAGCCGGTGCCGCGCCCGTCGTCGCAGCCGAACCCGCACAGCAGGCGCAGGAAGCCGCATCCAAGGCCGGCCCCGCGGCGAAGGCCGTGACCTTCGCCGGGACCGTCGCGCTCAGCAACTGTTCGGGCTCCGTCGTCCGTTCGCCCGACTCCGCCCCCACCGACCCCGCCCTCGTGCTCTCCAACGGGCACTGCCTGGAGTCCGGTTTCCCGGGCCCCGGCGAGGTCGTCGTCGACCAGCCGTCCTCCCGGACCTTCACCCTGCTCAACGCCTCGGGCGACGGAGTCGGCACCCTGAAGGCGAGCAAGATCGCGTACGGCACGATGACCGACACCGATCTCTCACTCTACGAAACGACCTCCACCTACCAGCAGATCGAGGACAGCTACGGCATCCGGGCGCTGGAGCTGGAGACCGCCCACCCGACGGCGGGCACCGCCATCACGGTCGCTTCCGGCTACTGGAAGCGCACCTACAGCTGCGACATCGACGGCTTCGTCCACCAGCTCAAGGAGGGCCGGTGGACCTGGAAGGACTCGGTCCGCTACACCCCGGAGTGCCGGACCATCGGCGGTACGTCCGGTTCGCCGGTGATCGACGACGCCACCGGCAAGGTGGTCGCGGTCAACAACACCGGCAACGAGAGCGGCCAGGAGTGCACGGACAACAACCCGTGCGAGGTCGACGAGAACGGCGAGGTCACCGTCCGCGAGGGCATCAACTACGCCCAGCAGACGTACAACATGGTTCCGTGCATCGGGGCCGGCAGCAAGATCGACCTCAACCGTGAGGGCTGCGCGCTGCCCAAGCCGTAGCCGCCCCGTCGCACAAGCGCGTCGGCCGGACCCGGCCCCGGTCAGGTCCGGCCGACGCGCGCCGCCTCGATCCCGTCCAGCAGCACCCCGAGCCCCACCCGGAACGTCTCGCGCGCCTCCCGCTCCGGATACGGCACCGGCTCGGCGCCCTCGTTCCCTTCGCCCGGATACGGCTCGACCGGCCCCTCCGACTCCAGGCCGCTCACCGCCGGGAAGCGCTCCGCGAAGTCCGGGACCAGCTCCAGCAGGGCCGCCGAGCGCGCCGCCCACCACTCCTCGTCGGAGCTCCCGGTCGCCGCAGCGGCCAGCCTCGCGTCGGCCACCGCCTGCGCCGAACCCCGGACGAACGGGAACAGGGTCCCCACCAGCCGCCGCAGGGTCCCCGCCTCGAGCCCGGTCGCCCGCAGCAGCGTCACCAGCGTGTCCAGGCCCGCGTACTCGTGCGGCCCCAGCACCGGTCGCGCCTGCGAGACCTGGAGCACCCAGGGGTGGCGTACGTAGAACTCCAGGACCTCCCCGGCCCACGCGGTGAACGCGGCCCGCCACTCGCCCGAGTCCGACTCCGGGTATGCGGTGGGCAGTTCGGCGTGGACGGCGTCGTACATCAGGTCCAGCAGCTCGCTCTTGCCGGGGACGTAGGTGTAGAGCGCCATCGCCGTGCGCCCGAGCCGGTCGCCGACCGCGCGCATCGACAGGGCCCCCATCCCCTCCTCGTCCGCGAGCGCCACGGCCGCCGCCACGATCGCGTCCACGCTCAGCCGGGGCTTGGGCCCCGGGCCGCCGCGCGTCGGCGGCGGGGCGTCCGCGCGCCACAGGAGGGAGAGGGAACGGCGCGGATCGCCCTGCCCGGCGAAGACCACCACGTGCGACTCCTTACGGCGTAAAGTAACGTCCGGCGGGTCATTCCTTACGCCGTAAGGTATCAAGCTCCACGGGAGAGGGGTCGGGTCGCGATGGGTCAGGCGCTGCCGGTCACGTACGTACGGGTCGTGGACGTCGAGCGGATCACCCCCGGGACGGCGAGAATCGGTTTCACCGCCGACGAGCTGCCCGGGCTCATGGAGGACCGCCCGGACCAGCAGATGAAGCTCTGTCTGCCGCGCGCCGGACAGGCCGTGCCCCGACTGCCGGAGCGGGACGCCGACGACCCGTACGGCATGCGCTGGTACGAGGCGTACCTCGCGGTCCCGGAGGCGGAGCGGCCCTGGATGCGCAGCTTCACCGTCCGCTCGTACGACCGTCAACGCAACCTGATGGCCGTGGACTTCGTGCTGCACGGCGACAGCGGGCCCGCCGCGCGCTGGGGTGCGAGCGCCCGGGTCGGCGACGTCCTCGGCATGGTCGGCCCGTCCTCCCTCTACGCCCGCCCGCTGCCCGCCGCCCGGCGGATGCTCCTCGCCGGGGACGAGACCGCGCTCCCGGCCGTCGCCACGGTGCTGGAGGCGCTGCCCGCCGGGACCGGGGCCGTCGTGTACGCCGAGGTCGCGGACGCGGCGGAGGAGCGGGAGCTGCCGCCGGCGGCCGGGGGAGCCGAGATCCGCTGGGTGCGCCGCGACCGGGGTGGCTCGCTGGTGGACGCCGTACGGGATGCCGGAGCGGACCTCGACGGGGTGGACGCGGCCTGGGTGGCGGGCGAGGCGTCCGCCGTGCGGGCGCTGCGCCGCCACCTGGTCGAGGACCGCGAACTGCCCAAGACGGCCGTCGAGTTCAGCGGCTACTGGCGGCGTGCGCTCACCCAGGACGACGCCCCCACCGAGGAGGACCTCGCCTGGGCGGCCGAGCGCGCGGCGGACGCTTCGTAGGGGCCACGGGCGGCGGACGCCTCGTGGGGGTCAGACCGCTGCCGCCCCCGCTCCCCGGACCGCCCGGCCCGCCAGGACCGACGTCCGCTTGCCGTCCTCGATGACGAACCGGCCGTCGATCAGGACGTGCGGGATGCCCACCGGCAGCGTGCGCGGCTCCTCGAACGTGGAGCCCGCCGCCACCGTCTCCGGATCGAACAGCACCAGATCCGCGCGGTAGCCCTCGCGCACCAGGCCCCGGTCCGCGAGCCGCAGCCGGGCGGCCGGGCGCGAGGTCAGATGGGCGACACACTCCTCCAGCGAGAGGATTCCCAACTCCCGCGCGTACCGGCCCAGATACTGCGGGAACGTGCCGTACGCCCGAGGGTGCGGCTTGTCGCCCTGGAGGATGCCGTCGCTGCCGCCGGTGTGCACCGGGTGGCGCATGATCTGCTGGACGTTCTCCTCGTGGCCCACGTGCTGGAGGATCGTCGTCCCGAGCCGGTCCTCGGTGAGCAGCCGCCGCGCGGTCACCCAGGGCTCCTCGCTCCGCAGCCGTGCCGACTCCTCGACCGTACGGCCCACGTACTCCGCCAGATGCGGTGCGCTCACGCCGGAGATCTCGATGGTGTCCCACTCGATCGGCACCCCGTGGCAGCCGTCCGAGCCCAGCACCTCCAGATGGTGCCGGATCTTCTCCGCGCTCACCGGGTCCGCGAGCCGGGTCAGGACCGACTCCGGTCCGCCCTCGCTCGCCCAACTCGGCAGCATCGCCACGAGCGTGGTGCAGCCGGGGGTGTACGGGTAGGTGTCGAGCGAGATGTCGGCCCCGGCGGCCAGCGCGCCGTCGAGGAGGGCGAGGAGGTCGGGCGCTTTGCCCTTGTTCACGCCGAAGTTCATGGTGGCGTGAGCGAGATGAAGGGCGCAGCCGGCGTTGTGCGTCAGCTGCACCATCTCCTCGTACGCCTCCAGCGCGCCCGCCCCGTAACTGCGGTGGTGCGGGCAGTAGTAGCCGCCGTGGCGGGCCACCACCCGGCAGAGCTCGGTGAGTTCGGCGTCGTCCGCGTACATCCCCGGGGTGTAGGTCAGTCCGGATGACATGCCGACCGCACCCTCGCGCATGCCCTGGTCCACCAGCTCCCGCATCCGAGCCAGTTCGGCGTCGGTGGCGGGCCGGTCGTCCCAGCCGACCGCGTACATCCGGACCGTGCCCTGCGGGATGAGATAGGCGGCGTTGACCGCGATGCCCTGGCCGTCGAAGTTCCGGTCCAGGCGGTCCAGATAGCCGCCGACCGTGCGCCAGTCGAAGTCGATGTCGCTTCCGTCGCCGTTCCAGCCGGTGATGGAGCGGCGGACCTCGGCGAGCGTACGGTCGTCGACGGGCGCGTACGACATCCCGTCCTGGCCCAGCACTTCGAGGGTGACCCCCTGCGCCGCCTTCGCGCTGTGGTCCGGGTCGCGCAGCAGCGCCAGATCGCTGTGGGCGTGCATGTCGATGAAGCCGGGGGCGAGCGCGAGGCCGTGCGCGTCCACGGTCCGGGCGGCGGTGGGGCGGGGGCCGGGGG
>NZ_QWFA01000258.1 GCF_003501885.1 Streptomyces globisporus
CCCGTACCGCGCTAGGCCGGGCAGCGGGGGCGGTAGGCGGGGCGCCGTCCGCTTCCGGACCGGGGCGCGCGGAGGGCCGGGGACTCTCCTGTCGCTCACCACCGCCACCGCTGTCTTCCCGGCTCGGCCGGTCCCACTCCCGCTGGAGGCTCTGGACGGTACGCCCGGCGTCGGCGCGGGCCTCGCGGTTGGTCCACCAGAGTTGATGGGCGACGAGGAGGAGCAGGACGACCCCGAGGGTGACGACGACTTCGGCGGAGACCCAGAGCCCGCGGGCGAGGAGACGCGAACCGCCACCGCCACGACCACGCGCCCCGGACAACACCCCACGCCCTCGCCCGGCTCCCCGCCTCCGCATCGACGTCACCCTTCCGCACCGCAAGCCTCGGGGCGCACGACCGCACACCGTTGAAGACTCGAGGCGCACGGTAGGGGCAAACCTCACAACTCTCCAGACTTCTCCCGCTTCTCCTCCTCCGCCCTCTTCTCCCCGCCGTCACCGTCCGGCAGTACCGTGTGGTCCATGCGCCCCGACACGCCTGCCGATCACACGACCGAAGCCGAGCGTCTGCTCCGCACCGCGGCGCAGTACCCCGAGGACCACGAACCGCTGATCCTCCAGGCCGCGGCCCACCTGGAACTCGCGGGCGACCGCGCCCGCGCGAGCACGCTCTACGACGACCTGCTCGCCGCCCCCGAGGCCACCGTCGACAACCCGCACCTCATCAAGGCCCTGAAAGCGGCCAACCTCTGGGAGTACGGTCACGAGGCCGAGGCCCGGGCGATCATCGACGGCATCCGCACGGCGGGCCCGCTGAAGGCCGCGCCGTGGCAGGTGGCCGCGGAGACCCTGGAGGCGCACGACGAGCTGGAGTCGGCGCACGACTTCTTCTCGACCGCGCTGACCCTGCTGCTGGCCCCCGGGGAGGAGGTGCCGTACGCCACGCAGTCCCTGCTGACCGGCCGCCACCGGGTGCGCAGGCTGATGGGCCTGGAGCACGACGCCTGGGACGAGCTGGCGGGCGAGCTGCACACGGCCGCGGTGCCCCTGGACGAACTGCACGACCCGAAGCGCCTGTGGTCGCTGGGTTCATCGGACCCGGTCGAGCTGAAGGCCGAGATCACCCGCCTGCGCGCGGAGCTGGGCACGTACCGCACGGCGCTCTCCCGGCCGTTCCCGGTGGCCGTCCTGCACTGGCCGGAGAACGAGCTGCGCGAACTGCTCACGGCGTACCCGGCGTTGACCGAGGAGTACGTGGACCGCGCGACCCACCTGGACCGCCTGGAGGCGTCCCTGCGCGACCTCCACGCGACGGGCACCCCGAACCTGGGCATCGTCACGGGCACGGTCCCGTCGTACGAGGCGTTCGCCGCCTCGGAGGCCGCGTCCCCGTCCGACCCGGGCCTTCTTCCCCAGTACGCCACCACCCTCGCCGCCCGGGGCCGCGCGATCCCGTGGCCGCCTTCGCGCACGGCTGCTTGCTGGTGCGGGTCGGGGGAGGCGTATGGGGGGTGCCACGGGGTCTGAACCTCTGATGCAGGTCCCTCGCAGGAGCCGCCGCCCAAGACATCGTGGGCGGCGGCTCCTGCTTCATTCATCAGCCATGGGCCCGGCTGTCAGACCTCCTTGATACAACTGCATATGCAGTACGCAGCCAAATGAGGGGGACTCGGGGCATGCCCAACGACTTTTCGGATGAAGCGCCAGTTGCTGGGCTTTACGAATCGCTCATCACGCATCGGCTCGCCGAGCGGATGAAGCAGCTCGATTCCGCGGGCTGGCACTCCATCGAAGCCTCAGTTGGCACAGAGTCGGCGCCTCATGTCCTCTCCCGCCATATCGGCGCCACAGTGCGTCGCGTGCTGCAAGGCCTCACCCCTACCGAGCAGGTGATGGCGGCCAATCACATCCTGGAATCGCTCAATACGATCGAGGGTGCGACGGAGTGGGTCGACCTCGTCACCGACGGGCCGCGCCAGCTGCTGGCCGTCGCGGAGCAGGAAGCGCCCGGCGTGTACGCCATACGCCCGGCGACCCCGCTGTCCGAGACGGCTCTCATCACGAACTCTCCCGAGGACCCCAGTCTCGGCTTCGAGCTGCGCTCCGAGCTGGCCACCGCCGATCGAGTCGACCTCCTCTGCGCATTCGTGAAGTGGCACGGGCTCCGCGTCCTGGAGAAGTCCCTGTCGTCGGCGCGCGAGCGCGGCATTCCCATCCGGGTACTCACGACGACGTACATCGGCGCCACCGAGCGCCGCGCGCTGGACCGACTGGTGCGAGACTTCGGCGCCGAGGTGAAGGTCAACTACGAGCTTCGCTCGACTCGTCTTCACGCGAAGGCATGGCTTTTCCGCCGCGAAAGCGGCTTCGACACGGCGTACGTCGGCAGCTCGAACCTCTCCAAGGCCGCCCTCCTCGATGGGCTCGAATG
This sequence comes from Streptomyces globisporus, assembly GCF_003501885.1. Lineage (GTDB taxonomy): Bacteria > Actinomycetota > Actinomycetes > Streptomycetales > Streptomycetaceae > Streptomyces > Streptomyces globisporus_D. The sequence continues at coordinate 2,433 of NZ_QWFA01000258.1, forward strand.
GAATGTCCGCCTCTCCTCCGTCGCCACGCCCTCGGTGATCCGCAAGTTCGAGGCGACCTTCGACGCCTACTGGAGTGAGCCGGCTTTCGAGTCGTACAACCCTGACAGGGACGCGCAGCGGCTGGACGACGCCCTGTCCCGCGCTGGTGGCAGCGGGCGCCCCGGATCTACGAGCATCACCCTCTCCGGCCTGGAGGTACGCCCGTACCCGCACCAACGGGACATGCTCGAACGCCTCGAAGTCGAGCGCACGGTGCACGATCGACACCGCAATCTTCTCGTGGCAGCAACGGGTACCGGCAAGACCGTCATGGCGGCGCTGGACTACAAGCGTCTGCGTCAGACGCTCGGCCGCGACCCACGCCTGCTCTTCGTAGCGCACCGCAAGGAGATCCTGGAGCAGTCCTTGCGCGTTTACCAGAACGTTCTTATCGATGCTAACTTCGGTGAGTTGTTGTTCAGCGGCGAGATCCCCAGCCGATGGACCCACGTGTTCGCAAGCGTCCAGTCGCTCACGACGCAGGCTCTGGACCGTATCGCCCCGGATCACTTCGACGTCATCGTGATCGACGAGTTCCATCACGGTACGTCGCCCACCTACCGCAAGATCGTGGACCACTTCCAGCCCCGGGAGCTCTTGGGGCTGACGGCGACCCCAGAACGCATGGATGGCTTGAACATCCAGGACGAGTTCTTCGACGGTCGCATCGCGGCGGAGATGCGGCTCTGGGAAGCCCTGGAGAACGAGCTCCTCAGCCCATTCCACTATTTCGGCGTCACCGACAACACGGACATGAGCGCTGTCACATGGAAGCGTGGAGCGTACGACTCAACAGCGCTGAGCAACCTGTTCACGGGCAACGACGCGCGAGCTCGGCTCGTGGTGCAAGCGGTGAAGGACAAGATCACCGACCCTGACTCGATGCGCGCCCTGGGATTCTGCGTATCGGTCGCGCACGCACACTTCATGGCGGACTTCTTCCGTCGTGCGGGCCTCAACGCAGTCGCCCTGTCTGGGGAGACTCCAGCACACGACCGCAAGGCAGCACTGGATGACCTGCGCTCGGGGGCACTTCAAGTCATCTTCTCCGTCGACCTGTTCAACGAGGGGCTCGACATCCCCGACGTCGACACCTTGCTCCTGCTGCGCCCCACCTCCAGTGCCACGGTCTTCCTCCAGCAGTTGGGCCGGGGATTGCGTCGAACCCAGGACAAGGCGGTCCTCACCGTCTTGGACTTCATCGGCCAGCACCGCAAGGAGTTCCGGTTCGAAGAACAGTTCCGCGCACTGACGAATCTGACGCGCAACCGCCTCCTCGACAGCATCGAGCAAGACTTCCCCCAACTTCCTTCGGGTTGCCAGATCATCCTTGAGACGAAGGCCAAGGACCTGATCATTGACAACATTCGCACGCAGATCGCTGTCAATGTCACGCAGTTGGCCCGCGAGGTCGCCTCCTACACGAAGCCACGCCTTGCGGACTTCCTCAAGGAGAGCGGCCGGGAGCTCAAGGAGCTCTACCGAGGCAACGGAAACTCATGGACAGGCCTCTTGCGTCGAGCGAAGCTCCTGGACGCCATCGGCCCTGAAGGCGAGTCGCCGCTCCTCAAGCGGGTCTCGGCGTTCCTGCACGTCGATGACCCGCTGCGCGTTGCGGCATACAGCAAGTTGCTGGCCGATGACGCTCCTACCTACGACGAGCTCAGCGAGCAGGAGCAGGGGTACGCCCGCATGTTCTTCTTCTCGCTCTGGCCGCTGGGCGGAGACTTCCCCAGCTACCAAGCCGGGCTGGACTCACTGCGCCCCCAGCACGCGTTCCGAGACGAGTTGCATCAGGTACTCGCTCACGTCCTGCAGCAGGCCGACCACGTGCCCGTGCCACTCCTCGGGGCGCACACTGGCATCCCGCTGACCATCCACGCGTCGTACAGCCGCGAAGAGATTCTCCCCGCACTGGGCCAGGCCTCAGTGGATGGTCGCAAGCCCGGGCACTTCCGCGAAGGCGTGAAGTGGTGCGAGAACATCCAGACCGATGCCCTGCTCGTCACCCTGGAGAAAGACGAGAAGGATTTCTCACCCGAGACCCGCTACAAGGACTACGCCCTCAATGACTCCTTGTTCCACTGGGAGTCGCAGAACCAGACCTCGGAGCGCTCACCCACCGGTGTCCGCTACAAAACCCACAAGGAGAAGGGCACTCACGTCCTGCTCTTCGTACGCCGATACAAGCAGACGGATATCGGTGGGCCCAGCCGTGGATGCTCATGGGGCCGGCGGAGTACGTCAAGCACACAGGCAGCAACCCGATGGCGATCGAGTGGAAGCTCTTCCATCAGATCCCGGCCGACGTGTTGACCTACTCGGCAATCGCCGCCGGCTGACAGCCTCTTGCCGTCCCGGCTCCGGCGGGCCACGCCCGCTGAGCAGTTCCACACATCGAGGGTTGGGACGGCAAGCGGGCGGTTACGTTCGGCTGCACGGAGGGACCGCCCCGGCAGAGGACGCCAGGGCTAAGGGTACGAACTAGTTGCCGCTGCCGCTCTTCACTCCGGCCACGAACGCCCCCCACGCAGCAGACGGGAAAACGAAGGCTCCACGATCGCGGTCCTTGGAGTCGCCCACCGCGACAGCTCCGTCCGGTGCTACCTGGAACTCGACACACTGGCCCTGGGTGTCGCCGCTGTAGGACGACTTGATCCACGCTTCGGTCGGGAGATCGTGCCGCATCATCGTGAGCCTCTTACTCGTTCTCAAGATCCCGCGCAACGCGTGAGATCACATCCATGGACTGTCGCGAAGATAGAGCGGCTGCACGTAGCTGGTCAAAGGCACTGCGGTAGTTCTCCACAGCCCCCGTCTCTTCGAGGTACAGGCCGCCGTCGAGATTGTCGAGACCGACGACGTCCAGCTCCATCGGGTCCGGATACGAATACACGGTGAACGGACCGTCCATGCCTACGTACGCGCCCTGCGAGTAGGGGATCACCTGTACCGCGATGCCAGGGCGGTCGGACACTTCGACGAGGTTGCGTAGCTGTGCAGCAGTCACGGCAGGACCACCCACCTGCCGATGAAGCACCGACTCGTCCAGTATGCAGAGGTATTGAGGCGCGTCATCTCGATCAAAGATCGCCTGTCGGGCGAGGCGAAGGTCGACGAGTGTCCGCACCTCCTCGTCGCTCATCCGCTTGCTCCCCGTACCGCGAATGACCGCCGTGGCGTACGCATCAGTCTGAAGCAGGCCAGGGACCACCACACTCTGGTAGGCGTAGATCCGGACGGCGTCCGACTCCAGCGTGAGTCGCTCTTGGAAGTCTGGTTTGAGCTTGTCCGAGTGCTGGGACCACCAGCCCTTCTGCTTGCTCTGCCGCTGAAGGGCGAGCAGCGCTTCCCTCATGGGCGGATCCACCTGGTACATGTCGAGCAGGGTCTTCAGCTCAAGGGGTCGCAGCCCCTGCCGCCCGTTCTCGATGCGACTCATCTTCGTCTTGTCGCCGTCGACGGTCTCACCGGCCTGTTGCAGGCTGATGCCGGACTCCTCCCGGAGCCTGCGCAGTTCAGACCCGAGCCGCTTCTTTCGCACCTTCGGTTCCGGATGTGCCACCCGTCACTCCCCTCCTTCGCCGCGGACCAGTGTGCCGCATGAGCCCGTTCAGGGTTTCGTCATATGCCTGTTGAGTTTTTCAATGCTAGCGACATCTCAACGTTGAGCTCACTCGTGTTGCGCATGGTTGCCAGTTGGGTGCAGTCTGTTGAGAAGCAGCAGCCGACAGCCCAACTGGGCTTGCGCAGAGGCTTGGTGACGGCGCTACACGGCTGCGCTGCGTCCCCGCACGGGTGTTCGCGAACTGAACTCGCCACCCATGTATGCACATCGAGAGCGCTACGCGCCTGGGCACAGGAGATCGTGATGACTCACCAACCGGTCAACAGTCCACCGGAGGCGGCTGGCAATACGGGAGCCGAAGGATTACCTCAGGACGTGATCAGCGCGGAGCTCGACCTACGCCGCGCCCTTGCGTTCCGGTTGGGTACGACGACCCGTTCGACGCTGGACGAGGCAGCTTCTTTGCTGCGTGGCAAGATCGTCGCCTTCGCAGACGAAGTCTTCGCCGTGGAAGCAGACCTGACCTCGTCGGATCGCAGTTTCCGCCTCGAAGTAGCCCACCTCGTCGACAACCCGCCGCGCCGAGCTGCCTACTCTCACGAGGTCTACGCACACGTCCGCACTCAGGCACGGGTACTGCGGAAACTCATCGCTATGAAGCGGCAGCCCGAGGAGCCCTCTGCCGGTGCAACCGCAGATCGCCCTCCGCTCCCCATTCGGCCCCGACCCAGCCGCGCGCCAGAGTTCACCGAGCGCACAGGAACATACGTGGTGCCTAGCGGACTCGCTACACCCTTCCCGGAGGGCGACGGATGAGCGAACGGGCCCGGCAGATCGCGTACGTCGTCTGCCTCGCCGCCATCGGCTCGTCGATCGTGGCGGCGGTGTGGTTCGAGCGTTGACGCCGTCGGCGTAGGTGCCAACAGACCCCATTCGCAGGCCCATACCCCGGGTCCGCCTCAGCCTGCGCATAGCTCGGGCGAGCCCGCCACATACCCCCGCCCGGCTGTCTCCATGGACGGTCGGCAGCCGGGCGGGTGCAGGAGCGCGGGCGAGACCGANGAATCTCCGCGACATCAGCACCGGAAGGGACTTTCCCATGAACGGGAACCTCTACGCCCTGTCGGCCCCCGCGGCCGACGCCTTCGCCGACTTCTGCGGGGGCAACGCGGGCGGCCCCCACGAGACCTGCGTGAGCCTCGCCGCACTCCCCGGCACGGATGCCTCCTTCGTCCTCCGCGACAGCAAGCCCGAGGGCGCCGGCAAGGAGCTGCGCTTCACCGGGAGCGAGCTCGACGACTTCGCCACCGGGTGGGTCAGGACCCGGGGTCTGACGCTCTAGTCTGGCTCCCTTCCTGAGCACGAAGCACCACGTAAAGGGCCGGACCGGACACACGCCGGGCCGGCCCGTCTCCCCTAATGAAGGGCGCAGATGACCTGGTCAGGACACTGGCACGGATACGGTCCGTGGACCGGCAGCAGGGACGCGTACGGACAGGAGGCCCTACGCCGTCCGGGTGCGGAACCGAACTCCGAACAGACCCGCGCGTTCGTCGCCTCCATGCTGCCGCCACTCATGAGCGGGCACTGGCTCCTGCGACAGGACCAGACCGCGGTGGAGCGCACCTGGACGCGGGCGGTGGGCGCCGTCACGTGGCTGAAGAGCACGTACGAGGCGAATCCTCCCGCCGACAGGGACGACGGCGGCCGCGCTCACATCACCCTGGAAGACAAGATCGCGTACGCGATGGACGCTCTTCCCCGAGGCGTCGACGTCTGCTGGGTGCACTACACGAAGTCCCAGAGCCTGATCTCCTTCTCGGTGGTCTGCTGCCTCAACCACCACCATCCCGGCCTTCCCTGCCCCCTCC
>NZ_QWFA01000259.1 GCF_003501885.1 Streptomyces globisporus
GGATTCGTCGGAGCTGTCGCGGGGGCCGCGTCCGGGGCGGCCTCGTATGCGGTCCGCTGCTGCGGTACGGCGGCGGGGGCCTGGGCGGGCGGCACCGAGGCCACCGGGGGCGGCTCCACAGGGGCTGCGGTTCGGGCGGCGGTCTCGGTGGCGAGGTAGGTGTTCCACCACTCGTTGTCGCGGGCGGTACGGGACCAGAACGTGCGGAAGGCCCAGCGTGTCTCGTCGCCCGCGCCGACAGCGCACCGTACGCGTCGCAGGTGCCCGGCGACGGAGAGGGCGTTGAGGGAGGTGGAGATGGCCTGCTGCCCGTACAGCGGGAGCTGCTTGGCCAGTTGCTTGATGCTCATCGAGGCACCGTCGGGAAGGTGGTCGACGAATCCGGCGACGTATCGTTCGCGCGTCGGGAGCAAGGCGAAGTCGTCGTGCGCACGGGGTTGTTGACCGGACGCGGAGCGTTTGCCGTAGCCGGGCTTGGCCATCGGGTACGCGGCGGAGACTGCGGGGGCGGACAGGGCGGAGCTATGGTGCTGTGTAGCCAATGGATCGTCTTTCTAAGGGTGTCGATCTTGCGGTGAGACCCCGGCCTGGTGCTGTGAACACCGCGTCGGGGTCGCTTAGTTCTCTAGTTCTCGCACCGTAAGCGGCGGTCACGCTCCGCCGCAAGCTGTCACGATTAGTCATACTGGCTGGCCGTGACGGGGTGGGGAGGTGGGGAGGTTTTCCCAACCCCCCGTATCTGCCGCCCGGTTAAAGAAGGCGCTCGAATCCCGGGTCTCGCATCCCGACGCCCGGATCCCGGCATCCGAGCTTCGGGCCCGCCCCCGTTCACGTACCCCCGCAAGAGTGAATGCGGTGCTCCGGCGCTCGTGTCCTGAGTGCCGAGCTTCGGGTGCCGGGGCTTCGGGTGCCGAGCTTCGGGCTTCGGGGGGATCGCGTCAGGCGGTGCCGCGCAGTGCCTGCACCGCCCGGGCGAGCTGGTCGTCGGCGCCGGCGGTTTCGAGGGCCGAGCCGAGGACGTCGGCGTACGTGGACCGGGCGTCCTGGTAGTGCTTGCGGCCCTCGTCGGTGGTGACGGCATAGACCCCGCGCCTGTCGTCGTCGCAGGTGTCCTTGTAGGCGCACCCGGCGCTCTCCAGCCGCCCCACGAACGTGTGCAGGCCGAGGACGGACTCCCACATGGCCTGATCGGAGGCGGCAAGCGGCTGCTGTTTGACCGTCAGGGAGGGCTCCCCTTGCCGACGATGTACTCAACAAGATACATGTCCATGCAACCATTTGGTGGTGGCGGGCCCAGGGGGTGCCGGGCCTAGGGGAGCGGCGCGGTGATGCGGGCGATCGCCTCGGCCGTGAGGGCGCGTTCGTGTGGCGCGGTCTCCAGGGCGCGGTGGATGGACAGCCCCTCGATCAGCGCGTCGAGCTGGCGGGCGGTGGCCGGGTCGAAGTGCCACTCCAGGGCCCGGCGGCTGCGGCCCATCCAGGTGCGGGTGAGCTCGCGGTAGCCGGGCCGGCGGGCGGCGAGGGTGTAGAGCTCGTGGGTGAGGATCAGCTCGCGCTGGTTGCCGCCGGAGAGGTGGTGGACGAGGTCGGCGACGGCCTCGCGGGCCTCGTCGGGGGTGGTCGCCGCACCGAGGCGCTCCTCGAAGAGGGCGACGATCGTCCCGGAGAACCGGGTGAACGCCTCGTGCAGCAGCTCGTCCATGCCGGAGAAGTGGTACGTCATCGAGCCCAGCGGTACGCCCGCGCGGGCGGCGACCTTACGGTGCGAGACGCCCGCGACGCCCTCGTCGACGATGAGGTCGAGCACCGCGTCGATGATGCGGTCCCGCCGCTCGGGGTCGGTGCGCCCGGTCGCCACGCGGTGCCTCCTCGGGGTCGGGTCGGTCTTGGGGGCGGGTGGGCCTCGGTCTCGGCTTCGGCCGGCTCGCTTCTGGTCGCAGCATAGAGCGCGGGAGCGCGCACCACCTGGGCCACCGGCTTGTCCGGGTAGCTGGTCTGCTCGTCGGTGGGCGGCTCCGTCTTCGTCCTCTTCGCCCGCTCGCGCGGGGCCCGTGGAGGCGTTCGTTCCCGGCCTTCCGCGCGCCCTCGGCGGCCTCGCTGCGGCAGGTGACCCGGCACGGTCTCGTATCAGGTCGTGAACCCCTTACCCCGGGGCGGGTGAGCGCTGGGGGAGGCGGCCACCGGCACACCGGGCACGCGGCGCCCTCGTGCGATCAAGGGTTCCGTCCTCAAACGGGAAGGCTGGGGGTGGCACCGCCCTCGTGCGATCAAGGGTTCCGTCCTCAATCGCCGGACGGGCTTGGAGTGCCCCGGTCCGCGGCCCGGGAGCCGGACGGGCTCGAAGTGCCCCGGTCCGCAGCGGTCAGGGCGTCCAGCGCCTCCGACAGGCGTTCCAGTGAGCTCACCGTTTCCGCCAGGTCCTCCGCCCCCACCTCCCCCGCCAGCCGCGCGGCGAACTCCGCGTGGGGCGGGCCGATCCGGGCCACCGCGTCGCGGCCCGCCCCCGTCACCCGCAACAGCTTCGCGCGGCGGTGGGCCGGGTTCTCCGTGTACTCCGCGAGCCCCCGCTCGACCAGCAGGTCCGCGATCCGCTGCACGCTCTGCCGGGTGATCCCCATCGTCCGGGCGATCCCCGCCACCGGCAACGGCTCCACCAGCACCGCCCCCAGCACCTGCCACCACGCCGACGTGAGACCGCCCGGCCGCGCCAACTCGTCGGCCACCGACAGGAACTGCCCGTTCAGCCGGAACACCGTCAGAGCCGCCCGGCTCAGCAGCTCCTGCTCGGACGGGACGCGCCCCGCGCCCTCACTACTCACCCTGCAACACCTCGTACGCGCTCGCGTCCGAGTCGTGGAACAGCCGGTACCACGCGTCCAGCTTCTTCTCGTCGTACACCCCGAGCAGCGCGAACACCTCCCGCGCGAACGCCACCGGCTCCGTCGGCCCGGCCGTGATCAGGCGCCCGGTCCCGTCCGCCCCGGGGTCCGTGACCGCGTCCACCTCCACGTACCGCTCGCCGCCCACGTACCCCGTCGCCGCGAGGTAGAAGGAGACCGCGCTCGTGTGCGCCCGGTCGTCCAGCAGCCCTTCGCGGGCCAGCCCGGCCGTCGCCCCGCAGATCGCCGCGACCGGCACCCCCGCGTCCAGGAAGGTCCGGGCCGCCCGCGCGAACGGGGCCAGCGTCTCGCCCGTGTCCCAGCCGGCCGCACCGGTGAGGATCAGCAACGTGCTGTCCTGCGGCCGCAGTTCGTCCAGCGTCAGGTCGGGCTGGACGCGCAGGCCGCCCATGGTCGTCACCGGCTCCCGGGAGAGCCCCACGGTCCGCACGGTGTAGCCGTTCTGGGTGAGATGCGCGGTCGCGTACCCCGTCTCCCAGTCGGCGAAGGTGTCGTAAACGGCGAGATGCACGGTTCCGGCGCTGCTGCTGGTCATGGTGACCTCCTCGACTCGATGACAGAAGGCTGTCATATCGACAGCATGCTGTCAAGGGAGAGGGGTGGGGGCGAGGGCGACACCTTGCCGAACCATCCGGCCCAAGCCGTACAAGGTGGCCATGGAGGCCACCCCCCACCAGCACTTACGCTCGGCCGCATGACCCCTCATGCCCCTCATGCCCCGTACGCCGACCCCGCGGCCGGTGCGGCCGTGAAGGCCGCGGACCGCGCGCACGTGTTCCACTCCTGGTCCGCCCAGGGCCTCATCGACCCGCTCGCCGTCGCCGGCGCCGAGGGGTCCTACTTCTGGGACTACGACGGCAACCGCTACCTCGACTTCACCAGCGGGCTCGTCTACACCAACATCGGCTACCAGCACCCCACCGTGATCGCCGCGATCCAGGAGCAGGCGGGCAAGCTCGCCACCTTCGCGCCCGCGTTCGCGATCGAGTCGCGCTCCGAGGCCGCACGCCTCATCGCCGAGCGCACTCCGGGCGACCTGGACAAGATCTTCTTCACCAACGGCGGCGCCGAGGCCGTCGAGAACGCCATCCGCATGGCCCGGCTGCACACCGGCCGCCCGAAGGTGCTCTCCGCCTACCGCTCGTACCACGGCGCCACCTCCACCGCGATCAACCTCACCGGGGACCCGCGCCGCTGGCCCTCCGACAACGGCTCGGCGGGCGTCGTCCGGTTCTGGGCGCCGTTCCTCTACCGCTCGCCGTTCTACGCCCGGACCGAGGCCGAGGAGTGCGCCCGAGCGCTCCAGCACCTGGAAGACACGATCGCCTTCGAGGGCCCGTCGAGCATCGCCGCGATCATCCTGGAGACCGTCCCGGGCACGGCGGGCATCATGACCCCGCCGCCGGGCTATCTGGCGGGCGTCCGCGAGATCTGCGACCGGTACGGGATCGTCTTCGTGCTCGACGAGGTGATGGCCGGATTCGGCCGTACCGGCGCATGGTTCGCCGCCGACCACTTCGACGTCGTGCCGGACCTGCTGACCTTCGCGAAGGGCGTCAACTCCGGTTACGTACCGCTCGGCGGCGTCGCCATCAGCGCCGAGATCGCCGCGACCTTCGAGACCCGCCCCTACCCCGGCGGCCTCACCTACTCCGGGCACCCGCTGGCCTGCGCCGCCGCCGTCGCCACCATCGGCGTGATGGAGGACGAGAAGGTCGTCGAGCACGCGGCGCGCATCGGCGAGACCGTGCTCGGCCCCGGCCTGCGCGAACTGGCCGAGCGCCACCCCTCGGTGGGCGAGGTGCGCGGCCTCGGCGCGTTCTGGGCGCTGGACCTGGTCCGCAACCGCGAGACCCGCGAGCCGCTCGTCCCGTACAACGCCTCGGGCGAGGCCAACGCCCCGATGGCCGCCTTCGGCGCGGCGGCGAAGAAGCAGGGGCTGTGGCCGTTCATCAACATGAACCGGACCCACGCCGTCCCCGCCTGCAACGTCTCCGAGGCCGAGGCCAAGGAAGGGCTCGCGGCCCTGGACGTGGCGCTCTCCGTGGCCGACACGTACACGGTGCAGGGCTCTTAGGGCAGCCCGTTTCGGCCTCCGGTCCGGGGCGCGTAGCGCGGCCCGCGTCCCCTTCCGGTCCGTACGCGCAGTAACCGGACGAGCCGATTCCGTACGTGATCGACCCCGTACGTCTCCCCGCCGTGCCCGGAATCGGGCACGGCGGCGGCCCTGGCTTAAGGTGACCCGAACCACGACGGGTATGCCGGGTAGGCAGGGACGGACGGAAGGGGTCGGCATGAGTCCGAGCGCAGGTGTGACGCGCAATACCCTGCGCCAGCAGATCGCCGACGCACTGCGTGACGAGGTGCTCGCGGGACGTCTGCCGCCGGGCCGCGAGTTCACCGTCAAGCAGATCGCCGAGCAGTACGGGGTCTCCGCGACGCCCGTCCGCGAGGCGCTCTTCGACCTCTCCGCGCAGGGGCTCCTCGCCTCCGACCAGCACCGGGGCTTCCAGGTGCGGGAGTTCACCGTCGCCGACTACCGCGCGATGACCGAGGCCCGGGCCCTCGTCGTCGAGGGCCTCTTCCGCAACCCCGCCGAGGTCGCCGTCCGGCCCGAGGGGCTGGCCTCGATCCGCCGCCGGGCCGCGGAGGCGGTCCGCGCGGCCAAGGGCGGCGACCTCGACGTGCTGATCGGGTACGACCTGCGGTTCTGGCGGGAGCTGGGGCAGTTCGTCCTCAACCCGTACATCGCCGATTTCCTCACCCGGCTCCGCGTCCAGGCCTGGGTGTTCGCCGTGCACCGGCTGCGCCGCGACGGGATGGACGAGGACGTGCTGTGGTTCGGCCACGAGGAGCTGGCCGAGGCCATCGCCCGCGGCGACCACGACCAGGTCCACGCCGAGATGCGCTCCTGCTACGGGCACGCGCTCGCCTGGGCGGACCGCCTGGAGGCGCGGGAAGCGGAAGCGGAAGGGGACGCGGAGGCGAAAGCGGAGGGGGGCACCGACGGACCGCCGGGAACCGGTTCCGCGAGGGCTCCGGAGCCTCCGGAGTCCCCGGGGCACTGTGCGTGAGGTTCGCCCCGCATTACGCTGTCCCGACGATCGCCTGAACCTCCTGAGAGCGAGACTTCGTGGCCTGTGACCTGTGGCTGGTCCCCCTCGTCGACGTGCTGTGCCACAGCCCCGACAATCCCTTCGCCGAAGAGATCGCCGTCTATGACAAGGCGCTGAACGACGCCGGGCTGCCGTCCGTCCCCGTCTACGCCTACATGCCGGGCCTCACCGGGGACGTCGCCCCCGTGGCCGGCTTCGACTACGACGCCCTGCACTTCCTGCGCCGCGCCTATCTGCTCCAGCTGAGCGGACTGGCCGTCACTCCGGTCGCGGGTCTCGACGGCGACTACGAGCAGCTCCTGGAGATGTTCGAACAGGGCGCGCAGCAGTCGCACCTGGTCTGGCACTACGACCACGCCGGGGCGTACGTCCCGGTGGACTTCCCGGCCCCGCTCTCCGACGACGACCTCCTGGCGGGCGGCGGCCCCCTCGGCTCCGCGCACGGGCTGCTGCGGGAGCTGGAGTTCGTGGCCCCGTCCATCGGTATCGACCCGGCCAACCCACCGGCCGCCCCGCAACCCCCGTCGGGTCCCACGGCCCTGGAGGAACCGGCACACCCGATCCCCCACGACGACAGCCCCTTCGCCCGAGAACGCCACGTCTGGCTGGGCCTCCACGCGGCGGCGACCCGCAGCCTGGCCCAGGGCTCAATGATCATCTTCAGCTGACCGAACCCTCACGGACCGGGGGGCCGATCCACCCCGCTCCCGGGGCGCCGCATTTCAGCCCGTCCGGCGATTGATGTCCGGGGGGCCGGGGGCAGCGCCCCGAGGCGTGACCCCGGGGCAGCACCCCCGGAACACCTCACCGCGGCGGCGACTCCGGCGGCCGCTGCCGCGGCATGTTCGGCCGGGCCGCGACCGACGGCATCGAGAACCGCCCCGGCGCCACCCCCGGCTCACCGCGCCCCGCACCC
>NZ_QWFA01000026.1 GCF_003501885.1 Streptomyces globisporus
AAGCGGGGGCCGTGGGGCGGGGTCGGGGTGATCCGGTCCGCCCGGAAGGTGCGCCAGTCCTCCCGCTCCAGGTCCCAGGCCACCAGATACCAGCGGCGCTCGGTGCAGACGAGCCGGTGCGGCTCGACGGTACGGCGCGAGGCCTCCCCGCTGTGGGTCCGGTAGGCGAACCGGAGCCGTTCGGCGTCCCGGCAGGCCGCGGCCAGCTCGGTGAGCAGACCGGGGTCGACCGCCGAGCCGTCCTGCCCGCGCAGCATCGGCACCGTGAACGCGCCGAGCGCGCCCACCCTGCGGCGCAGCCGGTTCGGCAGCACCTGTTCCAGCTTGGCCAGCGCGCGTACGGAGGACTCGCCGATGCCCTCGATGCCGTGTCCGGCGGCCGTGCGCAGGCCGACGGCGACCGCGACGGCCTCGTCGTCGTCCAGCAGCAGCGGCGGCAGCTCGGCGCCCGCCCCGAGCTGGTAGCCGCCGCCGGTACCCCTGGCGGCGTTCACCGGGTACGCCGCCGGTACCCCTGGCGGCGTTCACCGGGTAGCCCAGTTCGCGCAGCTTGTCGACGTCCCGGCGGACGGTGCGCGGGGTGACGCCGAGCCGGTCGGCCAGATCGGCGCCGGACCAGTCGCGGTGGGTCTGCAGCAGTGACAGCAGGCGCAGCAGGCGTGCCGAGGTCTCCAACATGGGGGCGAGTCTGCCAGGGCTTGCGGACAGCCCCCGTCCGCAAGCCTCCTGCCTCAGCGGTCCGCGGGTGCGGGCTCCAGGCGCAGGCAGAGGTCGTTGTCGGCGGTGTAGCAGGGAGTGGCGAGCACGCCGGGGGCCGCCGGGTGGCCCGGGTAGACGAACGACTTGTTCCGGGACCAGACGTCGTCGAGTATCCGGGAGATCCTGACGCCGTCCGCGCCCGCCGCCGGGACCAGCCACAGCTGCCAGAACTGCGCCTCGATCACCGGTCCGGCGGCAGGCGAGGCGTACGGCAGGGTGAACGCGAAGGACCCGGCCGGACCGTCCGGGTCCGGGGCGGTGAGCGGGACGCTGTGCACCCGCTCCGCCTCGCCCGGCAGCCGGGCCTCCACCGCGGCCCCCTCCCCCGCCTCGACGCCGTACAGCACGCCCTGGACCGTCATGCCGGCCGGGCCCGCGAAGACGTGGCCCGCCTCGGCGTGCGGGGCACGGACCCAGGAGCGCACGGCGAGCCGGCCGTCGAGGGTCGGGTAGGGAACCCGGGCGCTGACGCTCGCGGCCCCGGTGCCCGGGCAGCGGTCGACGAGGGCCCGCAGGTCGCGCAGCCCCGGTTCGACGACGGCCTCGGCGGGCTCGTCCCCGGGCTCCTCGACATAGGCGTCCCATCGGCCCTCGGCCAGTTCGGTGGCGGCCGGGAGCACCGCCCGCAGCCGCCCGGGCGCCGGCCTGCTGAGCGGTATGCGCACCGTGCCGCCGGGCTTCCTGCCCGCCGCGCCCCGGCGCCGCAGGAGCAGCACGGAGTCGGAGGCGGGGGCCGGGGCGGTCAGGTCGAAGGTGAGCGTTCCGGCGCGATCGGCGGCGCAGTCGGCCCGTACTGCGGTGGAGTTCATGAGGTCCTTCCCTTGCGGAGCACGTCGGCGGCCTTGTAGCGCAGGGCGTAGGCCCCGTCGAGGACGCTGCCCCGGGTGCGGTGCAGCGCGGTGCGCAGGGCGCCGTGCCCGTGCCCCTGGGAGCCGCGCGCGACGAGTTCGGTGAACAGGCGCTCGTGCTGCTCGGCGATCCGTGCGGGATCGAAGCGGGCCGAGGCCTTCAGCGCGGCCCCGCCCATCCGGTGGCGCAGCCCGTCGTCCTCGATCAGCTGGAGCAGGGCCGCGGCGACGGCGTCCGGGTCGCCGACCGGCACCAGGCGGCCGTCGACGCCGTCCTCGATGATCTCGGCCGGCCCGTGCGGGCAGTCGGTGGCGACGACCGGCAGTCCGCCGCGCATCGCCTCGACGATCGTCATGCCGAAGGACTCGCGCTCCGATGTGACGGCGGCGATCGACCCCTTGGGCCACTCGGCCTCCATCGGGTTGGCCGAACCCATCAGGAACACGTGGTTGTGCAGGCCGAGTTCGTCGATGAGGGTGCGCAGCGCCGCCTCTTCGTTCCCGGTCGCGTCCCCGCCGCCGTAGATGCGCAGCCGCCAGTCGGGGCGGGCCGCGGACACCTGGGCGAAGGCCCGCACCAGGTGGTCGTAGCGCTTGACCCGGTGCAGCCGGCCCGCCGCGACGACCCACTTCAGGCCGCCGTCCGCGGGCGGGCAGGAGGGCTCGGGGACGGCGTTGGGGATCGCCTCGATGCGTACGCCCGGGAGCTTCAGCCGGCTGCGGTAGTCGTCCGCGTCGGCGCGGGTGACGGTGGTGAGCGCGTCGAGCAGCGTGTAGCGGTGGGCGATCTCGCGGCGCAGCCGGTAGCCGTGGCTGTCCAGCGTCAGGTGCTCCTGCCCGACGCGCACCGGTCCGCGGCGGGTCTGCCGGCTGAGGTGCACGTTGAGTCCGGGGCGGGTGCCGACGACGACGTCCGCCTCGATGCCCTGGAGGTGGGCGGCGATCCGGGCGTCGGTGAGCCGGCTGTACTGCTTGTGCCTGCTGTCGCCGCGCGGGAACACGGTGGCGGGCCGGGCGTGTTCGGCTCTCTCGCCGTCGTAGGTCGCGCTCTTCTTCCGCAGGTCGACGAGGTGGCGCAGCGTCACGCCCTCGGGCGCGCCGAGGACGGGGGCGTCACGGTGCCGGAAGACGGACACGATCTCGACGTCGTGCTGCTCGGCGAGCGTACGGGCGAGCGTGAACGTCGTCCGGATCGTTCCTCCGATTCCGTAGGCATTGTGCAGAAGAAAAGAAATATGCATGGTGTCGCTGTTTCCCCTGTCGACCCGGCCTTGTCAAGACTGCCACTTCCCGGCGGATTCGTGCCCGAAATACGCCGGGAAATCCCGGAGCATCCGCGAGATGGCGCACGGGATCCCCGGTGCCGCCGCCGGACCCCCGCTGACCTGCGGGTTCCGGAAGCTGTCCATCCGTTTTCCTGCGGGCCCGGAAGTGGCGGGACCGCGATTGCGGACCCACCGGTGCGGTAAACCGGCGTCTACCCACCACCCGTTCGCCAATACTTTCCTCCGAGCTTGACGACGGAAAATGCCGGGAGGTTGCCCGCGCCCCGGTAAAAGTTCCGGGCGGGACGCGGGAGCCGCACGCCGGACGCGCGGGAGCCCTACGCCGAACAGTCGATGTACCGATGTGTCGACCCGGCCGCACTTCCGTGCACCCAGGTGCGTGACCCCGGCCACGGATCCCGCGTTGTCTCTTCATGAGCCGGGAACCACCCGGCCCACGCACCGAGTTCGAGGAGCCCCCGTGCCGCGCATGCTCGACGTCAGCCAGGACGTACGCGCCGAGATCGGCGACGACGAAGCCGACCGGCTGCTCGTCGGCGACAACGCCCCGGGCAGTTACGACTGCACCTCCTGCCGGACCCCCGGCGACTCCGACCAGGAACGCACCAGCACGGTGCTGTTCATCGGCGACGAGACCGCGGTCCTCGCGTTCGCCCACGCGACGTGCATCCCCTCGCAGGTCGTCAGGGTCGCGGAGGACCAACTCCAGGGCGCGGTGCGCAGTATCACCGGAAGCGAGCAGAAGGACACGGAGGGGCTCATGCCCGAACAGGCCGTCCTCGGCATCACCAGCGGACTCGTCCTCATCGAGGACGATCTGCGCCCGGCCCTGGTCGTCGAACCGACCGGCCCGGTCGCCCGGCCCGGCACCGACGGCAGCGGGGGCGACGAGTTCCTCCAGCTGCTGCTGGAGCAGGGCTTCCGCCCGGCCCCCGACATGAACCGGCTGCCGGAGGTCCTCCCGGGCTGGTCCGTGCTGCTGGCGGTGGGTCAGCTGCACGCCGTGCTGCAGCCGAGCGCCGGCGGCGGCAACCCGGTCGCCTGGTGGCAGGCCCACCAGCCGCTCCAGGTGACCGAAGGCTGGCGGGCGGCGGTCAACAAGTCGCAGACGGTCCTCGTCTTCGCCGCCCCGGCCGGCACCATCGGCCAGCAGCCGCGCGAGGACCTGCTCCGGGACGCCCTGGAAAAGGCCGCGGTCAACGGGCTCCTGGTCGCCGCCTCGATGCCGCTGGCCGGGACCTGATCATGTCCGGCCGGCTCGGCCACCCCCGCCGAACAGCGATTTCTCCGGCGGGGCCGCATCCGACGGGCCGTGAGGTCGTTGGCACCTACGTGCACTCATACGACTCCCCCCGCCAGCATCAGAGTCAGATCCCTGCCATGCGTCCCTCGCAGGATCCGTCGGGGGGCCTGTCCCCCACCCCGATCTACGACGCGCTGTACTCCGAGTACCGGCGCTCGTTCCGGGCGTTGCCGGGCGACCGGAGCGGCGAGGAGAATCTCTCCTTCTCGGCCTTCGGCGCCGGTCTCTTCGCCTCAAGGGCCCCGCTGAGCGGGCACTCCGCCTCCTCCTCGCACGGCGGACACCACGGCCAGAGCGGGAGCGGCGGGCAGAGCCAGCACACGACCGGCAGTCTCGGCTCCTGGCAGCGGGTCGGGCGGCATGCGGGGCGGCCCCGGCCCGCGGCCCTGCCGCCGGGGTCACGGGACTCCTGAAGCCCGGACGGGCACAGGTGGTACGACGAGGCCCTGGGCCGCTCTCGCGAGAGCGGCCCAGGGCCTCGTCGTGCGCCGGGTGCTACTTGTTGCGGCCGCGCTTCTCGCGGACCCGGACGGAGATGTGGATCGGGGTGCCCTCGAAGCCGAACTCCTCGCGCAGCCGGCGCTCGACGAAGCGGCGGTAGCCGTGCTCCAGGAAGCCGGAGGCGAAGAGCACGAAGCGCGGGGGCTTGGTGCCCGCCTGGGTGCCGAAGAGGATGCGGGGCTGCTTGCCGCCGCGGATCGGGTGCGGGTTGGAGGCGACGATCTCACCGAGGAAGGCGTTGAGCCGCCCGGTGGGAACGCGCGTCTCCCAGCCCTCCAGCGCGGTCTCGATGGCCGGGACCAGCTTCTCCATGTGGCGGCCGGTGACGGCGGAGACGTTGACGCGCGGGGCCCAGGCGATCTGCGCGAGCTCCGTCTCGATCTCGCGCTCCAGGTAGTAGCGGCGCTCCTCGTCGAGGGTGTCCCACTTGTTGAAGGCGACGACGATGGCGCGCCCGGCCTCCACGGCCATGGTGATGATGCGCTGGTCCTGGACGCTGATGGACTCGCTGGAGTCGATCAGGACGACGGCGACCTCGGCCTTCTCGACGGCGGCGGCCGTACGCAGCGAGGCGTAGTAGTCCGCGCCCTCCTGGAGGTGGACGCGGCGGCGGATACCGGCCGTGTCGATGAACTTCCAGGTGATGCCGCCGAGGTTGATCAGCTCGTCGACCGGGTCGCGGGTGGTGCCCGCCAGCTCGTTGACGACGACCCGGTCCTCGCCCGCGACCTTGTTCAGCAGGGAGGACTTGCCGACGTTCGGGCGGCCGATCAGGGCGATCCGGCGGGGCCCGCCGAGCGCCGTGCCGAACTTCTGGGCCGGGGCGTCGGGCAGGGCCTCCAGGACCGCGTCGAGCATGTCGCCGGTGCCGCGGCCGTGCAGCGAGGAGACCGGGTAGGGCTCGCCGAGGCCGAGGGACCACAGGGCGGTGGCGTCGGCCTCACCGCTCTGGCCGTCGACCTTGTTGGCGCAGAGGACGACGGGCTTGCCGGCCCGGCGCAGCAGCTTGACGACGGCCTCGTCGGTGTCGGTGGCGCCGACGGTGGAGTCGACGACGAAGACGACCGCGTCGGCCGTCTCGATGGCGTACTCGGCCTGGGCGGCGACGGAGGCGTCGAGGCCCAGCACGTCCTGCTCCCAGCCGCCGGTGTCGACGACCTTGAAGCGGCGGCCGGCCCATTCGGCCTCGTAGCTGACGCGGTCGCGGGTGACGCCGGGCTTGTCCTGCACGACGGCCTCGCGGCGGCCGATGATCCGGTTCACCAGGGTCGACTTGCCGACATTGGGGCGGCCGACGACGGCGAGCACGGGGAGCGGGCCGTGACCGGCCTCGCCGAGGGCGCCCTCGACCTCCTCGGGGTCGAAGCCCTCCTGCGCGGCGAGCTCCATGAACTCCGCGTACTCGGCATCGCCAAGTTCTCCGTGCTCGTGGCCCGAGCCGTCGGAGTGAATCTGGTCGTTCATGAAGTCCGTTCCTCTTTGCATCATCATCGATGGGCCACGATCAGCGCGGTCCACTACTCAAGTCAGGTCAAGTCTCGCCTATCGCCCGGTGAGGCGCTTGGCGCTTTCCAGGTGGGCGGTCAGCTTCGCCTGGATCCGCAGGGTCGCCTCGTCCAGCGCCCTGCGCGTACGCCGCCCGTCGCCTGCGCTCGCGTCGAACGCGTCGCCGAAGACGACGTCGACCCGGCTGCGCAGCGGGGGCAGCCCCCGTATCAACCGTCCGCGGCGCTCTGTGCTTCCCAGAACCGCCACGGGGACGATCGGGGCCCCGCCCCGTACCGCGAAGTAGGCGAGCCCGGCGCGCAGCGAGGCGAAGTCTCCTTCGCCCCGGGTGCCCTCCGGGAAGATCCCGAGGGCGCCGCCGTCCGCCAGTACGCCGAGGGCGTGGCTGATGGCCGTGCGGTCCACGGTCGTGCGGTCCACCTCGATCTGCCCGATTCCGTGCAGGAACGGGTCGAGGGGGCCGACGAACGCCTCCTTCTTGATCAGGAAGTGCACCGGCCGGGGTGCGGTGCCCATCAGCATCGGTCCGTCGATGTTGTGGGAGTGGTTCACCGCGAGGATGACGGGGCCGGCGGCGGGCACACGCCAGGCGCCGAGCACCCGGGGCTTCCACAGCCCGTACATCAGGCCGATGCCGATGGTGCGCCCGACGGCCGCTCCGCGCAGCGTGGGCGCGCCGGTGGCATCGCTCACGCGGCGACCCGCTTCCCCTCGACGAGGGTGACGACGCACTCGATGACCTGCTGGAGGGTCAGCTCGGTGGTGTCCACCTCGACGGCGTCGTCCGCCTTGGCGAGCGGGGAGGTCTTGCGGCCGGAGTCGGCGGCGTCCCGCTTGATCAGGGCCTCACGCGTGGCGGTCAGGTCGGAGCCCTTGACCTCGCCGCTGCGGCGGGCGGCGCGGGCCTCCGGGGAGGCGGTGAGGAAGATCTTGAGGTCGGCGTCGGGCAGCACGGTGGTGCCGATGTCCCGGCCCTCTACGACGATGCCGCCGGTGGCGGCCGCGGCGATGGAGCGCTGGAGCGCGGTGATGAGCGTGCGCACCTCGGGGACCGCGCTGACGGCGCTGACCTTGGAGGTGACCTCCTGGGTGCGGATCGGTCCCGAGGCGTCCTCGCCGTCGACGGTGATCGTCGGGGCGGCGGGGTCGGTGCCGGAGACGATCACGGGCTTGGCGGCGGCGGTGGCGATCTCCTCCGGGTTGCTCACGTCGATGCCGTTGGTCAGCATCCACCAGGTGATGGCCCGGTACTGCGCGCCCGTGTCCAGGTAGCTCAGACCGAGCGCGGCGGCGACGGCCTTGGAGGTGCTCGACTTGCCGGTGCCCGAGGGCCCGTCGATGGCGACGATCACGGAGGAGCGTGCGGTTTCCACGGTGGTGGACACCTTCCTGGTACACGGGGTGGGGACGGACGGGCCAGGGAACGGCCTCGTACCAGGTTACCGAGTGCGGGACGTGCCCTTGTACCCCGTACGGGGGAGGCGCCCGCCACCCTCGCTCGGGTGGCGGGCGCCCCGTGCGGTCCCGGGCTCAGCCGCGGATGGACCAGCCCCGTTCCTGGAGGGCCGCGCCGAGGACCGGGGCGGCGCTGGGTTCGACCATGATCTGGACGAGCCCCGCCTGCTGGCCGGTGGCGTGCTCGATGCGGACGTCCTCGATGTTGACCCCGGCGCGCCCGGCGTCGGCGAAGATGGCGGCCAGCTCGCCCGGCTTGTCGCCGATGAGGACGGCGACGGTCTCGTACGCGGTGGGGGCGGCGCCGTGCTTGCCGGGGACCCGGACGCGGCCGGCGTTGCCGCGCCGCAGGACGTCCTCGATGGCGTGGGTGCCCGCGCTCCGCCGGTCCGCGTCGGCGGAGCCGATCCCGCGCAGCGCGGTCACGGTCTCCTCCAGGTCGGCGGCGACCCCGGCGAGGACGTCGGCGACCGGGCCGGGGTTGGCCGAGAGGATCTCCACCCACATCCGGGGGTCGGATGCGGCGATCCGGGTGACGTCGCGGATGCCCTGGCCGCACAGGCGTACGGCGGTCTCGTCGGCCTCCTCCAGCCGGGCGGCGACCATCGACGAGATCAGCTGCGGGGTGTGCGAGACCAGGGCGACGGCCCGGTCGTGGGCGTCGGCGTCCATGACGACGGGGACGGCCCGGCACAGGGCGACCAGCTCCAGCGCGAGGTTGAGCACCTCGGTGTCGGTGTCCCGGGTCGGGGTGAGGACCCAGGGGCGCCCCTCGAAGAGGTCGGGGGTGGCGGCCAGCGGACCGGACCGCTCCTTGCCCGCCATCGGATGCGTACCGATGTACGGGGTGAGGTCGAGGCCGAGCGCCTCCAGCTCACGGCGCGGGCCGCCCTTGACGCTGGCGACGTCCAGGTAGCCGCGGGCCACCCCGTCGCGCATGGCGGTGGCGAGGACGGTGGCGGTGTGCGCGGGCGGCACGGCGACGACGGCGAGGTCGACCGGCCCGGCGGGCGGCTCCTCGGTCCCGGCGCCGAGGGCTGCGGCGGTGCGGGCCGACTCGGGGTCGTGGTCGACGAGGTGCACGTGGATGCCGCGGCCGGCCAGTGCGAGGGCGGCGGAGGTGCCGACGAGCCCGGTTCCGATGACGAGGGCGGTTCTCACTGGGCGATGTCCTTGCGCAGGGCGGCGGTGGCGCCGAGGTAGACGTGGCTGATCTCGGCGCGCGAGAGGTAGGTCTCGACATGCACGAGGATACGGACGACCCGGGGCATCGCCCCGTCGATGTCCAGCTCCTGGGCGCAGATCAGGGGTACGTCGACGATCCCGAGGCCGCGCGCGGCGGCGGCCGGGAAGTCGCTGCGCAGGTCCGGGGTGGCGGTGAACCAGATGCTGATCAGGTCGTCGGCGACGAGCTCGTTGCGTTCCAGGACGGCGGTCAACAGCTCCCCGACCCGCTCGTCCATGTGCCCGGCCTCGTCCCGCTCCAGCTGGACGGCGCCCCGGACCGCTCGTACCGCCACGTCGCACTCCTCGTTCTTCGCTGCTCTTCGGTGCCCGGGCCCGGCGCCTTCCGGCGGGACCCGCTGCTCTCCTCAGCGTAGATCGACTGCGGCGGAGCCGGTCACGGCGTTCCGTCCGTGAGACGGGCGGGTCGCAGCCGTCGGAGCACTGTCCGCCACCCGGTCGGGGGCACGGTCCGCCCGGTTGCTTCGCCTGGGGCCCCGCCGCCGCCACGATGGCCCCCACCCACCGCCACCGAAGGAGAGCCCTCATGAACGCACGGCGAAGGACGGTGCTGGCCGCGGGTGCGGCGGGCGCCGCCGCCCTGGCCACCGGCTGCGGATCCTCCGACGGGGACGGCGGCGACGCGAGCCCGACGCCGAGCGCGCCGGGGGACGCCACGGGTGGGGCGGAGCTGGCCGGGACCGGGGACATCCCGGTCGGCGGGGGCACCATCTTCAAGGAGCGGAAGATCGTGGTGACGCAGCCGACGGAGGGGGACTTCAAGGCGTTCTCCGCCGTCTGCACCCATGCGAGCTGTCTCGTCTCGACGGTGAGCGACGGCACCATCAACTGCCCGTGTCACGGAAGCAAGTTCAGCATCACGGACGCGGCGGTCGAGGCCGGACCGGCGACCCGGCCGCTGCCCGCCGAGGAGATCAGCGTCTCGGGCGGGGCGATCCGGCTGGGCTGACAGCGGACCCGAAATGCAAGGGACGCCGCGGCCCGCTCCCCGTACGCTCGCGGCCATGATCTCCGCCACCGACGAGGCACTCGTACGCGACCACACGGTCTACGCCTGTGTGATGGGTTCGCGCGCGTTCGGACTGGCCACGGAGGACAGCGACACGGACCGGCGGGGTGTGTTCCTGGCGCCCACCCCGCTCTTCTGGCGGTTCGAGAAGCCGCCGACGCATGTCGACGGCCCCGCGCCGGAGCAGTTCTCCTGGGAGCTGGAGCGCTTCTGCGAGCTGGCGCTCCGGGCCAACCCGAACGTGCTGGAGTGCCTGCACTCCCCGCTGGTGGAGTCCGTGGACGACACCGGCCGGGAGCTGCTGGCGCTGCGCGGGGCGTTCCTGTCGCGGCTCGCCCACGGCACGTTCGTCCGGTACGCGCTGGGCCAGCGGAGAAAGCTGGAGGCGGACGTACGGGTGCACGGCGCGCCGCGCTGGAAGCACGCGATGCATCTGCTGAGGCTGCTGGCGAGCAGCCGGGATCTGCTGCGTACGGGCGAGCTGCGCGTCGACGTCGGCGATGCGCGTCAGGAGCTGCTGGCGGTGAAGCGGGGCGAGGTGTCCTGGGTGGAGGTGGAGCGCCGGATGGACCGCCTCGGCGAGGAGAACGACGAGGCGGCTGCCCGGTCCTCGCTTCCGGCGGAGCCGGACCGGGCGGCCGTGGAGGACTTCCTCGTCCGGACCCGGCGGGCCTCGGCGGCGCGGGGCTAGGGGGATCCGCCGGACACCCCCTGGGGCACGCGAGCCCGGCCCGATCGGCCAACCACTCCCCCCGGGCCTCCGGCGGGCTCAGAGCGTGCGGGGACCGCCCGCCTCGGCCGTGAGCTCGGCCAGCTTCTGGAACTCGCCCAGGTCGTAGTTGGCCAGCGTGGAGTCGAGGTTGGTCAGCGCCCCGAGGCGCTCGACGAAGCCCTGCGGGTCGTACTCGATCTGCAGGGCGACACGGCTGGACGTGTCGTCGAGCCGGTGGAAGGTGACGACCCCCGCGTGGTGGACCCCTTCGGTCGTCTTCCAGGCGATGCGTTCCTCGGGGATCACCTCCGTCAGTTCGGCGACGAAGTTCTTGTCCGCGCCGGGCAGCGAGAGCTGCCAGGCGAAGCGCCGCTCGTCGATCGGATCGACGCGCTGTACATGGCTCAGGAACCGCGGCCACTGGGTGACGTCGCTCCACAGGGACCAGGTGACGGCCACCGGGGCCTTGATGTCGACGGTCTCGACGAGTGAGGAGGACACGGATACCACCAGACCTTCGTACGGGAACGGGTTCCGCCCTCTCGTACCCGGTCGCCCGCCGCTCAGGCGTCCCAGAGTGCCGCGAGGGACAGCAGGTCGCTGCGGTACTCGATGCGCTCGGACCACTCCTTGGGCCAGGCCGCCGCGCCCAGGTGCGCCCCGGCCAGCGCTCCGGTCAGGCAGGCGATGGAGTCGGAGTCGCCGCGGGTGCAGGCGGCCCGGCGCAGGGCGGTGACGGGCTCCTCGGGGAAGAGCAGGAAGCAGTGCAGGGCGGTGGCGAGGGCCTCCTCGGCGATCCAGCCGTCGCCGGTCCGCTCGCACGGGTCGGTCTCGGGCGAGGGGTCGCGCAGGGCGTCCCGGACGGTCTCCAGGGCCGCCAGGCACTCGTCCCAGCCGCGCTGGATGTACGCCTGCGGGGTGGCGTCGCCCGCGTGGTGCCAGAGGTTGCCGAGCCAGCGGGTGTGGTAGCGGCCCCGGTTCTCGACGGCGT
The DNA here is from genome assembly GCF_003501885.1 of Streptomyces globisporus. Taxonomy (GTDB): domain Bacteria; phylum Actinomycetota; class Actinomycetes; order Streptomycetales; family Streptomycetaceae; genus Streptomyces; species Streptomyces globisporus_D. Next base: position 11,616 of record NZ_QWFA01000026.1, read on the forward strand.
AGCTGCGCAACTGGCCGATCAGACCGAGGGGTTCCGCGCCCTGGGCGAGCAGGAACACCGCACGGGCCAGCAGGTCGGAGGCGGCCAGGGCGGTGGGGTGGCCGTGGGTGAGGGCGGCCTGGAGTTGGGCGGCACCGGCCCGCTGCTCCTCGCTGAGGCCGGGGACCAGGCCGACGGGGGCGACCCGCATGTTGGCGCCGCAGCCCTTGGAGTGCGTTTGGCTGGCCTCCTGCCAGATCCGGGTGTGTTCGAGCAGCCGGCAGGCGGTGAGGCAGGTGTTGCCGGGGGCACGGTTGTTGTCCGGCGCGTGGTACCAGGCGATGAACTCGGCGCCGACCGGGCCCACCATCCGTTCGGGGGTGAGCAGTCCGCTGTCCGTGGCGGTACGGATGCCCCGGCCCAGCGCGATCGTCATCTGGGTGTCGTCGGAGACGACGGCGGGCTCCAGCAGTGGCATCTGCCGCCAGGGGCCGAACTTGGCGAGGATGGAGGGCACGTCGTTGAACTCGGTGGGGAAGCCGAGCGCGTCCCCGAGGGCGAGCCCGGTCAGGACGCCGGTCGCGGCCTGCTTGGTGAGGGGCGGGATGGCGAGGGTCATCGGTCGTGTCCTTCCGTTCCGGAGGAGGAGGCGTCGGTGCGCGGCGGGCGCAGGAGCGGCGGGTGCAGGGCGGTGGCGTCGCCCGCCCGGTAGAGGGCTGCGGGTTTGCCCCGGCCGCCGGTGCGGCGCGGCGGGCCGCCGACCGGCTGGACGAAGCCCGGCGCGCTCAGGACCTTGCGCCGGAAGTTGGGGCGGTCCAGCTCGACGCCCCAGACGGTCTCGTAGACCTGCTGGAGCTCGCCGAGGGTGAACTCCGCGGGGCAGAACGCGGTGGCCAGGCAGCTGTATTCGAGCTTGGCGCCGATCCGGTCACGGGCGTCGGCGAGGATCCGGTCGTGGTCGAAGGCCAGGGGCCCGACGGCGTCCGCGTCCCACCACCGGGCGCTCGCCGCGTCGCCGCCGCCGCGCGGTTCGGGGAGGTCCGGCAGGAGGGCGGCGTAGGCGACGGAGACGACCCGCATCCTCGGGTCGCGGTCCGGGTCGGTGTAAGTGCGCAGCTGTTCGAGGTGGAGGGCGCCGACGGTGCCGGGGCCGAGGCCCGTCTCCTCGGCCAGTTCGCGGCGGGCGGCGTCGCCCGCGGACTCACGGGGCAGCAGGAAGCCGCCGGGCAGCGCCCACCGGCCCCGGAAGGGCTCCTGGCCGCGTTCGACGAGCAGCACGTGCAGCCGGGCGTCACGGACGGTGAAGACCGCGAGGTCGACGGTGACCGCGAACGGGGCGTAGGCGTGCGGGTCGTAGCCCTCGGGGGCAGGGTTGCTCATCGTTTCTCCGGGAGAGGTGCGGCGAAGTCCCAGCCGGTGGCGAGGAGTTCGTCGACGGCGGCGACCGCGGCAGCGAGCCGCGTCCCGGGCGGTCCGGTCATCTCGATGAACCGGCGTCCGGTGCGGGTGAGTTCGGCGCGGAAACGGTCGGTCATCCAGGGCCGCAGCTCCTCGCCGTCGCGCAGTCCGTCGTCCTCGAAGGCGACGCCCTCGTGGTCGGTGAGCAGCCACAGGTGGTGGTCGGCCCGGTCGGCGATCTCCTCGACGAGGGGGTTGCGGCCGCCGACGTACCGCTCGTGCCAGACGGTGGTGGCGAAGGAGTCGGTGTCGCAGAAGAGCACCGGGGACCCGGCGCGGGCGGCGGCCTCCTCGCGCTCGTTCTGGGTCCGCGCGATGAGCGGGAAGTCGTCGGTGGTGAAGGTGACGTCCTCCCAGGCAGCCCCGGGCCATTGTCCGCGCAGCGCGGCGAGCTTGTCCTCGCTGCACTCGCGCCCGTACTCGGCGACGTACCCCGTACGTGCCCACACCCCGCCGCGCGCCCGGTAGTGGGCGGCGAGCGCCCGGGCGAGGGTGGTGGTGCCGGTGGACTCCGCGCCGAGGACGACGACACGGCGGGCGAGGCCGGCCCGTACGGGCGGCTGGAGGAAGTCCCAGCATCCGGCCGGGTCCGCGCGCACGGCGGTGCCGGAGACCGGGAAGAGGGTGCGGTCGGGGTCGACGAGCACGGAGTCCGCGCCGAAGCGGCGGCCCAGTTCCTCCCCGTACGCCTCCGAGGTGAAGACCGCGTCCACGCGCTCGGGCACGGCCGCCCTGAAGACGGCCATGTGCGCGTCCCAGACCGCCGGGTCATTGACATCCATGTGCGTGTCGTCGACCGCGCCCACCACCGTGACGTCCGGGTGCACCTCGCGCATCCAGGCGACCCGGTCCGCGAGGGGGACGGACTCCACGGAGGCGGCGCAGACCAGCACGGTCAGCCGTTCGCAGCGGTCCTGGGCGGTCCGGACGAGGTGGTGGTGGCCGGCGTGCGGCGGGTAGAACTTGCCGAGGACCAGGCCGTGTTCGTAGCGCTTCATACCGCGGCCGCCTCCGGGGTCCGGGCCTCGCGTGCGGTCAGGTCGCGGTGCCAGTTGCGCAGGCCGACCAGGCAGAGCGCGAGGAACCCGGCGTACAGCAGCGAGGTCAGATACAGCCCCTTGTGGGCGTAGAGCGGGATGTAGACCACGTCGGCGGCGATCCACAGCCACCAGGACTCCAGCCGCTTCCGGCACTGCCCGTACGTCGCCATCAGCGAGAGCGAGGTCGTCAGGGCGTCCCAGAACGGGACGGTGGAGTCGGTGGCCCGGGACAGCAGCAGCGTGATCGCGGCGGTCCCCACCACCCCCGCCGCGAGCAGCCAGGACCATTCGGTGCGGGTCGTCCTGCGCACCGGCAGGACCGAGGTCCCTGGTCCACCCCCGTGGGTCCAGGTCCACCAGCCGTACGCGGCGAGGGTGATGAAGACGATCTGGAGACCGGCGTCGGCGTACAGACCGGCCTGGGTGAACAGCAGGATGAAGAAGAGGTTGTTGGTGATGCCGATCGGCCAGTTGGCGATGTGCTGGCGGGCCACGAGCCAGACGCAGAGCGCCCCGCTGCCGAAGCCCAGCACCTCGGTCCAGCTGACCGGGGTGTCCAGGACCGTCACCAGGGGCTGCTGCAGGGGATCGAGTATCTCCGCGAGGCTCACGGGCCCGCCTCCTTCTTTATAGTCACTCTGACTATAAAGGCTGGACGGGGACAGCAAAAGGCCCGCGGCCGGTTCTGTTCGAACTTTCCGAACGGATACCGGCCGCGGGCCTTGGCGGGGAGCCTCTAGAGGCCGACCTCGCGCATCAGCATGCCGACCTCGGTGTTGGTGAGGCGGCGCAGCCAGCCGGACTTCTGGTCGCCCAGCGGGATCGGCCCGAAGGACGTCCGCACGAGCCGCTCGACCGGGAAGCCGGCCTCGGCCAGCATCCGGCGCACGATGTGCTTGCGGCCCTCGTGGAGGGTGACCTCGACCAGGTAGTTCTTGCCTGTGTTCTCGACGACGCGGAAGTGGTCGGCGCGGGCGTACCCGTCCTCCAGCTGGATGCCGTCCTTGAGCCGCTTGCCGAGATCGCGCGGCAGCGGGCCCTGGATGGCGGCCAGGTAGGTCTTCTTCACGCCGTACTTCGGGTGCGTGAGGCGGTGGGCCAGCTCACCGTGGTTGGTGAGCATGATGATGCCCTCCGTCTCGGTGTCGAGCCGGCCGACGTGGAACAGCCGCGTCTCGCGGTTGGTCACGTAGTCGCCGAGGCACTGGCGGCCGTCCGGGTCCTCCATCGAGGACACGACCCCGGCGGGCTTGTTCAGCGCGAAGAAGAGGTACGACTGGGCGGCGACGGTGAGACCGTCGACCTTGATCTCGTCCTTGTGCACGTCGACGCGCATGCCCTGCTCGACGACGATCTCGCCGTTGACCTCGACGCGGGCCTGCTCGATCAGCTCCTCGCACGCGCGGCGCGAGCCCATGCCGGCCCGGGCGAGGACCTTCTGCAGCCGCTCGCCCTCCTGCTCGGCGCCCGGGTGGGTCTTGGGGAGCTTGATGTCGGGCTTGTTCGCGTACCGGTCGCGGTTGCGCTGCTCGATCTTGGCGTCCAGCTCACGGGGGCGCGAAGGGCTGCCGCCTCGCCGGAAGCCGCCGCCGCTGCCGCCCTGCCCGGACTTCGGCCCGCCCTTGGCTCCCCCGCGGGCCGCCGCGCCCCGGCCCTTACGGGGGCCGTCCTGGCCGCCTCGGGCGCCGGGGGCGTCGTTGCCGACGTCGTAGCGGCGCTCCTCCGGGCGGGGGCGGCGGGGACGCTGGTCCTGCTGCTCGTCGCGTCCGCCCTGGAAGCCCTGACGGCCGCCCTGACCGCCGGAACGCCCGCCCTGGCCGCTGCCGCCGCGTCCGCCGCCGCCCTGACCGCCGGAGCGTCCGCCCGGGCCGCCGCCCTGACCCTGGCCCTGGCGGAAGGATCCGCCGCCGCTGCGGCCGCCCTGGCCGCGTCCGCCGCCGCCCTGACCGCCGGGACGACCGCCCTGGCCGCCGCTCCGGCCGCCCTGACCGCCGCTGCCGCTTCCGCTGTTCCTGCCACTGCTTCGCATCAAAATTCCGTCTTGTCGTCTGCGTGAGTATCCGGGGTGTCCGGTGCGTCCGGATCGAACGACGGCACACCCTCTAGCGTCTCAGCCTCGATCGCGTCCGCCTCCGGGAGGAAGGGCGCGAGCTCCGGGAGCTCGTCCAGGCCGCGCAGGCCCATTCGCTCCAGAAAGTAGTTCGTCGTCCTGTACAGGATCGCACCTGTTTCGGGTTCCGCGCCCGCCTCGGCCACCAGGCCCCTCTGGAGGAGGGTCCGCATGACCCCGTCGCAGTTGACTCCGCGCACCGCCGAGACCCGCGAGCGGCTCACCGGCTGCCGGTACGCGACCACCGCCAGGGTCTCCAGCGCGGCCTGGGTGAGCCGGGCGTGCTGGCCGTCCAGGACGAAGCCCTCCACGGCCGCCGCGTACTCGGGCCGGGTGGAGAACCGCCAGCCGCCCGCGACGAGCCGCAGGTCGAAGCCCCGGCGCTGCACGGTGTACTCGTCGGCCAGCTCCCGCAGCGCGTCCGCCACGGCCCTGCGGGGCCGCTGGAGCACCTTGGCGAGGTGGTCGACGGTGGCGGGCTCGTCGACGACCATCAGGACCGCCTCCAGGGCGGGCTTGAGGTCGAGCGAGGCGACCGCGCCCTCGTCCCGCTCCTGATCCGGCTGCTCGCTCATTCCCGTACGCCCTCCTCGTCCTTTCCGCCGTTCAGCTCCTGGTCGAACTCGTCCGTCACCACCGGCTCCGGGCCCTCCCCGCCGCACCAGGCCACCAGCAGGTCGCCCAGCGCCTCGTCCTGGTCCAGGGTGACGGCCTTCTCGCGGTACAGCTCCAGCAGGGCCAGGAACCGGGCCACCACGGTCAGGGTGTCCGGGGCGTCCTCGGTCAGCGTCCGGAAGCTGACCGCCTCCCCGGCCGCGCGCAGCCGCTCCACCACCAGGCCCGCCTGCTCCCGGACGCTGACCAGGGGGGCGTGGATGTGGTCCACGTACACCTGGGGCTTCGGCTTCGGCTGCATCGCCTTCACCGCGAGCTCCGCGAAGCCCTCGGGCCCGATGCTGATGACCACCTCGGGCAACAGCGCGGCGTGCTGGTCCTCCAGGCCGACCGTACGCGGGTGGCGGCGGGCCTCCGACTCCAGGCGACCCTGGAAGATCTCGGCGATCTGCTTGTACGCGCGGTACTGGAGCAGCCGCGCGAAGAGCAGGTCCCGCGCCTCCAGGAGCGCCAGGTCCGCCTCGTCCTCGACCTCGGCGGCGGGCAGCAGCCGGGCGGCCTTCAGGTCGAGGAGGGTGGCGGCGACGACGAGGAACTCGGTGGTCTGGTCGAGGTCCCAGTCGGGGCCCATGGCGCGGATGTACGCCATGAACTCGTCGGTGACCTTGGAGAGGGCGACCTCGGTCACATCCAGCTTGTGCTTGGAGATCAGCTGGAGGAGGAGATCGAAGGGGCCCTCGAAGTTCACGAGCCGGACGGTGAACCGCTTGCCGTCGCCCTCGGGCTCCGGCTCGGTCGCTTCGGGCCCTGGCTCCGGAGCTTCTTCGGCGGCTTCCGCGGGCTCCGGCTCGGCCTCCTGTACGGGCACGGGTACGACTTCCGGCTCCGATACGGCCTCCGGCCCCGGGAACGCCGCCACACCCGGTCCCCGGCCCAGGGCGCGGCGGCGCGGGGCTGCGGGGTCGTCGGGCGTGGGCATGGGGGTCCAGGGGTGGGGCGGCGGCGGTGACGGGTCCTGCGGGGCAGGCTACCCGCGCCGTGCCGCTCAGCGGCCGCGCAGCCGCCGTACGAGGATGCTCGCGTCGCCCCGGGACTCCAGGTCGGCGAGGACCACAGCCACCGCCTCGCGGACGATACGGCCGCGGTCGACGGCGAGGCCGTGTTCGCCGCGCAGGACGAGCCGGGCGTGTTCGAGGTCCATCAGCTCCTCGGCGGAGACGTAGACCGTGATCTTCTCGTCGTGGCGTTCCCGGCCGCTGGGGCGCCGGTTCGCGCCGCGTGCGCCGCCGCGCCGGCGCTGGGGCTGGACCGCCGGTTGCTGCTCGGCCGGCGCGGGGCGCTCACCGGCGGCCTTGGCGGACGGGGCTCGCTCGCCCTCGCCGCCACGGCCGCGCGAGTCGCCGCCGTCGGCGTCGGCCGCGGTGTGCTCCTCATGGTCGGTGGACGACGGGGCCGGGCCGGAGGGATCGCTCTCCCCGGCGGGCGCGGGCACCCGCGGCTCGCCGTTCGCCTTGCGCCGCCGCTCCGCGGGGGAGGACGGCTGGAGGCCCATCCCGCCTCCGGTGGTACGGAACAGTTCGTCGGCCCCCGGCAGACTCACTCGGCGTGACACCGGGCGAGCACCTCCCTGGCGAGCTGGCGATAGGCGGCGGCGCCGACCGAGTTGGAGGCGTAGGTGGTGATGGGCTCACCGGCGACCGTGGTCTCCGGGAAGCGGACCGTGCGCCCGATGACCGTGTGGTAGACGTGCTCGTCGAAGGCCTCGACGACACGCGCCAGGACCTCGCGGCTGTGCACCGTACGGGAGTCGTACATGGTGGCGAGGATGCCGTCGAGCTCCAGTTCCGGGTTGAGCCGCTCCTGGACCTTCTCGATGGTCTCGGTGAGCAGCGCCACCCCGCGCAGCGCGAAGAACTCGCACTCCAGCGGCACTATGACCTTGTGAGCGGCCGTCAGGGCGTTCACGGTGAGCAGGCCGAGCGAGGGCTGACAGTCGATCACGATGTAGTCGTAGTCGGCCATCAGCGGCTTCAGGGCGCGCTGGAGCGTGGACTCGCGGGCCACCTCGCTGACGAGCTGCACCTCGGCCGCGGAGAGGTCGATGTTGCTGGGCAGCAGGTCCATGTTGGGGACCGCTGTCTTGAGCAGGACGTCGTCGGCCGCCATGCCCCGCTCCATGAGCAGGTTGTAGACGGTGAGGTCCAGCTCCATCGGGTTGACCCCGAGGCCGACGGAGAGCGCGCCCTGCGGGTCGAAGTCGACGAGCAGGACCCGGCGTCCGTACTCCGCGAGTGCGGCGCCCAGGTTGATGGTCGACGTGGTCTTGCCGACGCCGCCCTTCTGGTTGCACATCGCGATGATCTTCGCGGGGCCGTGGTCGGTCAGGGGACCCGGGATCGGGAAGTACGGCAGGGGCCGTCCGGTCGGGCCGATGCGCTCGCGACGCTGACGCGCGGCGTCGGGCGCGAGGGTGGCCGCGTACTCCGGATCGGGTTCGTACTCGGCGTCGGGGTCGTAGAAGTGCCCCTCGGGCACCTCGGCGAAGTCGGCGAAGCGGTCGGTGTCCCGGCTGCTCTCGTTGCCGGCCGTGGCGTTCACGTGTGGGCCGTCCATCATCTGGGGGGCTGTCGTCATGTGCTGTTGGGTGGCGAAGGTGCGGACCGCGACGGAGCCGACAGCTTCGAGCCCGGTCGGGCTCAGACCCCGTACAGGCATCCCTGGTTGACCACCCCCAGGAGTAATTGTCGACTCATTCACAAGTCGTCTTACCTCCTTGGATGTGACCAGGAAACTTATCGATAGGTCAGCGTGGCACCATGCCGACGATTGGCGACTCTATGGCGTGTCACCGGTCCGCAGCAACACAATCCGCCGGACCCGGCCCGATGTGTCGGCAATCGAACGCCTCGCTGTCAAGGGTGCACAGCGACCAAGCCGCACATTTCACCGCTGCGCGAAACGGGTAAAGGGTTACGTTCGGCGCGAGTTGCGCAAGGGCCCCACAGGGCCCGATACGCGTCCGGCCGGACCTTGCGCGGCAAGGTCCGGCCGGAGTCCCGATGTTGACGAGGAGAGTTGACCCGTCAGCCGAGGAGCGTGCTCAGCTCGACGTGCGGGAGACCGTGCGCCTCGGCCACCTCACGGTAAACCACCTGTCCCTCATGGGTGTTGAGGCCCTTGGCCAGCGCGGCGTCACGGCGCAGGGCGTCGACCCAGCCACGGTTGGCGAGCTCCACGATGTAGGGAAGCGTCGCGTTGGTGAGCGCGTACGTGGAGGTGTTCGGGACCGCGCCGGGCATGTTGGCGACGCAGTAGAAGACCGAGTCGTGGACCAGGAAGGTCGGCTCCGCGTGGGTCGTCGGACGCGAGTCCTCGAAGCAGCCGCCCTGATCGATTGCAATGTCGACAAGTACACTTCCGGGCTTCATCTTGGCGACGAGCTCGTTGGTGACCAGCTTCGGGGCCTTGGCTCCGGGGATCAGTACGGCGCCGATGACGAGGTCGGCCTCGACGACGGCCTTCTCCAGCTCGAAGGCGTTGGAGACGACGGTCTTCACCTTGGTGCCGAAGATCTTGTCGGCCTCGCGGAGCTTGTTGATGTCGCGGTCGAGCAGCGTGACGTGGAAGCCGAGGCCCACGGCGATCTGGGTGGCGTTCCAGCCGGAGACACCGCCGCCGATGACGACGGCCTCGCCGGCGTGGGTGCCGGGGACACCGCCGGGGAGCACGCCGCGGCCGCCCACCGAGCGCATCAGGTGGTACGCACCGACCTGCGGGGCGAGGCGGCCCGCGACCTCGGACATCGGGGCGAGCAGCGGGAGCGCGCGGTTGGCGGTCTCGACCGTCTCGTAGGCGATGGCGGTGGTGCCGGAGGCCAGCAGCGCGTCGGTGCACTCGCGGGAGGCGGCGAGGTGCAGGTAGGTGAAGAGCGTCTGGTCCTTGCGGAGGCGGTGGTACTCCTCGGCAACCGGCTCCTTGACCTTGAGCAGCAGGTCGGCGGCGGCCCAGACCTCGTCGGCGGTGGCCAGGATCTGTGCACCGGCGGCGACGTACTCGGCGTCGGGGATGGACGAGCCGACGCCGGCGTCGTGCTCGATGACGACCTGGTGGCCGTGGCGGACGAGCTCATGCACTCCGGCGGGGGTGATCGCCACCCGGAACTCGTTGTTCTTGACTTCGCGGGGGATGCCGACCTTCACGTCGATCACGGTCCTTGGCTCGGAGGGTCATCCGGGCACAACGGTGCACACCCGGACATATACAGCATAAATGGAGACGCCACGGAGGAACGCGGCAGAGCCAGTCTAATGAAGGACTTCGCGCTGTCTAGCCTTACAAAGCCTTAATTTTCTGTCGAAGCACTACGGATTTCGTAGGCTGAGGCCTCCTCGCCCAGCAATCTATCGGCTGCGCCCCGGTGCAACCGGGCCGCCGCGGGATCCCCGAGCCGGTCCAGCGTGTCCGCCAGCCGCAGCTGGAGCGCGGCCTGAAGCCGCACGTCACCGGCGCGCCGGGCCAGCTCGACGGCCTCCCGGCAGGTCTGGAGCGAGTCGTGCGGCCGGCCCGCGTACTCCTGGACCCGAGCGGCCTCACTGAGCGAGCGCGCCTGGGCCGCCGGGTCGCCGAGCCTGCGGTGACCGGAGGCGGCGGCGCGCCAGTTCCGCAGCGCCTCGCCGTAGCGCCCGGCGTACGTGTGTACCGCACCGAGCCGTCCGTAGAGCCGGGCCTCGTCGGCCCGCTCCCCCTGGGTGAGCCGCTGGGAGAGCGCCCGGCCGTACCAGTCGGCGGCCCGGTGGTAGTCCCCCAGCTCCTCGTACGCGCCCCCTACGGATTCCATGGCGCGGCCGGTGGCGTACAGGTCCTTCGCGGCCTTTCCGGCGTCCAGCGCGGCCCGGTAGCGGGTCAGCGCCTCCCGGGTGCGGCCGGTGCGGGCGTCCAGGTCGGCGAGGTTCAGCAGGGCGGCCGCCTGTTCGCGGGGGAGCTCGCGGCGGAGCGCCACGTCCAGCACGAGACCGTGCAGCCCGTACAGCTCGGGGGCGGCCTCCTCCGTCCCCCGGTGCGCGGCCAGCGCCCGCACCAGGGCCGCCACCAGCCGTCGCGCCAGGGTGTCCAGCTCACCGTCGGCCACGGCGAGCCGGGCCGAGGCGAGCAGGGCGGGCTGGCGGCCCCGCAGCCAGGCGCCGGCCTCCTCGGCGTTCGGGAAGCGCAGCGAGCGGGGCAGTCCGGCGACCTTGCCGCGGGCAGTGGACCCCTCGGGCTCGGTGATCGCACGGCAGGCCTGGAGCCGGCGCACGGTCCGCTCCAGCATCCGGGCTCGGGCGAGCTGGATCTCGGCCGGGCGGTCCCGGTCCTCCAGAAGGGCCCGCAGCATCGGGGCGAGGCAGCCGGGCACCGCGTACTGGTGGTGGGCCGCATCGTCCGTCCGCAGCAGCCCGAGCTTCACGAAGTCGTCGAGGGTGGCGCGGGCGGCGGAGACCGAGCAGCCGGCCAGCGCGGAGGCGGTGTGGGCGTCGGCGAGTCCGGCGGGGGCGAGGGCCAGCAGGCGCAGTATCCGGGCGGCGGCCTGCGGCAGGGAGTCATGGACGAGACGGAAGGCGCGGGCCAGCGGGCGGGCGCCGACGGGCTGCTGCTCATCGGGGTCGGGCAGCTCGTGCAACTGCCCCGCGACATCGGCGACCGAGGTCATGGGGTGGGCGGCGAGCAGGCCGCCCATCAGGGCGAGCGCCGCGGGCTGTCCCCCGCACTCCTCGGCCAGCCGCTCCGCGGTGCGGGGGTCGACGGTGATGCGGACCTGGCCGATGGCGCGGGCGAGCAGCCGCACCGCCGCGCCCTTCTCCAGTCCGCCGAGGGTGCAGGGCCGTACGTCGGGGATGCCGGTCAGCGGCCCGGTCGCGGTGGCGAGGACCAGGCAGTCGGGGTTCTCCGGGAGCAGCGGGTCGACCTGTTCGGCATCGGCCGCGTCGTCGAGGACCAGGACGAGGCGGCGCCCGGCCAGGGCCCCCCGGACCAGCTCGGACAGCTCGTCCTGGTCGGCGCCGGGCGGGACCGCGATCCGGAGGAGGCCGAGGATCTCGCCGGCGGTGCGTTCGGTGGGGACCCTCTCGCCGTCGGGGTCGGTGAGGCCGACCCGGAGCACCCCGTCGGGGTAGTCGCCGGAGCCCGTACCGGCGACGGCCCAGGGCAGGGTGCCCGTGGCGGCCCGGGCTGCCCCGGCGGCGTCGGTTCCGGTGAGCGCCCCGGCCAGCTCCTCGGCGAGTGCGCTGCGGCCGGAGCCGGGGCGGCCGGCGATGAGCAGGACCCGGGCGCGGGGGGCCTTGCGGCCGGCCAGGGTGTCCAGTCCCGCGCGCTCGATGTCCGCCCGCAGATCCTTCAACTCCCGTTCGCGGCCGAAGAATCGGGGTGGGGCGGCGCCGGACGGCTCCTCGGCCCCCGGGGCCTTCGCCGGACCGCTGGTGTCCACCGCCTGATCGGTCACGAGCCACGCTCCACTTCGCTGCACGCGATGCCCGCCGGAACTCCGGTCGGGCGCGGTTCGAGCGTAGTTCAGCGGCGGGGACGATCCCTGCGGAGCGAGGCGGGACCTCCCCCGATATCCCCCGATCGGATCAGCATCTCGTATGACCGATCAGGGGCGGGCGGGACCGGACGGGCCGTCAGGCCTCGAAGGGCCGGGCCGGCCACGGCGCTTCGGCGGGGCGCAGTGAGTCGACGCCGTCGCCCGCGCGGACGGCGGTGAGCGCGAGCACCCCGACGACCAGGCAGTTGTTGTGCAGGTCCCCGGCGATGACCGAGCGGACCAGCTCGTCCAGCGGCACCCGGGCCTGCTCCATGTCGGCCTCTTCCTCCGCGACCGCGTACCGCTCGCCCTCCGCCTCGGAGAGGTCGCGGGCCAGGAAGATCCGCACGGCCTCGTCGCAGCCGCCGGGCGTGGTGTAGACGTCGGTCAGCACCCGCCAGTCCTCGGCCTTGACGTGCGCCTCCTCGTACAGCTCGCGCTGGGCGGCGTGCAGGGGGTTCTCGCCGGGGATGTCGAGCAGACCGGCCGGGATCTCCCACAGCCGGTGGCGTACCGGGTGGCGGTACTGGCGCAGCACGATGACCCGGTCCTCGTCGTCGATCGCGAGGACGGCGACGGAGCCCGGGTGGACCTGGTAGTCACGGCCGTGGACGGAACCGTCGGGCATCACCACCTGGTCGGTGCGGACGCTGGTCTTGTTGCCGGTGAAGGGAGTCACCGTCGCGGTGACCTGCCACTCCTCGGGCGTGTCCTGGATACCCACTGCGTCCTCCCACGTACCACGTACAAAACGAGAAACCGGGGCACGCATCCGTCAAGGATCCGTACCCCGGTCAACCGTAATGCCTCGGGACTACTCGGCCGCGCCGGTCTTGCGCGCGACGGCGGCCTTCACCAGACCCGCGAAGAGCGGGTGCGGGCGGGTCGGGCGCGAGCGCAGCTCCGGGTGCGCCTGGGTGGCGACCAGGTAGGGGTGCACCTCGCGCGGGTACTCGACGTACTCGACGAGCTTGTTGTCCGGGGAGGTGCCGGAGAAGACCAGTCCGGCCTTCTTCTCCAGCTCGGCGCGGTAGCCGTTGTTGACCTCGTAGCGGTGGCGGTGGCGCTCCTCGACGTACGGCTCGCCCGCGTACGCCTCGCGCACCACGGAGCCCTCGGCGAGCTTGGCCGGGTAGAGGCCGAGCCGCATGGTGCCGCCGAGGTCGCCCGCGCCCTCGACGTAGGCGAGCTGCTCCTCCATCGTCGAGATGACGGGGTGGGAGGTGGCGGCGTCGAACTCGGTGGAGTTGGCGTCGGGGATCTCGGCCAGGTTGCGCGCCGCCTCGATCACGATGCACTGGAGGCCGAGGCAGAGCCCGAGCAGCGGGACCTTGTTCTCACGGGCGAAGCGGATGGCTCCGACCTTGCCGTCGACCCCGCGCTCGCCGAAACCGCCCGGGATGCAGATCGCGTCCACGTCACCGAGGTGCTCGGCCGCTCCGGCGGCGGTGCGGCAGTCGTCGGAGGTGACCCACTTGACCTTGACCCGGGCCTTGTTGGCGAAGCCGCCGGCGCGGATCGCCTCGGTGACCGAGAGGTAGGCGTCGGGCAGGTCGATGTACTTGCCGACCAGGGCGACGGTGACCTCGTGGTCGGGGTTGTGGACCCGGTCCAGCAGGTCGTCCCAGGTCGTCCAGTCGACGTCGCGGAACGGCAGGTCGAGCTTGCGCACGACGTAGGCGTCCAGGCCCTCGGTGTGCAGGACCTTGGGGATGTCGTAGATCGACTTGGCGTCGATGGCGGCGACCACGGCGGCCTCGTCGACGTCGCACATCAGCGAGATCTTGCGCTTGATGGCGGTGGGGACCTCGCGGTCGGCGCGCAGCACGATGGCGTCCGGCTGGATGCCGATGTTGCGCAGGGCGGCGACCGAGTGCTGGGTGGGCTTGGTCTTCAGCTCGCCGGAGGGGCCGATGTAGGGCAGCAGCGAGATGTGCACGACGAAGACGTTGTCCCGGCCGACCTCGTGGCGGACCTGGCGGACGGTCTCCAGGAACGGCAGCGACTCGATGTCGCCGACCGTGCCGCCGACCTCGGTGATGACGACGTCGACGTCGTCGGTGGCCATGCGGCGGATGCGGTGCTTGATCTCGTTGGTGATGTGCGGGATGACCTGGACGGTGTCGCCCAGGTACTCGCCGCGCCGCTCCTTGGCGATGACCTGGGAGTAGACCTGGCCGGTCGTCACGTTGGCGGAGCCGTCGAGGTCGACGTCGAGGAAGCGCTCGTAGTGGCCGATGTCCAGGTCGGTCTCGGCGCCGTCGTTGGTGACGAACACCTCACCGTGCTGGAACGGGTTCATCGTGCCGGGGTCGACGTTGAGGTAGGGGTCGAGCTTCTGCATGGTGACCCGCAGGCCCCGTGCCTTGAGCAGGGCACCCAGGCTGGAGGCAGTCAGACCCTTGCCGAGGGAGGAGGCGACACCCCCGGTGACGAAGATGTGCTTGGTCGTCGTGGATGTGGGCTGCATAGCCAAAGGGGGCTCCCGTGGTCGCGATTCTGAGGTGCGAACGGCAGCCGAACCGGGGATTCCGGGGGTGCCGTCGCTGCGGTTCGGGGGCCTCGTCCGCTGTCAGAGACGACCACCGTCCACGGGCTACCAGGGTAACAGCGACGGGGGGAGGCTGCTTCCGGCCACACCCTGCACAAGGGCGTCACACCATCACCTCAGGCATTTCACGTCCCACCCGATCAGCTCAGAGATCTTGCGGGCACCGTCGCGCGGATCTTCGTGGTGCGTCGTATCCTGCTCAAACACTCGCTGCCGAGACGGCCGGGCGGCGGCACCACCCAGGCCGCCCACCGGTACAGGAACTCGTCGGATCTTCCCGGGTGAAAGACCCTACGACCCCCTTGACCCGCAGTAAGCGCCCTTTGACGGGGCGACATGGCCGTTCGACTGGAGACGCACGTGGCCGGGCGCATCGAGGATTACGCACTCATCGGAGACATGCAGACCGCAGCCCTGGTCTGCCGGGACGGCACAGCGGACTGGCTGTGCCTCCCCCGCTTCGACTCGCACGCCGTCTTCGCGGGGTTGCTGGGCACCGAGGAGCACGGCTTCTGGCGCCTGGGCCCCGCGAGAGCGGAGGGAACGGAACCGGCCTCCGCCGACCGGCGGCGCTACCGCGGTGACTCCCTCATCCTGGAATCGGAGTGGGACACACCGCGCGGCACCGTGCGGGTGACCGATTTCATGCCCCCGCGTGACGGAGCACCCCAGCTCATCCGGATCGTGGAGGGTGTCAGCGGCCGGGTGCCGATGCGCTCGGAACTGCGGATGCGGTTCAGCTACGGCCGGGTGACACCGTGGGTTCACAAGGTGGACAACCGTACGGTCGCGGTCGCAGGGCCCGACTCGGTCTGGTTGGACACCGAAGCGGAAACGTATGGCCAGAATCTGACCACGTACTCCGACTTCACGGTGGGCCCCGGCGACCGGGTGGCGTTCACGATCAGCTGGCAGCCCTCGCACCACGAGCCGCCCGCGCTCCCCGAGCCGGAGAACTCGCTGGAGGCGACGGAGAACTTCTGGCGCGAATGGGTCGAGCAGTGCACGTACCACGGGCCCTACCGGGAGGCGGTTGTCCGCTCCCTGATCACGCTCAAGGCCCTCACCTACGCCCCGACCGGCGGCATCGTCGCCGCGCCGACGACGTCGCTGCCCGAGGAGATCGGGGGCGTACGGAACTGGGACTACCGCTACACCTGGCTGCGGGACGCCGCGATCACCCTCTCCTCGCTGCTGCGCACCGGCTACCGGGAAGAGGCCCGCGCCTGGCGTGAATGGCTGCTGCGGGCGGTGGCGGGCGACCCGGAGAACCTCCAGATCATGTACGGCATCGCCGGTGAGCGCGAGCTCGGCGAGGCGGAGCTGGACTGGCTGCCCGGTTACGAGAACTCCACCCCGGTCCGCGTCGGCAACGGCGCCGCGAACCAGCTCCAGCTGGACGTGTACGGCGAGGTCACCGAGGCGCTGCACCTGGCGCACATGACGGGTCTGACCCGCAACGACTACGCCATGGGCCTCCAGCTGAAGCTGATCGAGTATCTGGAGAAGCACTGGGAGGAGCCCGACGAGGGCATCTGGGAGGTGCGTGGGCCGCGCCGCCACTTCGTGCACTCGAAGGTGATGGCGTGGGTCGCGGTCGACCGGACGATCAAGCTGGTCGAGTCCGGTGACGTCGAGGGCCCGCTGGAGCGGTGGTACGAGCTCCGCGACGACATCCACCGGGACGTCTGCGAGCGCGGCTACGACAAGGAGCGGAACACCTTCACCCAGTCCTACGGGTCGAAGGAGCTGGACGCCTCCCTGCTGCTCATCCCGCAGATGGGCTTCCTGCCCCCGGACGACAAGCGGGTCATCGGCACCATCGAGGCGATCCAGCGGGAGCTGTCCACGGAGGACGGCTTCATCCTGCGCTACCCCACCGAGGGCGAGGACGCGGGCGTCGACGGTCTGGAGGGCGACGAGGGCGCGTTCCTGGCCTGCTCGTTCTGGATGGCGGACGACCTCGCGATGATCGGCAGGGTCGACGAGGCGCGCCAGCTGTTCGAGAAGCTGCTGTCGCTCCGCAACGACCTGGGCCTGCTGGCCGAGGAGTGGGACTCGAACCTCCAGCGCCAGGTGGGGAACTTCCCGCAGGCGTTCAGCCACGTCCCGCTGATCGACACGGCCCTGCGGCTGACGGCGAGCGGCGCGTACGTGGGCTGAGGCGTCACCGGACCGCCCATCGCGCTCGTCAGGGCGCGGTGGGCGGTTCGGCTGTGTACGCCCGGTGGAGCGTCTGAAGGAAGTGCGGCGCGGCGGGCAGTTCGGTGGGACCGATGCGGTGGACGGGAATGCCGGGGGTCCAGGAGTTCATGACGGCCGCTCCGGCGAGGGCGGGCAGGTCGGCGGGGGTGACCGGGGCGACCCGCTGGCCGATGCCGAGCGCCTCCAGTTGTCTGCGGACGATGCCCAGCGTCGTACCGGTCAGGACCCGGGCCTCGGGCCACACCACCGTGTCGCCGTCCCAGAACACCAGGTTCCAGATGGTCGCCTCGCTGAAGCGGCCCTCCCGGTCCAGGAAGGCGGCGTCGTCGAAGCCGTCGGCGACGGCCTGCCGGAGCAGGTGCGTCTTGGCCACCTCGCCGACGTGCTTGACGTGCGGCAGGAACCGTTCGTGTTCCACCGCTGCCAGGGCGAGCGGTCCGGCGGGGCCGGAGGACGGCGGTCCGGTCCGCACCAGGAGGGTCGGGTCGCCGTCGGCCGCGGCGAACTCGCCTGCCGTGGAGAAGACCGTGGCCGTCAGGGACACGTCGGCCGGTCCCTCGTGCAGTGCCGTACGGAGGTGGGCGCGGACCACGTCGTCGGGCAGGGCGCGGCCGAACAGCTCCACCGACGCGAACCGCAGCCGCTCCAGGTGGAGGTCCAGGCCCCGGATCCGCCCGTCGCGGATCTGTGCGGCGGTGAAGTGGGCATGGCCCGAGAAGGCGAGCGGTCCCAGGTCGTCGGTGGTTGCCGGGCGGCCGTCGAGGTGCGCGATGTGCGGGGAATCTTCGTTCATGACTGGGACGTTAGAGCTTGACACCGGTGTCAAGGTCAAGCGTCGAGGGCGGGGATCCATGCTGATCGGGGAGTTGTCGCGACGGACGGGCGTCAGCGCACGGTCGTTGCGCTACTACGAGGCGCAGGGGCTGCTGGCGGCCCGGCGCGGGACGAACGGCTACCGCGCTTACGACGACGACGCCGTCCTCACCGTGGCGAAGATCCGCACGCTGCTGCGGGCCGGGCTGTCGACGGAGGTGATCCGTGAGGTGCTGCCGTGCGCCGGGGGCGAGCAGCAGGGGTTCGACTGGTGTGCGGAGCTGCGGGAGATCCTGGACGGGGAGCTGGCGGCGATGGACGAGCAGATCGACGCGTTGCGGCGCAGCCGGGGGGCGTTGGTGGGGTTGCTGGGCGAGCGGTGACGGCCCGACCACGGCATCCGGGCCTCCCCTGCCATGCGCACCCCGGGCCCCGGGGCGGTAGCGTCCTGATCAGGACGACCGCCCGGGGTACGGGCGTGGAACAAGGGGAAAGCGGGCCGGGTACGTGGAGAGCCACAGCGGAATCACCGTGCAGCGGGCGCTGGAGCTGCCGGGGCTGCGCGCCGGGCTCCCGGAGGTGGTGGCCGGCGCCGACCGGCTGAACCGTACGGTGCGCTGGGTGCACGCGGGCGAGGTCCCGAACATCGCCTCCCTCCTCAAGGGCGGCGAGCTGCTCCTGACGACCGGTCTCGGCCTGGGCGCCCGCCCAGCCGAACAGCGCGCCTTCGTCCGCCGCCTCGCCGACCGGGGCATCGCGGCCCTGGTGGTGGAGCTGGGCCCGCGCTTCGGCCGGCTGCCCGCCTCGATCGTGGACGCCGCCCGCGCGGCCGGTCTTCCGCTGGTCCAGCTGCACCGCGAGGTGCCGTTCGTCGCGGTGACAGAGGAGGTGCACACCGAGATCGTCAACGGGCACTACGCGCTGCTCCAGCAGGCGGAGGAGGTGCACCGGCGCGCCACCCGGGCGCTGCTCGACGGGGGCGGGGTGCCGCAGGTCCTCGGGATCCTCGCCGACTTCACCGCCAACCCGGTCTTCCTGGAGACGCCCGACGGTCAGCTCCTGTACGCGGCGTCCACCGGGACCGGCCCGGTCGGCGCGGACCCGCTCCAGGTCTGGGAGGGCATGCGCGGCGACCGGGCGGCCCGGGAGTCCCCGCCGACCGGTGCGCTGCTGGTGGACGTGCCCGGCGGCGGGCCCGAGACCGGTTCGGTACGGGCGCGGCTGGTGCTGCTGGCGGTGGCCGGGCCGCTGGCGACCGTGCACCGGATGGCGGCGGAGCGCGCGGCGGGCCTCCTGGCGGTCGTGCTGATGCAGGCCCGGCAGGAGGAGGAGCTGGCGGCCCGGGGCCGGGGCGACTTCCTGACCGACCTGGCGGAGGGCCGGATCGCCCCGGAGGACGCCCCCGCCCAGGCCCGGGTGCTCGGCTTCCGGCCCGGCGACACCCCGCTCCTGCCGGTGGTGATGCGGCTGGCCCCCGAGCTGTCCCCGTCGGGCAACTGGGCGCTGCTGGCACGTGCGGTCCTGGAGGAGCTGGCCTCGGTCGGCGTGCCGGTGCTGCTCGGTGTACGCCCCGTGGAAGGGCGGGTTCCGCTGCTGCTGGGGCTGCGGTCGGAGGGCGAACGGACGGCGGTCGCGGACCGGGTGGCGGCGGCGCTGAGGGCCGGCGTGGAGCGGGCCGGTCTCGACCGGGCCGGGTCGCAGCAGCCGGTGGTCGTGGTCGGCGTCGCGGGCGGCTGGGCGGCGGCGGGCGCAGGGCTGCGGCACGCGTCGGAGACGGCGACGGCCGCGCAGGGCCTCGACGACCGGCCCTGGTACGACGCCCGGCGGCTCGACATCGATCTGCTGCTGTGGCGGCTGCGGGACCATCCGGACCTGGCGGCGTTCGTGAACCGGGCGATCGGTCCGCTGCGCGAGCACGACCGCACCTCGCGCCCGCCGTTGCTGCCGACGCTCCAGGCGTATCTGGCGCACGCGGGCCGCAAGGCGGAGACCGCCCGCGAGCTGCACCTCAACCGCCAGACCCTCTACAACCGGCTGGCCCGGATCGGCGAGCTGCTGGGCACGGACCTGGACGACCCGCAGACGGTGCTGGCGCTGAGCCTGGCGCTACGGGCCCGGCGCCACACGACGTGACGGCGTCGGCCCACCGCCGCACGAGCTGACAGAACCGGCCCGCCGCCGCACCAAACGGAGCAGCACCGTGCTCAGCGGCCGCGCCCCGTCGCCAGCGGCTGCGCCAACTCGTCGTAGACGCTGAGCACATGGGCGATCGTGTCGTCCTCGGTGGGCCAGCCCGCCGCCTGCACCCGCCCGGCCTCGGCGAGCCGGGTCCGCGCCGCCGGGTCCCCGAGCAGCCCGACGACCGTACGGGCGAGGGCCTCGGCGTTACCGTACGGCACCAACTCAGCAGCGTCGCCGACCAGTTCGGGGACACCCCCGACCGCGGTGGCCACCAGCGGCACCCCGGACCTCAGCGCCTCCTGCGCCAGCGGGGAGCGGCCCTCCCACCGGCTCGGCAGCAGGGCCAGATCGGCGGCGGCGACCAACTCCCCCACTCCTTCCCGCGACCCGATGAGGGAGACGGGCAACTCCTCGTCCCTGATCCGACGTTGCAGGGACTCCCGATCGCGCCCCTCCCCCGCGATGACGAGCAGCGGCACGGGGTCCAGCCCCCGCCAGGCGCGGGCCGCGTCCAGCAGGGTGCCGAAGCCGTGCTGCGGCACGAGGCTGCCGACGGCCATCAGCAACGGCCGGTCCACCGCCCCCAGTTCGGCCCGCACCTTGCCCTCGTCGACGACTCCGTCCAGGTGGGCGGGCGGAACGGCGGCGGGGGCGAGCCGGGCATCGCGGGCGCCCCGCTCCCGGGCCCGGTCCACCAGGTCGGAGGAGGGGGCGAGGACCACGGCCGCCGCCCGTGCGGCGCGCCGTTCCAGGAGGTGCAGGATCTGGCGGCGGGCGCCTTCCGCGTACCGCCGGGTGTGCCAGGTCATCACCAGGGGCGCGGTGCGTCCGCTCAGCGCGAGGGCGGTGCGGGCTGCCGCGTGGAGTCCGTGGGCGTGGACGACGTCCGCCCCCGTGCAGGCGGCCCGCAACGCGGCGACGGCGGCCGGGTCGCTGCGCCGGGGCACCGGCAGGAAGCGGGCTCCGGTCGCCGCGAAGTCGTAGGCGCGGTCCACGGCGGCCGGTGCGCAGACGGTCACCTGGACCCCGCGCGCCACCAGCCCGGCGGCCAGCGAACCGACGTGCGCGCTGCTGCCCGCACTGCCGCCGCCCAGGACTTGGACCGTACGCAGCTGTGACACGTTGATTGGCTCCCCGGGGCTCCGGAGTCGGCGGTGAGTACAGCGCCAAGGATGCCAGCCCGTACGCACGTTCCGGGACCGCCGTAACGTTGCTGCCGCACCCACGGCGACAACCGACCACACCGCATCACCCTCACGGGTGAATCACGGGTGAATGATGGGACGCGGGGTTGCCGTCATCGGCGACGGAGGGGTGCAGGCGGGGGATTCCCCGCCCGCACCCGCACGATCACCGGAGCGCGCTACACCGGAGCGGGCCGCGCCGGACGGCACCACGCCCTGCCCCTCACCCGTCGGCGCGCGCCGTGGCGAGCAGCTCCTCGGCGTGGGCGCGGGCCGTCTCGGAGTCCTCCTGGCCCGCCAGCATCCGGGACAGCTCCCGGACCCGGTCCTCGCCCTCCAGGACGGTGACACCGCTCCGGGTCACCGAACCGTCCACGGTCTTCTCGACCAGCAGCTGCCGGTCGGCGAAGGCCGCGACCTGCGGCAGGTGGGTCACCACGACCACCTGCGCGGACTTGGCGAGCTTGGCGAGCCGGCGGCCGACCTCGACGGCCGCCTTGCCGCCGACGCCCGCGTCGACCTCGTCGAAGAGATACGTGGGTACGGGGTCGGAACCCGCGAAGACGACCTCGACCGCGAGCATCACCCGGGACAGCTCACCGCCCGACGCTCCCTTGGCGATCGGCCGGGGCTGGGCGCCCGGGTGCGGGGCGAGGAGCAGTTCCACCTCGTCGGCACCCGAAGGGCCGTAGAGGACGCTCCGCCCGCCGATGTCGATACCGGACGCCTCGTCCGCCGCCTCGGTCTGCCGGATGGCGAAGGAGACCCGGGCGTGCGGCATGGCGAGCGAGGCCAGCTCCTCGGTCACCGCCTCGGCGAACCGGGCGGCGGCCTCCGTACGCGCGTCGGTCAAGGCCTGCCCGAGCACGGAGAGTTCGGCCCGCAGCGCATCGCGCTCGGCGGTCAGCTCGCCGATCCGCTCGTCGTCGCCCTCCAGCTCGGTGAGCCGGCCCGCACCCTCCTGGGCCCAGGCCAGCACGGCCGCGATGTCCTCGCCGTACTTCCGGGTCAGGGCGGTCAGCGCGGCCCGGCGCTCCTCCACGACGGCCAGCCGCACCGGGTCGGCGTCGAGCTGATCGGCGTACCCGGCCAGCTCGCCGGAGACATCGGCGAGCAGGATCGAGATCTCCCCCACCCGGTCCGCCAGCGCGGCCAGCGCCGGGTCGTGGGCCCGGACCCCGTCCAGGGCCTGCCCGGCTGCGGCGACCACGGTGGTGGCGTCGACGCTCTCCGGGTCCTCCGGATTCCCCGCCAGCGCGGTGTGCGCGAGGGAGGCGGCGGAGGCGAGGGCCTCGGCGTGCCCGAGCCGCTCCGCCTCGGCGGCCAGCTCGACGTCCTCCCCCGGCATCGGCTCGACGGCGGCGACCTCGTTCAGCCCGAAGCGCAGCAGATCCGCCTCCTGGGCCCGCTCCCGGGCCCGGGTGGTCAGCTCGTCGAGCTCCGTGGCGACGGCGCGCAGCCGCCGGTAGGCCGCCGCGTACTTGGCGTGCGGGACCTCCACGCCGTCCCCGGCGTACCGGTCCAGCGCGCCCCGCTGCCGGGCGGGCTTGAGCAGGCCCTGCTGGTCGGTCTGGCCGTGCACGGCGACGAGGTCGTCCGCCAGCTCGGTCAGGACCCCCACCGGCACGGATCTGCCGCCGAGGTGGGCCCGTGAGCGCCCTTCGGCCGAAACGGTACGGCTGATGAGCAGCGCACCGTCGTCGAGTTCCGCCCCGGCCTCCTCGGCCCGCAGCGCCGCCGCGTCGCCCTCGGACACGGTGATCCGGCCCTCGACGACCGCGGCCTTGGCCCCGACCCGTACGAGAGCGGGGTCCGCGCGCCCGCCGAGCAGCAGCCCGAGGCTCGTGACGACCATGGTCTTGCCCGCGCCGGTCTCACCCGTGACCGCGGTGAAACCGGGTGACAGCTCCACCACCGCGTCGTCGATGACTCCGAGCGACCGTATCCGCATCTCCTCCAACACGGACATGACCTTACGAGGTCCCGGGCCGGGTGCGCGACGGCCCCCGCTCCCGGATTCACTCTCCCGGGTAGGACGGGGGCCACGAGCCCTGCCGGTGACCGTCAGTGGGGCGCGCCCCGCCACCCCGAGACGGGCAGTGCGAACTTCGCCACCAGACGGTCGGTGAACGAGGCCTGGTGCAGCCGCGCCAGCCGTACGGGCACCGCGCCGCGCCGCACCTCGACCCGGGCACCGGCGGGCAGCTCCACGGTCCGCCGGCCGTCGCACCACAGCACCCCGTGCGGGGTGTGCGGCTGGACCTCGACCGCGAGCACGGAGGTGGGCGAGGTCACCAGGGGCTTGGCGAACAGCGCGTGGGCGCTGATCGGGACCATCAGCAGCGCCTCGACCTCGGGCCAGACGACGGGCCCGCCCGCCGAGAAGGCGTACGCCGTCGAACCGGTCGGAGTCGCGCAGACGATCCCGTCGCAGCCGAACCCGGTGACGGGACGGCCGTCGATCTCCAGGACGACTTCGAGCATCCGCTCGGGCGACACCTTCTGCACCGCCGCCTCGTTGAGCGCCCAGTCGCTGTGCACGACATCGCCGTTGCTGTGCACGAGGACGTCGATCGTCATGCGTTCCTCGACCTCGTAGTCGCGGGTGACGACCCGGGAGACCACCTTGTCGAGGTCGTCGCGCTCGGCCTCGGCGAGGAAGCCGACGCGTCCGAGGTTGACGCCGAGCATCGGCACCCCGGAGGCGCGGGAGAACTCCGCGCCGCGCAGCAGGGTGCCGTCCCCGCCGAGGACGATCAGCAGCTCGCAGCCGTCCACGGCGGAGGGGCTGGTGTCGGTGACCGTCTCCACGGCGTCCGGCAGCGGCAGATCGGCCGCCTCGGCCGCCGAGACGCGTACACCGAGACCGTTGCGCAGCAGCCCCTCCACGACGAGCTCCGCACTGCGGATCGCGGCCGGGCGGCCGGTGTGCGCCAGAAGGAAGACTGTTCGTGCCGTATCGGTCGTCACATTCGTCGTCAACGGGGCCCCTCCGCCACTGCACGGTCGACATCCGCGGGATCCAGCTCGGGTGCGCCGGCCCGCAGCCACAGAAAGTACTCGACGTTGCCCGAAGGACCGGGCAGCGGACTGGCCGTCACCGCGCGGACGCCGAGCCCGAGCTCCCAGGCCCGCCGTGCCACTTCCCGTACGGCTTCGGCGCGCAGCTCCGGGCTCCGCACCACTCCGCCGCTGCCGAGCCGCTCCTTGCCCACCTCGAACTGCGGCTTGACCATGAGGACCAGGTCCGCGTCGGGCGCGGCGCAGCGGGCGAGGGCGGGCAGCACGAGGCCCAGCGGAATGAAGGACAGATCCCCCACCACCAGGTCGACCGCCTCTCCGTCGATGTCCTCCAAGGTCAACTCCCGTACGTTGGTACGGTCCTTGACGACGACCCGTTCATCGGACTGCAGCGACCAGGCGAGCTGCCCGTAGCCGACGTCCACGGCGACGACCTGCCGGGCCCCGGCCCGCAGCAGCACATCGGTGAACCCGCCGGTGGAGGCCCCGGCATCCAGCGCCCGCCGCCCTTCCACCGTCAGCCCGAGCGGCACGAAGGCGGCGAGCGCCCCGGCCAGCTTGTGCCCGCCGCGCGAGACGTAGTCCGGGTCGTCGTCGTCCTGGGTGACGACGATCGCGGCGGCCGTCTCGACCTGGGTGGCGGGTTTGGTCGCGGTGGTCCGGCCGACGGTGACGCGCCCCGCGGCGATCAGCTGGCTCGCGTGCTCGCGCGAGCGGGCGAGCTTGCGGCGTACCAGCTCGGCGTCGAGGCGGCGACGTGCCACTCCTGCCACGTTCGGTTCAGCTCCTGTTGTCGTGACGCGTGTCGTGCGTGCGGTGCGTGTCGTGCGGGCGGTGCGTGTCGTGCGGGCGCTGCGAAGGCGTGGGTACGGGACCGGGTACGGCGGCCGGACGGGCGTCCAGCGAGGTCAGCTCGGCCCGCAGCCCACGGTGTACATCCTCGTACACCTCGATGTGCCCGTCCGCCGGGAGGTGGTCGGCGTCGGCGAGCCGCTCCAGCCGGGCGTCCACCGCCGCGTGGCCGGTGGGGGTGCGCACGACCCCGAGGGGCGCGGGCCCGGCGGGCTCGAAGGAGGGCGCCGCGGCGTCCGACTCCCCGCCCGCCGGCTCATCGGGCGTGCTCACGGGCGGTGTCCCCGCCTCGGGCGTCCAGTCACTCATGCCGAAACGCTACCGCGACCGGCCGGTGTACCGTCGAGCACGATGGCGACCATGGCGGAGTGCCGCAGCGCACTCGACAGACTTTCCGACAACCTCGCAGCCGCCGAGGGCGACGTGCGCAGCGCGGCTGCCCTCGACCGCTCGCTGAGCTGTCACATCAAGGATCTCGACATCACGTTCACCGGCCGGCTGGCCGATGGCCGGATCCGGGTGGCGGACACGGTGGAGGGACCGCCCGGGGAGAAGGCCGAGATCAGGCTCGCGATGACGGGCGACGACCTGGTGGCCCTGGTGGACGGCGACCTGAACTTCGCGAAGGCGTGGGCCTCGGGCCGCGTACGCCTGGAAGCGGGCTTCAGGGACCTGCTGAAACTGAGGTCCTTGCTGTAATCAAGCCCGCCCGGCGATTGAGGACAAAGCCTTTCAGGCGGCAACCTTCCGCGCCTTGCGCGCGGCCGGCACGACGAGCGGCGTCCCCGTCTCCGGATCGTCGATCACCTGGCACCGCATCCCGAACACCCGCTCCACCAGCTCCGCGTCGACGACGTCCGAGGGAGCCCCCTCGGCGACGATCGCCCCGTCCCGCATCGCGATGAGATGCGTGGCGTACCGCGCGGCGTGGTTCAGATCGTGGAGCACGGCGACCAGGGTGCGCCCCTGCGTCTCGTGCAGTTCGGCGCAGAGGTCCAGCACGTCGATCTGGTGCTGGATGTCCAGGTACGTCGTCGGCTCGTCGAGCAGCAGCAGCGGCGTCTGCTGGGCCAGCGCCATCGCGATCCAGACCCGCTGACGCTGACCGCCGGACAGCTCGTCGACATAGCGCTCGGCCAGCTCGGCCACCCCGGTGGACTCCATCGACTCGTTCACCACCCGCTCGTCCTCCGGCGACCACTGCCGCAGCAGCCCCTGGTGGGGGTAGCGGCCGCGGGCGACGAGGTCGGCGACGGTGATCCCGTCGGGGGCTATGGAGGACTGCGGCAGCAGCCCCAGCGTCCGGGCGACCTTCTTCGCGGGCAGCTGGTGGATGGTCTGCCCGTCCAGCAGCACCTGCCCCCGGCTCGGCTTCAGCATCCGGGCGAGGGCCCGCAGCAGCGTCGACTTGCCGCAGGCGTTGGGCCCGACGATCACGGTGAAGGAGTTGTCGGGAATCTCGACCGAGAGGCTTTCGGTGATGACCCGCTGGTCGTAGCCGAGGGTCACCGATTCCGCGGTGAGGCGCTGCATGGTCGTACTCCCGGAGTCGGTGAGGTGAAGCGGTACGGCGCGGGGCACGGGCGGACCACCGAGCGGCACCAGGTTAGGTTAACCTATCTTCCTCTGTGCGCCACAGGTCCCGGTGGCCGCCCCGCACGCCCAACACCCTCACGGGCAAGGGGCGTCGGACGGCACCGGGGGCGGTTCAGAGCTGGAGCCCGGCGATGGCCTTCCCCGCCTCGAGCTCGCACACACCCGCCCCGGCGAACGCCCAGGCCGCCGCGCAGAGCGCCCGCAGCCCGTCGATCGCGTCGCCTTCCCCGTCCAGGGCCAACGCGTCCCCGCGCACAGCGGCCGTCCATCCCCCGCAGCGGTACGCGTCCCCGTCCGACGTCACCTCGGGCTGCCCGGTCAGAAGGCCCCGCAGGTCCCGGTCGACATAGGTCGGCCGGTGCTCCGGCGGGGCGGCGAGGAGCTGCGCCGCGTCGGTCACCCCGGTCAGCACGAGCAGCGAGTCCACGCCCCCGTTGAACGCCCCCTCGATGTCCGTGTCCAGCCGGTCCCCGACGACGATCGGCCGCTTCGCCCCGGTCCGCAGCACGGTCTCGCGGTGCATCGGCGGCAGCGGCTTCCCCGCCACCTGCGGCTCGGCCCCGGTGGCGATCCGTACGACCTCGACCGCGGCCCCGTTGCCGGGCGCGATGCCCCGGGCGCTCGGGATGGTCAGGTCGGTGTTGGACGCGAACCACGGCAGCCCGCGCCGGATCGCGTAGCTCGCCTCGGCGAACCGTCCCCACGTCATGTCCGGCCCGCCGTACCCCTGGACCACGGCGGCCGGGTCGTCGTCCGCCGACTCCACCGGCTCAAGACCGCGCTCCCGCAACGCGACCCGCAGCCCTTCACCGCCGATCGCCAGGACCCTTGCCCCGGGCGGCAGTTGGTCGGCCACCAGCCGGGCGACGGCCTGGGCGGAGGTGATCACGTCGGAGGGTTCGGCGGGCACACCCAACTCCGTCAGATGCTCCGCCACCGCGTCCGGCGTCCGCAGGGCGTTGTTGGTGACGTACGCGAGGTGCATGCCCCCGGCCCGCGCGGCGGCCAGCGAGTCCACGGCGTGGGCGATGGCCTCGCCGCCCGCGTACACCACCCCGTCGAGGTCGAGGAGAGCCGTGTCGTACGCCTCGCTCAGCGCCGTGGCGCTCCCCGACGGCCGAACGCTGTCCTGCTGGTGGCTCATATGACTCGCTCCTCTTCACTCTGCGTCTGCCCCGATCATCGCGTATGCCCCAGACACACATACGATGCCCTGATGAACACTTCAGGTCCCGTCGACCAGGGGCTGCGGCTGATCCCGTTCCGCGGACTGCGTTACGTCCCCGAGCGGGTCGGCAGCCTTGCCGCCGTGACCTCGCCCCCGTACGACGTGGTCGTCCGGCCGGACGGGCTGCACCACCTGGAGTCCGCGGATCCGCACAACATCGTGCGCCTCATCCTCCCCCAGGCCGACACGGCCCGGGACCGGCACCGGCAGGCGGCCGACACGCTGGACCGCTGGCTGGCCGAGGGGGTCATCGCCCCGGACCCGGACCCGGTGCTGTACGTCTACGAGCAGCGCAACGACGAGATCCTCCAGCGGGGCCTGATCGGCGCCCTGGCCCTCTCCCCCGCCGCCGAGGGCATCGTGCTGCCCCACGAGGGCGTCATGGCCGACGTCGTCGCGGACCGCGCGGAGCTGATGCGTACCACCGGGGCCCATCTGGAGCCGCTGCTGCTGACGTACCGCGGCGACGGGGGTACGCCGACGGGGGTGGGCGCGGTGATCGACCGCACGGTCCTGCGGGAACCGCTGCTCGCCACGACGACGGAGGACGGCTTCCGGCACCGGTTGTGGGCCGTGACGGACGCGTCGGACCGGCGCGAGATCGAGACGGACCTCGCCCGGCACCAGGCGCTCATCGCGGACGGACACCACCGCTGGGCCACCTACCTCCGGCTCCAGCAGGAACAGAGCGCCCCGGGCCCCTGGGACTACGGCCTGGTCCTCCTCGTCGACACGGCCCGCCACCCGCTCCAGGTCCGCGCCATCCACCGGCTCCTGCGCGGGCTGCCGGTCTCCCGGGCCCTGAAGGCGCTCACCGGCCACTTCCGCGTCCAGCAGGTCGAAGGGCCGCTCCCCCGGGCCCTCGGCGCCCTGGCCGAGGCGGCGGCCGCCGGCAACGCGTTCCTCCTCGCCGGCGACGGAGGCTTCCACCTGGTGGACCGCCCCGACCCGGCCCTGCTGGCCCGCACCGTCCGGGCGGACCGCCCCGACGCCTGGCGCACCCTGGACGCGACGGTCCTGCACTCGGCGCTGCTCGACGAGGTGTGGCGGATCCCGGACGCACCCGAGCACATCGGCTACATCCATGACACGGCGGCAGCCGTCGAACAGGCGGAACGCCTCGACGCCACGGCGGTCCTGATGCATCCCGTACGCGAAGAGGTCGTCCGGGACCTGGCCCGGCAGGGCGTGACGATGCCCCGCAAGTCGACGTCGTTCGGCCCGAAGCCGGCCACGGGCCTGGTCATACGGAGCCTCGCCCTCGACTGACCACCCACTGACGGAAGAAAAAGAAGGGGCGGCACTCCGACCGGAGTGCCGCCCCTTCTTCTCATCAGCTGTCAGTCCCTGGTGGAACCGTCCGCGGGGCCGTCCTCGTCACGAGGCGCGGCCTCATCGGCCGCGTCCGCCTCGTCGTCACCGAGGACGTCGACGAACTCCACACCGTCCAGCTCGGCGAGCCGGTCCGACGCGTCCGTAGCACCGTCCTTGTCGGCCTCCAGCGCCTTCCCGAACCACTCCCGGGCCTCGTCCTCTCGCCCGGCCTCCAGCAGGGCGTCCGCGTACGCGTACCGCAGACGCGGGGTCCACGGCTGCACGGAGCTGGACGCCAGCTCGGGGCTCTGGAGCGTCACGATGGCGGCGTCGATCTGGCCCATGTCGCGTCGGGCCCCGGCGGCCACGAGCCGCATCTCGACCTGCCCGGCCTTGTCCAGCTTCTGCACCTCGGGCTCGCCGGCCATGGCCATCGCCCGCTCGGGCCTCCCGAGCCCGCGCTCGCAGTCCGCCATGACGGGCCACAGCTCCACGGACCCGGTCATCCGCCGGGCCGCCCGGAACTCGGCGAGCGCCTCGGCGTACTTCTGCGTCGCGTACGCCGCGAACCCGGCCGCCTCACGGACCGCGGCGACGCGGGACGCGAGCCGGAGGGCGATGCGGGAGTACGCGTACGCCTCCTCGGGGTCCTCGTCGATCAGCCGGGCGACCATGACGAGGTTGCGTGCGACATCCTCGGCAAGGGTCTTCGGCAGGCTCATGAGCTCCTGGCGGACGTCCTTGTCGATCTCGTCGCCCGTGACGTCGTCCGGAATCGGCAGCCGCTTGATCGGCTCGCGGTCGCGGTCACGGTCATCGCGGCGGAATCCACCACGGTCCCGGTCGTCACGCTGGCCACCGCGGTATCCACCGCGGTCGTCGCGCCGGAACCCGCCACCACGGTTGTCGTCGCGACGGAAGCCGCCACCGCGGCTGTCGTCCCGACGGAAGCCGCCGCCGGAACCGCCCCGGTCCCGGTCGCGGTCGTCGCGACGGAAGCCGCCGCCGGAGGGCCGGTCATCGTCGCGACGGGGGCCGCGCGGACGGTCGTCCCGCCGGTCGAAACCACCACTGGGACGGCTCCCCCGGTACCCGCCACGGTCGTCATCACGACGGGGCCCACGATCCCGGTCCCGGTCGCGGTCGTCACGACGGAAGCCACTGCCGGAGGGCCGGTCTTCGTCACGACGGGGGCCGCGCGGACGGTCATCCCGCCGATCGAAGCCACCGCCACGATTGTCGTCTCGACGGAACCCACCGCCGGAGCCACCGCCCCGGTTGTCGTCACGACGGAACCCACCAGAAGGCCGGTTGTCGTCGCGACGGAAGCCGCCGCCGGAGGGCCGGTCGTCGTCACGGCGAGGGCCGCGCGGACGGTCATCCCGCCGGTCGAAACCACCGCCACGATTGTCGTCACGACGGAAACCGCCGCCGGAGCCACCGCCACGATTGTCGTCGCGACGGAAGCCGCCGCCGGAGGGCCGGTCATCGTCACGGCGAGGGCCGCGCGGACGGTCGTCCCGCCGGTCGAAACCACCACTGGGACGGTCGCCTCGGTACCCGCCACGGTCGTCATCACGACGGGGCCCACGATCCCGGTCCCGGTCGTCACGACGGAAACCGCCACCGGAAGGCCGGTTGTCGTCCCGACGGAACCCACCGCCGGAACCGCCGCCACGGTTGTCGTCACGGCGGAAGCCGCCACCGGTCGGCCGGCTGTCGTCACGGCGCGGGCCGCGGTCGCGGTCGCGATCCCGATCGTCGCGGCGGAAGCCGCCACGGTCGTTGTCGCGTCGAGGTGCGCCGGAACCGGACCGGTCGTCACGACCACCGCGGTAACCGCCCCTGTCACCGCCGTCCCGGCGACGCGGCTCGCGCTCCGGACGGTCGTCGGGAGAGTTGGTGGACATGGGTGTGACTCCTGTCTTCGGGTACCACAGACATTCTCGCGCAGCCGACCAGCCGACGCGCTTCGGGAAAAACAAAAGGACCCCTGGTCCCAGCGTGAACGCTGGGACCAGGGGTCCTTGAAAGATTGTTCGGCGGCGTCCTACTCTCCCACAGGGTCCCCCC
>NZ_QWFA01000260.1 GCF_003501885.1 Streptomyces globisporus
CCCACACCCCCACCAGCGCCACCCCCGCCATCGGCAAGAACACAGCCGCGAACGCGCCCGGGTGGGAGCCGGAGGCCCCCGCCTGCACCGCCCCGTGCGCGGCCGCGCCCACCGTCCCGCCGCCCAGCGCCGCGAAGGCCGCGCCGCCGGAGGCCAGGAGCAGCACGTTGGAGAGCCCGTCGGAGATCTGGAGGGCGGCGGAGTTGGAGCCCGCCTCCTCGGGGGCCGACAGCTTCAGCAGCAGAACACTGGTGGAGGCGATCACCATGCCCATCCCGAAGCAGCCGAAGGCCCAGGCGACGGCGACGATCCAGACGGGGACCCCCTCGATCAGCACGGAGGGCGCGACGGCGATCGACGCGGCGACGAGCAGCATGCCGGTCACCATCAGCCGCTCGCGGTGCGCCTCCATACGCGGCCGGGACTGGACGAACGAACCGAGCGCCCAGGTCGCCCCGCCGACCGCCAGCGACAGCCCGGCCATCGTCGGGGACAGTCCGCGCTGGGTGACGAGCATCAGCGGTACGAAGGACTCTGCGGCGATGAACGACCCGGCGGCGATCCCGCGCAGCAGGACCACCGAGGGCAGCCCGCGCGCGGCCCGTACGGTCCCGGTGGGCAGCAGTCCGCGGACGGCGGGCACGAGCAGGGCGACGCCGACGGCGGCGGGCAGGAGGGCGAGCCAGTTCAGCTCCTGCCCCGCGTACTGGAGCAGCCCCGCCCCGGCGGAGATCCCGAGGGCGAGCCGGATGCGGCGGCGGTCGTACGGCTCGGTTGCGGCGGCCGGGTCGGCGGGCCCGGAGGCGGTGCGCCGGATCGCCGGGAGGGCCAGGGCGAGCGGGATCACGATGAGGACGGGGATGCCGACGAAGACCCAGCGCCACCCGAGTTGCTCGGTCACCGTCCCGGAGGCGAGCGGTCCGACGACGGAGGGAATCACCCAGCTCGCGGCGAAGGCGGCCAGGATCGCGGGCCGGATGTGCTCGGGGTAGGCCCGCCCGATGACGACGTACAGCGCGACGATCACCAGCCCGCCGCCGAGCCCCTGGACGGCCCGGCCCGCGATGAAGACCCACATGCTGGTGGCCGCCCCGGAGAGCAGCAGCCCGACGCCGAACGCGGTGATCCCGGTGGCGAGCGGCTGGAGCGGCCCGCGCCGGTCGGCCCACTGTCCGGAGAGGACCATGGCGAAGAGGCTGGTGGTGAAGTACGCGGAGAAGGCGAACGCGTAGAGCGGGATCCCGTTCAGCTCGCGGGCGGCGACCGGCATCGCCGTACCGACCGCCGTGGCCTCGAACGCGATGAGGAACACCACGGACACGATGCCGATGCTCAGCGCCCGGTAGGTGCGCCCGAGGACCCCTTCGACGGCCGCGGCGGGAAGATCGGACAGCGGGTCCGGGGAGGGGGCGTCGGTCGCGGGCGGCGCGAGGTGTGCGGCATCGGTGCCGTCACGGGGTTCGAGGGCGGTCATGAGGTCAGCGTAAGGGGCATGGGCCGGTTTGGACCCTGTCGATATGCGGTCCCGGGCTCGGCCCTTGGTCGTAGGACTCCGGTCTTCCCCGCCGCCCCCGGATATGAACGGCGTATGGCAGTCGCGTTGCACCCCGGCCGGATTCCTTGAGGCGGTGGACGGGGGCCCGTAGCGTCGTTCTCAGCAAGGAACAACGGAACACAGCACCACCCCCGACCGTGTGCCCGAGAGGCTCAGGGGCTCGACTGCAACTCGAGTTACACCGGTTCGAATCCGGTCACGGTCTCCAGAACGCGGAAGTGGCCGCCCTCACGGCAGGGGGCGGCCACTTCCGCATCCGCTCGGCCCGTCGGCCGGTCAGCCGGCCTTCAGCCCCTTCATGACATCCCGCATGTCACTGATCAGATGCCCCCGGTACGCGAGGATCTCGGGCTCCTCCGGCGCGTCCGGCATCTCCTCCTCGCTCCCGCCCTCGCTCTCGTTGTAGGACATCCAGGCGGAGAGAACGAGCGTCAGGACGGCACCGCCTTCCACCACGTTCAGGCGCAGGGTGTTGTCGCCCATGATCAGCAGATACGCCTGGTCCCCGAGGTCCGGCACCCGCTCCACCCGCTCCACGGACGTGCCGTCCATGTCCGTCACGGTGCTGCCCGCCTCGAATTCGGGCCGCGGGTCGGTCTCCTTGTGCAGCTCGGCCGTGAGGGAAGCCTGATAACCCGTGTACCAGCCCGCCCCGTCCTCGCCGCCCCGCTCCCCGAGGTCCGACTCCGGGAAGTCGACGGTGCATCGGATGCGGTGGAGGGCGGGATGCTCGATCCCGTCCAGCTCGGTGGTCGTCTCGGACTCCGGCTTGCCGAGCGCCCTGGCGAGCTCCTTGAGCTCCATCGACGCGCAGGAGCCGGACTCCACGCGGTAGCCACGCGCGTCCGGCTTTCCGTCGCCGCCGATCCCGTACCCGAAGACGGCCGCGGCCCACACGGCCGATGCGGTCAGCGCCCCGGCGGCACCCCAGAGCGCCCCGTGCCACCGCCGTCTGCCGGCCGCGGGCTCTTGCTCCGCATCGAACCCGCTCACCACGTCCGGGGACGAGCCCGGCCCGTCCTCCCCCACCAACTCCGGCTCGGAAATCACACCGGCACCTCCCCCTGGTCAACGGCCACGGTACCGGCCGGACTTCTCCCCGCGGCTCCGTACGTCAGGCGGGGTTTCGCACCGGCCGGGGCTTCCGCCCTCCGTCGTTCTCGCAGCGCAGCGCTGGCTATCGACTCCCAGCCGTCCGATCTGCCGCTCCAGTTCGACGTGATCCACAACCGACCGAGCGAATGCACTGAGCAGCTCCCACCGGAGCTCCGTTCCCAGAGTCACCCCCGTTTCACGAAGGAGGCCAAGCGGTGGCAGAAGTCCGACTTGCTGCACACCCCTTACACCGCTTGCCGTATGAGTGCATTCGAGGGTGACGGATCATCGGCACCGTCGATGTTGCATCGACGACGGAATCCACGTTGCCGGAGCCGAGCATGCTTACACTGCCGAAGGTTTGGCGAGTCGGCTCGGTCATCATCCGACCAGAACCGCGATGCCCATCGGTCGGCTCGCCTTACGCAACATCGTCATCGGGAGTCGGACTCTGCCCGGCGGCCGAGCGGTGGGAGCTCCTGCAAACCCTGGTCAAATTTTTCGGGGAGACCGGCACCATTTTCGCATTCTAGATTCTCGGACACCGCCAACACCGCAGAGTGCAGAACGGCAAGGTTGTCCATCAAGTTCCCCAGAGCATCACCGCGGTCGCGGGCATTGCTCAGTCCTCCATAGATCCGTGCTGGGCGGTTCTTCGAGCCATCGAGCTGCGGACTGACACATTCGAAATAGATGCTCGCCGAGCGAGTGTTGGCTATCGCCTCCTTTCCCAACAAAAAACGCCGTGCCCCTTCAGGGTTACCCGGGTAGTTGACGTCGTGCGGTGCATATATGTGAAAACGCAAGGTCGTCTCATCGGTGCCGCGGCTCCCCTTGGCGGCCATCTCGCACAGCTCTCCCCCTGGCGACCAGTCACGACCGGAGGCGTACTCCTTCTCGATCGTCTCGATCAGCCGCTCCATGCCCCCGCCCGGTCGCCGCTTGAAGGACGTCGCGCCCGTCACGGTCTCCACCGTCTCCTCCAGGTCACCCGTAAACACCCCCTCGCACACCTCCGCCGCATTGACGTACGACGATTGAGGCTCCGGGTCCGATGCGCACGCAGTAGCGCAGAAAGCCACGACGAGACCAGCGATCAGCGTCTTTCCGTTCCGGTTCACACTCATACCTTTCACTGCCACAGAAGGCAGCCTCAGCCCGTCTCCGGATCTACACCCTGCTGATTCTCTCGATCGTTCCCGACCCCGTAGCCCACCATCACCGCTTGCCTCAGATCCTCTCGAAAATCTGAATCAATCTCTGCCGCATGGAGTACAAGGAAATCCTCCATCGGAGCCTCGGCCATGGTTTCACCATAGCGATAGATCCTGTCCCATTCCTCTCTCGTGCTCTCCTCCGCCTTCTCCTTGCTCTTTTCGACCGATCCATCCGAGAAATCCCCGACGAACTGACCGATAGCCTGCTCAGCTGCACCGCTGGCCGTATCGGTGGCCAAAGGAATCAACACGGCGGCAGTGCCCACCGCAGCCGATACCGGCAGAAACGCGACACCGGCGGCGACTCCAGCCGTAGCACCGAACTCGACCCAGCCCGCACGCTTGGCCACAGCCTTCTCGTAATCCTCATGCGTCTTCATTTGATCCGCCTGGACTTGGTCAGCCCTGGACTGATCGAGTATTCCCTGCACCATGGCACCGGACCGAACGGTCGCACGTGCGCCCCCCGAGTCGATTCCGTCAGCACCGACGTGCGTCTCGAGAACGCTTCTGATGTAAGCTTGCTCCGCCGTAGCGACGGCGGCATAGGCGTCCGGATGCTGGCCGAGCGCGCTGAGAAAGCGGCGAGTGGCGTTCCGGTCCTCATCCCCGTTACCGCCGATGGGGATATGCCCCGGCTCCACCTTCCCCTCGTCATTCTTGGGCGGCGCAAAGGAGCTATCCGGGTTCCCCTTTTCCAGAGCCCAGTTGAGATCATCGATGTATCCCGCGCCCATGACACCCAAGCTGTCCGCCAAGCCCTCTTGACGCTTGAGCAGTCCCGCGTCTGCACCGTACTTCTCTACAACCTTCTGCATGACTGCCGCGTTGCCGTCGTCCCGCTTCACGCTCGCGTCCGGTTCGCCCGCCGGATATCCCAAAGTTGCCGCTTCCAGCGCACGTCCGAGCGCGTCCGGCATGTACTGGCGAGTTGCGTCCGTCGCGCCCGGATTATCAGCACCGGTGTCCGGGAACGACTTCCACTCCTCGTCCCCGAAAAAGTCAAGATACGATTTCTCCTCGCCGTCAGCCCCCTCACCAAGAGGGTCCACGTTCTTCATATCGACCGTGCCGTCATCGTT
The DNA here is from genome assembly GCF_003501885.1 of Streptomyces globisporus. Taxonomy (GTDB): domain Bacteria; phylum Actinomycetota; class Actinomycetes; order Streptomycetales; family Streptomycetaceae; genus Streptomyces; species Streptomyces globisporus_D. The sequence goes on from NZ_QWFA01000260.1 coordinate 4,950, forward strand.
GTACGCAGTCGGACTGTCGGTAAAGAACTTCTTCGCGGCCTCCGGACTGTTCCCCAGGGCCTCAAGCATGGACGTGACTGGATCGAATCCAGACCCGCTCTTGCCCGAAGGATTGAACGGGTTCCCCGCGTAAGCATTCGTCTGGCTGGTACCCGCGAAAAAGTTGGGGTTCCTCTTGTGCAGCTGAACGACATGCTCCGCAATGGGATTGAGGAACTTCGCATCATAGTCCCCGTACCGCATGATGCCGCCCAGCAACTGGTAGCCGTACACCCCGCCGTAGTCGTTCCTTGCCAGCGGAATACGCTCGGTTCCGAGCTTGCGCAGATCCGGCCCCCACTCTGCCGAGAACGCCTTGTCATGTGAGGCGGCCGCGAGATTCAGACCAAGGTTACGCTGAAGCGCTTGAACGTCCGCCAGTCGCTCCTTGTCGACCTTTTCATACCCGTTCGTATCCGTCGAGAGCTGCCCGAAGAAGGTGAGCGCCTTCTCCGGGCCGAGCTTCTCGTAGAAGTTCTTCGCGAACTCCACCGACTTGCCGTTGTCGCGCAGCAGTTCGTTCAGCGCCTGCAGTTCCGCGTGCGTGAGGTCGCGGCCCTTGGCAGCCAGGGCGACGGCGCGGGCCGCCTCTTCCTGGTCGAACTTGGTGTACTTCGGGGCGGTGAAGTCCTTGCGGTCGGTGACGTTGGCCTCAAGGGAGTTCTTGAAGGTCACATCGGTGTCGTTGCAGGTTTCGACGATGGCGTCGATCTTCTTCTGCCACGACGCGATGTTCTCCCTCTCCTGCTGGAGGTACTTGCCGAAGTCGGGATCGTGACGCGCCGCGTTGTTCTCGGAGATCGGGGAACGTGCCGTGACCTTTCCTCTGCCGTCCACCGAGATCCCGGCGGCCGGCCCCTCGTGGTCCCGGATGTTGACGAGGTCGTCCTTGGCCTTCTTGAAGGCCGCGTAACCCTCCTCCAGCAGCGTCTTCACACCCTTGGCCTCGGCGGCGGCGTCCGCGAACTCCTTGACGGTCTTGCCGACGAACGCCTTGGTGACCCCCGCGTTGAGGCCTTCCCAGCTCGCCTTGTCCGCCTTCGCCTTCATTCCGTCCGATGCGTGATCGGCGAGCCTGTCCAGCTTCGTCGCCATTTCCGACCAGTCGTCGGCCGCCGCCTTCAGCTTCCCCAACGGGGCTTCGACGATGTCCTCGTAACTCAGCATGTGCGCGCTCCCCCGAGCCCTACTTCATGTATTCCGACAGCTTGGAGACCGACGTCAGATCTCCACCGATCTTCACGTCGTCCTTCGCATGCTGCGCCTTGGTGTAATCCAGGTGGTTCGAAATGTGCGCGCAGGAATCCAGCAGCGTCTTGAGGTGCTTCTGCCAGAAGTCGTGCACCTTCAGAACCGCCGCGCCACTCGCGAAGTTGCCGTTGGTGAGCGCGATCGCCGCAGCGAAGGTGGTCGGGCGGGCGTGGTCACCGTCCTTCGACAGTCTCGTCCTGAGCTCATAGGCGTCATTCCCGATCGCTCCGAGATCGTCCCGGTTCACCACCAGGTCCGGCGCACCGCCGCCGCCCTCGGCAGGAGCGCTGTTGATCTGCATGGCACTTCGCTGAGCCGCGGCCGAACGCAGTTCGGCCCATTCCTGCTCGAATGTCACCTGTTCCCCCGGGTTTTGCCACACAGTCAGCCTTCGTGGTCACCCTACGATCCCGGGTGCAACGCGGGCGAGTACGATCTGAGCCTTTGTCCGGGCACGAATTCGGCGAACATCATGGGGGAGCTCCTGTGTCCGTTGTCGTCTTCCTGTTCCTCATTGCCGCGGCGTTTCTCGTCGTCGCCCTCGTCGGGCCCTACCGGCTGTACTGGCGGTCCCGTCCCCGGGCGGCGGGGCACCCGTCGGACGCGGCGCTCGCGTGGGGCGGGTCGGGGGCCGGCACGACTACGAGGTCTCGGCGGGGGGCGTCGGCTTCGCCGTCTGCCTGCGCGTCACGGGGACGGAGCCCTCGGGCGGCGGGGTCTTCCTGCCCGGGGCCGATGGGGGCAGCGGCGACTCCATCGCCCGGTACGACCTCAGCGCCACCGTCGGCGACGGCCGCTGCTGAGCGCTGGACGCCGAGCGGGACCGTCGCCGGACTCGCCCGGGGCCTCTCAGCCCTTCAGTGCCGTCGCCCGGCCAAGAAGAACTCAGCCCTTGGGCGCCGTCGCCACCGCCGCCTGCGGCCTGATCGGGAGGCGGTTCACCGGGCGGCCCGTTGCCGAGCGGACCGCTGAGGCCACCGCGGCCGGGGCTGTGACGACCGGGACGGCCGATGCGGGCTTCGCGCCGAAGGGGGCCACCACGTCGCGTTCCTCGACCAGTTTGACGATGCGGATGTCGGGGGCGTCCAGGGCCGTCGGGAGCGCGTAGCCCGTCAGGTCCGGGTGGCGGATCAGGCCCTTCGCGGTGCGGAGGTTCTCCGTGAGGGCCGCGCCGATGCCCTGGGTGATGCCCGCCTCGATACGGATCGCCAGCTGGGCCGGGTTCAGGACGCGGCCGACGTCCTGGGCGACCGCCATCTCGACCACGCGGATCGAGCCGAGCTCGATGTCGACGTCGACCACCGCCCGTACCGCGCAGAACGCGAGGCCGACGAACGCGTCGCCCTGGCCCGCCTCGTCCAGCGGTTCCGTGGGGTGGGGGCGGCACTGGGCGGTGGCCCAGAGTTCCTTGCCGTCCATCGCCTCCGTGACGGTGGTGGAGAGCACCCCGTCGTACGAGGTGATCTTGCCGTCGGCGATCTGGAGCAGTTCCGTGGACATGCCGAACTTGTGGGCCAGCGGCTGGAGGAGCTGGGTGCGGACCATCTTCGCCGCCCGTTCCACCGCCCCGCCCGACACCCAGGTGTGGCGGCCGTGGGTGGCAGGGCCGGCAGGCGGCTGGTCGGTGTCGACCGCCGCCACGTGGACCTCTTCGACGCCCAGGGTCTCCTGGACGATCTGTCGGGCGAGGGTCGTGAAGCCCTGGCCCGTCTCCACCGCCGCGCAGATGACGGTGGCCACGCCGTCGTGGACCCGGACCGTGGCCGTCGAGACCTCGTCCGTGCCCTCGGCGCCCAGCATGTGCACCATGCCCAGGCCGTAGCCCACCCCCCGGCGCACCGCCCCCGGCTC
>NZ_QWFA01000261.1 GCF_003501885.1 Streptomyces globisporus
CCCCTACGCCCCTCCGTTCCCGTCCCCTCACCTACCCTCCCGTCCCCTTCCGTCCTCTCGCCCGTCGCGGACAACCCTCTCCCCCCTCTTTCCGCTCATCCGCGAGTTCCCGCACCCCGAGCCGAGTTGGAGCGCTCATGCCCCAGCACGTACCTCCCCCACTGCTCGATGCAGTCACGCGCCAGGGTCAGGGCCCGGCGTCCTCCAGGGTCCCCGCGACCCCGCGACGCATCGTCTTCCTCGCCCACCGCGACCTGGGCAACCCGGCCGCCGGCGGCTCCGAGCTGCTGATCGACCGGCTTGCCTCGGGCCTCACCGAGCAGGGCCACGACGTCACCCTCCTGTGCGGCGGCCAGGCCGCCCGCAGGCCCTACCGAGTCGTCTCGGCGGGCGGCGCCCTGGGTCACTACCTCGGTGCGCGGTCCGCCTTCGCCCGGCAGGTCGGCGACTGCGACCTGCTGGTCGAGGTCTGCAACGGCATGCCGTACCTCGCGCCCCTGTGGCACCGCGGGCCCACCGTGTGCCTCGTCAACCATGTGCACACCGACCTCTGGGACATGCGGTTCCCGATGCCGGTGGCGCGGGCCGGACGGCGGCTGGAGCACTGGGCCCTGTCCCGGGCCTACCGCGACCACCTGATGATCGCGGTGTCCCCGTCCACGGCGGGCGCGCTGCGTGACCTGGGCGTGCCCGACCACCGGATCCGGGTGGTGCACAACGGCGTCGAGGAGCCGAGCCCACAGGGCGACCGGTCCGAGACCCCGCTGTTCACGGCGCTCGGCCGGCTCGTCGACTACAAGCGCATCGATCTGCTGCTCCAGCTGTGGGAGCGGGTCCGGCCGGTCACCGGTGGCCGGCTCGTCATCGTCGGCGACGGCCCCGAGCGGGCCCGTCTGGAGCGGCTCGCCGGTCCCGGTGTGGAGTTCGCCGGCCATGTCACCGAGGCGGAGAAGCACCGGCTGCTCTGCGCGTCGTGGATGCTGCTGCATCCGGCGGCCGTGGAGGGGTGGGGGCTGGTCGTCACGGAGGCCGGCGCCCGCTCCACCCCGACCCTGGGCTTCGACGTCCCGGGGCTGCGCGACTCCGTCGAGGACGGGGTCACGGGCATCCTCGCCCGGGGCGCGTCCTCCTTCGCCGCGGCCTGGTGCGCGCTCGCCCTGGACGACGAGCGGCGCGAGGCGATGGGCAAGGCGGCCCGGGAGCGGGCCGCCGCGTTCCGGTGGACCAGCAGTGTCCGGCAGTTCATGGCGGTCGCCGCCGAGGCGACCAGCGGCGTGAGCGCCCCGGCGATCGGTGCGAGCGCGTGAAAGACCCTTCCTTCCGGCGCTCGGTCGCCCTGTTCCGCGCCTTCATGCGGGAACAGGGCGACCCGGCGACGGCGTACACCCTGCTGGCCCGCGACGCCGCGGACCAGGTGGAGCGGCACGGTCCGGTCCGGGGCAAGATCGTCGTGGACATCGGCGGCGGCGACGGCTACTTCACCCGGGAGTTCCGTCGGCGCGGTGCGCACGGCTACCTCTTCGAACCGGACACGGCCGAGATCGGCCCCGGCAAGCGTGCGGACACCGTCGTCGCCGACGGCTATCTGCTGCCGCTGGCCGACGGTGCGGCGGACGTCTGCTTCTCCTCCAATGTGCTGGAGCACGTCGCCGATCCGCACACCTTTCTCAGCGAGATGGCCCGGGTGACCCGCCCGGGCGGCCTGATCTACGTCTCCTTCACCAACTGGTACTCGCCCTGGGGCGGCCACGAGTGGGCGCCGTGGCACTATCTGGGCGCCGAGCGCGCCCGGAGCCGCTACGAGCGCCGCACCGGCCGCCCGGCCAAGCACCGCCTCGGCGACAACCTCTTCCGGATCGGCGTCGGCGAGACGCTGCGCCATGTCCAAAGCCGTAGTGACGTGACCGTCGTGTCCGCACGCTCGCGTTACTGGCCCGTCCTTCCCCAGCTCGTGCCGCGCATCCCCGTACTGCGGGAATTCGCCACCTGGAACCTCCTCCTCATTCTCCGGCGGTGTTCATGACCAGCGCTGTCCACCCACCCCGGCCCGCGGCCCCGGACGGCCCGGGTCCCGAGCCCACCGTCCCCGCCGACGGCCCGCCGCAGGCGCGTTCCCGGCGCTGGCTCCTGGGGTTCTGGGCCGCCGTCTTCGCGGCGTTCCTGGCGGTGTCGCCGGGTCGGATGACCTTCGACACCAAGCTGGGTGTCGTCACGGCCCCCGGCCGGTTCCTCGGTGACCTGGGCGAGCTGTGGCACAGCCGCTCCGGATTCGGTGGGATCGCCGACCAGTACATCGGCTATCTCGTGCCGATGCTGCCGTACTACGGAACCGCCGAACTGCTGCGAGTGCCCACCTGGCTGGCCGAGCGGCTGTGGCTGTCGATCATCGTGGCGACCGCCTTCTGGGGTGCGCTGCGGCTGGCGGAGCGGCTGCGGGTGGGCTCACCGGCCACGCGGCTGCTCGGTGCGGTCGTCTACGCGCTGTGGCCGACCTACACCATCGTGGTGGGCTCGACGTCCGCCGCCGCACTGCCGGGCGCCCTGCTGCCGTGGGTGCTGCTGCCACTGACGAACCCGCGCCTCACCCCGCGGATCGCGGCGGTCCGGTCCGCGCTGCTGATCCCGCTGATGGGCGGGGTCAACGCCGCTTCCACGCTGGCCTCGCTGCTGCCGGTCGGGCTGTATCTGCTGTCCCGGCCGGGCGGGCCGCGCAAGCGCGGGCTGCTGCTGTGGTGGATACCGGGCGTGATCATGGCGACCGCCTGGTGGATCGTTCCGCTGCTGCTGCTGGGGACCTTCGGCGAGAACTTCATGCCGTACGTGGAGTCCTCGTACACCACCACGACCACCATGTCGGCGACCGAGGTGCTGCGCGGCGCCGGCAACTGGGTGGGCTATCTGAACTTCGGCGAGGCCTGGCTGCCGGCCGGGTGGACCGTCGCGACCGCCACCGTCACGATCCTGGGTTCGGCGCTGGCCGCCGCCCTGGGGCTGGCGGGTCTGGCGCGGCGTGACCTGCCCGAGCGCCGCTGGCTGGTGCTGACCGTGCTGTCCGTCGCGCTCGTCACCCTCGCCGGGTACGGCGGTGCGCTGGGCGGTCTCTTCCACGGCACGGTGCAGGACTGGCTGGACACCTGGCTGGTGCCGTTCCGGAACGTCTACAAGTTCCAGACGGGTCTGGCGCTGGCGCTGGCCCTGGGGCTGGCGCACATCGTCGGCGTCGCCACGACGGCCGCCGCGCGCCGGGACCGCAACCCGGCCCGGATCCGCCGGCTCGCGCCGGTCGTCGCCGCCGCCGTCGTGCTGCCCGGTCTGGCCTGGCCGTACCTCAACGGCTCGATCCTCCAGACGGGTTCGTTCCAGAAGGTCCCCGACTACTGGGAGAGCACCGGCAGTTGGCTCAAGAACAACTCGCCGGACGACCGCGCGCTGGTCGTCCCGGCGACCGCGCACGGCATCTACACCTGGGGCTCCCCCATCGACCAGCCGCTGGACGTGCTGGCCGAGTCGCCGTACGCACAGCGTGACTACGTCCCCTTCGGCACGCCCGGCAACCGGCGCGCGATGGACGCCGTCGAGCAGGCCCTGACCTCCGGTGGCGAGGTCCCGGGACTCAGCGAGTACCTGAACCGGGCCGGGCTGCACTATGTGGTGGTCCGCAACGACCTGGACCCGGACCAGCTGGGCTACGTCCCGTCCACCACGGTGAAGCGCACTCTGGAGGCGTCCGGCTACAGCCGCGTCAAGGGGTACGGGCCGGTGATGACCGCCGGCCGGATCGCGGCGGACACCCCGGTGCAGGTCGAGGGCCTGTATCCGCGCCAGCGGGCGGTGGAGATCTACGAGCCGCCCAAGGGGACCGAGCGCCCCGGACGGGCGGAGGCCACCCCGGTCGCCTCCACGGCCGTGGTGAGCGGTGGCCCGGAGTCGCTGCTGCCGCTGTCGGCGAACGGCGCCATCGAGGGCCGGCCGACCGTGCTGGCCGGTGACGCGCACCCGGGTCTGGGACGGCCGTCGCTGTACGCGGCGGGCGACGGACTGCGGCGCGCCGACACCCGGTTCGGGCTGGTCAACTCCAACACCTCGTACACGTACACCGCCGACGAGCGCAACGCCGAGGAGTCCGCGCAGGACCCGGGGCGTGAGCCGCGCCAGATCCTGCCGACGTCCGGATCGAAGCACCAGACGACCGCGGTGATCCGCGGGGCGAAGTCGGTCAGCGCATCCTCGGTGGGCAACTGGCTGTTCCATCTGCCGCAGTACGACCCGGTCAACGCGTTCGACGGCAACCCGGCGACCGGCTGGGCCGAGGGCTCTCCCGGCGCGCCCGAGGACGAGTGGGTTCGGGTCGACTTCTCCGCCCCCACCGACATCCCCGGCTCGATCCAGGTGACGCCGCTGCCCAGCGGCAATGTGCGGGCCGCGCCGACCGTGATCCGGGTGGAGACCGACAAGGGCTCCAAGGACAGCCCGCTGCGGACCGACGGTTCGGCGCAGCAGGTGGCCGCGCCCGCCGGGCAGGCCGCCTGGCTGAAGGTGACGATCCTGGAGTCCCAGCAGGGGCGCCCGGGGCTGACCGGCGCCGGATTCACCGACATCGCCATTCCCGGTGTGCAGGCGACCCGGATGCTGGAGCTGCCGAACGACGCGCCGCGCGAGGGCGCCGATGCGACGATGTTCTCGCTGAAGCGGGGCAGCGACCCGGGCGGTCTGTCGTCCGTGGCCGCCGAGGTCGGTCTCGGCCGGCAGTTCACCGCGCCGGAGGCGGGCGACTACACCGTCTCGGCGACCGCGCTGCCGGTGCCCGGAGAGGCACTCGACAAGCTGCTGTTCGAGCTGACGGGCGAGCGGGACAAGATCGAGGTAGCCGCGGACTCCACGGCGCGCCTGGGCACCAATCTCAGCCCCCGCAACCTGACCGACGGTGACCTCACCACGGCGTGGATCGCGGGCGAGCGTCCCGTACTGCGGCTGAACTGGCCCGAGAAGCGGCCGATCGGCGAGATCGTGTTCGCCGCGGCCGGGGGTCTGTCTGCCCGCGCCGAGCAGGTCCAGATCAGTTCGCCGGACGGTACGGCGGTGGCCTCGGTGGACGAGAACGGCATGGCCCGCTTCTCACCCATCAACACCGACCGGATGGACATCACCATCTCCAAGACGGCACCGCTGACGGTCCACAACCCGGTGGCAGACGGCCAGTTGCAGCTGCCGGTCGGGCTGAGCGAGGTCTACATCCCGGCTCTGGAGGAGTTCCGTTCGCCGCAGCCGAAGCCGGACCAGAAGTTCAGCCTGCCCTGTGGCAAGGGCCCGGTCCTCTCCGTCGGCGGTACGTACATGGAGACCAAGGCCGAGGGGCGGGTGCGGGACCTGACCCAGCGCAGGCCCATCGAGGTCTCGCTGTGCACCGACGACAGCAAGGTCGAGCTGGCCGCGTCGTCCACCACCGTGCAGGCGGGGGACGAGGGTCCGCTGGCCATCACCGACGTCTCGCTGAGCAAGGGCACCACCGAGGCCGCCGCGGCGACGCCGCGCTCGGTGGACGTCGAGCAGGGCGAGGGCGACCGGCGGACCGTCGAGGTCGGGGCCGGTGAGGCCTCCTACCTCCAGATCCACGAGAACCACAACAAGGGGTGGAAGGCCACCCTGGACGGCAAGGAGCTGACGCCGCTGCGGATCGACGGGTGGCAGCAGGCCTGGCTGGTGCCCGAGGGCGAGGGCGGCACGGTCACCCTGGAGTACGAGCCGGCCAAGATCTACCAGTGGGGTCTGATCGGTGCGGGCGTGCTGTTCCTGGCGCTCGTGGTGCTCGCCCTCATCGGCCGCAAGAGTTCCGGCCGGGAGGAGACCGAGGAGCTGCCGGCACCGCCGGGTCCTGGTCTGATCCTGGGCACGGTCGCCCTCACCCTGGTGGGGGTGGTGATCGCGGGTCCGGTCGCCGTGGCTGTTCCGCTGCTCGCCGTCGTGGCGCACTTCCGGCCGCGGCTGCTCGTTCCTGTGGCGTTCGCGGCGATGGCCGCCGCAGGAGTTGTCGCCGCGGTGGGCACCGGGGAGAGTACGACGACGGGTGAGGGCGCTTTCGGTGCCACGGCTCAACTCCTGGCCTTGATCGGGTTGTTCGCCGCACTGGTGACGGTGGGCCGGGAACCGCTCGGCAGGCGCGCGGCCCGTACCGGCCAGGACGCGGCCGAGCCGGCCCCGGCGGGCGGTGACCGGCCGACGGTCCAGCTCCCGGCGCAGCCCGCACCGCCGTCGGGCCGGACGCTGTCCGCCGACGGCAGGCACTCGGCGAAGGGAGAGGACGCCTGATGGCGACCACGCAGCACCAGCGGGCCCCGGGCGGCGGCCAGCCGCCCGGGCCGCCCGTCCGGGTGCCGTTCCCGGTCGTCGACGAGGTGGCCCGGCACTGCGCGCAGGACGCCGAGCCGAGCACCGTGCACATCGAGATCCATCTGCCGGGCCGGGTCGACGAGGAACGGCTGCGCTCAGCGTTCGCCGCCTCGCTGGCCCGGCACCCCCGGGCGCTGATGCGGGAGCGGTCCCGGGGGCCGTTGGCCCGGCGGTACGAATGGGAGCTGACCGAGGCCCCGGACACGGACCCGGTCTCCTTCCCGCCGTGCGCGCCCGGCGCGCTGGAGCGGGCACGCGCCGGGGCGCTGGACCGCGCCCCGGCGCTGACCGCCTCGCCACCGCTGCGGCTCGACGTGGTCCGGGAGCCGGACCGGGAGGGCTGTGTGCTGCTGTTCACCGTGCACCACACCGCCCTGGACGGTCCGGCGTGCATGCGGCTGGCGGCGACGGCCGCGGAGATCTACAGCGGGTCTCCGATTCCGCCGTCACCCGCCCCGGCCCGCCCGGCCGCGGCCCCGCTGCCCCGGCAGTCCCGGAC
>NZ_QWFA01000262.1 GCF_003501885.1 Streptomyces globisporus
CTCCCGCCCCGCGCGCCACCCGCCCGCTGCTCCTCGGCACGTACACCTCCGAGGCGGGAGGCGGCACCGGCATCGGCACCGCCGCATACGACACGGTCACCGGCGCGATCACTCCGGGCCCCGTGATCACCGGCGTCGACAACCCCTCCTACCTGGCCCTCCACCCCTCCGGCTCGACCGTCTACGCGGTCGCCGAGCAGGACGCGGGCGCGGTCACCGCCGTGCGACTCGCGCCGGACGGCACGTACGAGGTGCTCGGCAGCCGTCCCACCGGCGGCGCCGGGGCCACCCACCTCTCCGTCCACCCGTCCGGGCGCTGGCTGCTCAGCGCGAACTACGGCTCCGGCAGCGTCGCCGTGCACCCGATCGCGGCGGACGGCTCGCTGGGGGAGCGCACCGACCTGGTCACCCACAGCTCCCCGCCGCCCGGACCGGGCCAGGGCGGGCCGCACGCCCACCAGATCGTCGCCTCGCCCGACGGCGGCCACGTCCTCGCCGCCGACCTGGGCACCGACACCGTGTACACCTACACGCTGGACGAGTCCGCCGGGACGCTCACCGAGGTCTCCCGCGCCGCCCTGGCGCCCGGCTCCGGCCCTCGTCACCTGGCCTTCCACCCCGGCGGGCGCTTCGCCTACCTGGCCTGCGAGCTGGACAACACCCTGGTCGTCTGCGCGTACGATCCCGCCACCGGCGCCCTCACCCCGGGGCCCGGGCAGTCCACCGGTACGGGATCCGCCACCGGCTACCCCTCCCAGCCGGTCGTCACCGGCGACGGGGCGTACGTCTACCTCGCCAACCGGGGCCCCAACAGCCTCACCCGTTACGCCGTGGAGGACGACGGGGCGGCCCTGCGGCTGCTGGGCACCGTGCCCGTCGGCGGCGACTGGCCCCGGCAGCTCGCCCTGTCCCCGGACAGCTCCCTCCTCTTCGCCGCCAACCAGCGCTCCTCCACCGTCACCGTCTTCGGTATCGGCCCCGACGGCTGCCTCACCGCCGCCGGCGACCCCTTCCCCGCCCCGGTCGCGGTCTGCGTCCTGCCGCTGCCGTGACCTCCGCCGTACGGGGCCCCGCGCACATCGGGGGCGGGGCCCCGGGCAGCGGTTACAGTCGTGGCCGAGCCGCGCGCCCGCACCCGCGGCGAGGACATCAGGGAGGCACAGTGCGCTTGAGGGTGGAATTCACCACCGAGCCCTTCGATCTCGACGAGGCGCCCACCCACGCGGTGGTGGCCCGGGAGGTGATCCAGGGCGCCGAGCTGGACGCCGTCGACGTCGGCCCCTTCGGCAACACCGCGGAAGGGGGCGCGGACGAGGTGCTCACCGCCGTGGACTCCCTGCTGCGCCAGGCCCTCGCCTCCGGCGCCACCCGGGTCTCGCTCCAGGTGAACGTGATCGAGGAGGAGATCCGGTGACCGAATCCGCCGATCACGCTCCGGTCACCGTCGACCACCCCTTCGTATCGGCCGTCAAGCCGCTCGTCGACGCGATGGGCGCCGAGCTGCTGGGCCCCGAGCAGGCCCAGCCGGACGATGTGGTGCTCGCCTGGGAGGGCCAGGACGTCATAGCCGTACGCCTGCCCCAGCTCTCCGACTCGCTGGACCACATCCTCGCGGCGATGGAGCGACGGCACGGGATGCCGCTCGCCGACCTGGACCGTAAGGCCAAGCAGAGCGTCGTCCGGACCCTGGAGGCACGCGGTGCCTTCTCCGTACGGCACGGAGTGGAGACCGTGGCCGGCGCCCTGGGCGTCTCCCGGTTCACGGTGTACAACTACCTGAACCGGGAACATACGGCCAAGGGTGAGTAGTTGGCCGAACGCGCAGGAAAGCCGCCGTCCGCATGCCGGGACGGCGGCTTTCTTCGTTCGCGAGATTTCAACAAAGTGTTGACGTCGTGTTGCGGAGGGCGTTAGCTATCCGCAGCCCGAACAACGCACAGCGAAAAACAGCCACGGAGGCTCCCGTGACTTCGAGCTCCACACCGGGCCTCACCCGGTTCAACACCCTGGCGGACGGCGAGGCCACCCCCGCACTGCACGAGGTGTGTGCCAGTGCGACCTGGGGAAACAGCATCCTCGCCGGGCGTCCGTACGCCACCGAAGAAGCCCTGCTCGCCGCGAGCGACGCCGCCACGGCGCAGCTCACCGCGGCGGACCTGGCCGACGCGATGGCGGGCCACCCGCCGATCGGCCGCCCGAAGCCCGGCGACCCGACCTCCTCCCGTGAGCAGCGGGGGATGGCCGGCGCCTCCGAGGAGCTCAAGACCGAGATGCTCGAACTGAACCTGGCCTACCAGGAGCGGTTCGGACATGTCTTCCTGATCTGCGCCACCGGCGCCACCGGTGAGCAGATGCGCGACGCGGTGAAGTCCCGGATCGGGAACTCGCCCGAGCAGGAGCAGGAGATCGTGCGCACCGAACTGGGCAAGATCAACCGCATCCGGCTGACCCGTCTCGTGACGGAGGCCCTCGCAGAGGACGCCCCCGCACAGGACTCTTGAGATCTAGGAGAGTGACGGTCTTGAGTACCGACACGACCGCATCGGTGTCCACCCACATCCTGGACACCAGCATCGGCCGCCCCGCCGCGTCCGTCGCCGTCTCGCTCGCCGCCCGCAGCGGAAGCGACGCGCCGTACGTCACGCTCGGAGCGTCCGCGACCGATGCGGACGGGCGCTGCAAGGACCTGCCGGCGCTGCCGGAGGGAACGACCCACGTGCGTCTCGAATTCGACACCGAGACGTACTTTTCCAAGAAGCAAGCCGAGGCGCAGCAGGACGCCCCCCGCGTAAGGGACAGCGGCGCGTTCTTCCCGGAAGTGACGATCGCCTTCGCGGTCGTGCCGGGCGAGCATTACCACGTACCGCTGCTGCTCAACCCGTTCGGCTACTCCGTTTACCGAGGGAGCTAGCACCGACATGCCCACGATTCTCGGCCAGAACCAGTACGGCAAAGCAGAGAACCGCGTCGTAAAGATCACGCGGGACGGCGACACCCACCACATCAAGGACCTGAACGTCTCGGTCGCCCTTTCCGGCGACATGGACGACGTGCACTACTCCGGCTCCAACGCCAACGTCCTGCCGACCGACACCACCAAGAACACGGTGTTCGCGTTCGCCAAGGAGCACGGGATCGAGTCCGCCGAGCAGTTCGGCATCCACCTCGCCCGGCACTTCGTCTCCTCGCAGGAGCCGATCCACCGAGCCCGGATCCGGATCGAGGAGTACGCCTGGGAGCGCATCGCGACCTCCGACGGCAACTCCAAGTTCATCGGCGCCGACGAGGTGAAGCACTCCTTCGCCCGCAAGGGCATGGAGACCCGCGTCTCCCAGATCACCTACGACGGTGAGAACTGGGAGGTCATCTCGGGCCTCAAGGACCTGACCGTGATGAACTCGACCAACTCCGAGTTCTGGGGCTACGTCAAGGACAAGTACACGACGCTCAAGGAGGCGTACGACCGCATCCTGGCGACGGACGTCTCCGCCCGCTGGCGCTACAACTGGACCAGCGACGAGCAGCGCATGCCGAACTGGGAGAAGTCCTACGAGCAGGCGCGCAAGCACATGCTCCACGCCTTCGCCGAGACGTACTCCCTCTCGCTCCAGCAGACCCTGTACCAGATGGGTTCGCGCATCATCAACAGCCGCAGCGAGATCGACGAGATCCGCTTCTCGCTGCCGAACAACCACCACTTCCTGGTGGACCTCGAACCGTTCGGCCTCAAGAACGACAATGAGGTCTACTTCGCGGCGGACCGTCCCTACGGTCTGATCGAGGCCACCGTGCTCCGGGACGGCGTCGAGCCGAAGATCCCGGTCGACATGACCAACCTCTGACGCGGCACTGAACCGGCCGCCGTCCGCCCGCAGACGGGCGGCGGCCGGTCATCCCGGAGGGAACACCCATGGCACAGCCTGCAACGGGGCCGGCCGAAAGCCCAGGCAAAGCCCCCTCGAAATCCCTCGCCGACCCCGCAGTTCACCCGGTCGACGAGAAGCTTCCCCCCGCGCGGCTCGTCCCCGCCGCGCTCCAGCACATCGCCGCCATGTACGCGGGCGTCGTCACCCCTCCGCTGATCATCGGCCAGGCCGTCGGCCTGGACACCGCCGGCATGACCCGGCTCATCGCCGCCAGCCTCCTGATCGCCGGTCTCGCCACCATCCTGCAGACCGTCGGCCTCGGCCGCTTCGCCGGAAACCGGCTGCCCTTCGTCAACGCCGCCTCCTCTGCCGGGATCGCGCCGATGCTCGCCATCGCCGAGACCAGCGCACCGGGCCACCAACTCCCCGCGATCTACGGGGCGGTGCTCGTCGCGGGAGTGTTCTGCCTGGCCGTCGGACCGTTCTTCGGCCGGCTGCTGCGCTTCTTCCCGCCGCTCGTCACCGGCGTGGTCATCACCCTCATCGGCGTCACCCTCATGCCCGTGCCCGTCGCCTGGGCGCAGGGCGGCGACGCCACCGCCGACGACTTCGGCGCCATGAAGTACCTGGCGCTGGCCGCCTTCACTCTCGTCGTCATCCTGCTCGTCCAGCGCTTCGGCCGCGGCTTCCTCAAGCAAGTCGCCCTGCTGGTGGGCATGTTCGTCGGCACGCTCGCCGCGATCCCGTTCGGACTCGCCGACTTCTCCGCGCTGAAGTCCGCGCCGCTCGCCGCCCTGCCGAGCCCCTTCGCCTTCGGCGCGCCGGAATTCCAGCCTGCCGCGATCCTCTCGCTCTGCATCGTCATGCTCGTCCTGATGACGGAGTCCTCCGCCGGGATGCTCGCCCTCGGCGAGATCTGCGAGCGCCGTACCGACGGGCGTACGATCACCCGCGGCCTGCGCACCGACGGCATCGCCACCCTCCTCGGCCCGGTCTTCGGCGGGTTCCCGACCAGCGCCTTCGCCCAGAACGTCGGCGTCGTCTCGCTGACCCGGGTGCGCAGCCGGTACGTCGTCGCGGCAGCCGGCGGAGCCCTGCTGATCCTCGGCGCCTTCCCGGTGCTCGGCGCGGTCGTCTCGCTCGTGCCGATGCCCGTGCTCGGCGGCGCCGGCATCGTCCTCTTCGGCTCCATCGCGGTCAGCGGCATCCGCACGCTCTCCGAGGCGGGCCTCGACGACAGCTCCAACATCATCCTGGTGGCCGTCGCGCTCGGCGCGGGCATCATCCCGCTCGCCGCGCCCACCTTCTACGCCGGTTTCCCGGCCTGGGCGCAGACCGTCCTCGGCTCCGGGATCAGCGCGGGAGCCCTGGTCGCGGTCGTGCTCAACCTGTTCTTCCACCATCTCGGCACCCACAGCCGTAACGCTGTGGCACTCAAATCCTCCTAGGGTCCTGCCGTGCCCACATCGCCACAGAGAGAAGAAGGAAGCGCCATGGCAGCTTCGGCAGACCCTCAGCGCATCGTCATCGAGAACTGTTCGATCGCCACCGTCGACGCCCAGGACACGGAGTACGCCTCCGGGTACATCGTCGTGGCGGACAACCGCATCGAGTCCGTCGGCGCGGGCAAGGCCCCGGAGGGCCTCGCCGGTGTCGTCCGGCGCATCGACGGCACCGGGCACCTCGCCACCCCCGGCCTGGTCAACACCCACCACCACTTCTACCAGTGGATCACCCGGGGCCTGGCCACCGACCACAACCTCTTCAACTGGCTGGTCGCCCTCTACCCGACCTGGGCGCGCATCGACGAGCCGATGGCCCGCGCCGCCGCGCAGGGCTCACTCGCCATGCTGGCCCGCGGCGGTGTCACCACCGCCATGGACCACCACTACGTCTTCCCGAAGGGCTCCGGCGACCTGTCCGGCGCGATCATCGGGGCCGCCCGCGAGATGGGCGTACGGTTCACCCTCGCCCGGGGCTCGATGGACCGCAGCGAGAAGGACGGCGGCCTGCCCCCGGACTTCGCCGTCGAGACCCTGGAGGGCGCGCTCGCCGCCACCGAGGCGACGATCGACGCCCACCACGACGCCTCCTTCGACGCGATGACGCAGATCGCCGTCGCGCCCTGCTCGCCGTTCTCGGTCTCCACCGAACTGATGCGCCAGGGTGCCGAGTTGGCACGTAGGAAGAGCGTACGCCTGCACACGCACGGCTCGGAGACCGTCGAGGAGGAGCAGTTCTGCAAGGAGTTGTTCGGGATGGGCCCGACCGACTACTTCGAGTCGACCGGCTGGCTCGGCAGTGATGTGTGGATGGCCCACTGCGTCCACATGAACGACTCGGACATCGCCGCCTTCGCCCGTACGGGAACCGGCGTCGCCCACTGCCCGTCCTCCAACGCCCGCCTCGCCGCCGGTATCGCCCGGGTCCCCGACATGCTCGCCGCCGGCGTGCCCGTCGGCCTCGGGGTGGACGGCACCGCCTCCAACGAGTCCGGCGAACTCCACACCGAGCTGCGCAACGCGCTGCTCATCAACCGCCTCGGCGCCCACCGCGAGGCCGCCCTGAACGCCCGTCAGGCCCTGCGCCTCGGGACCTTCGGCGGGGCCCAGGTCCTGGGCCGCGCCGACCAGATCGGCTCCCTGGAGGCCGGCAAGCTCGCCGACCTCGTCCTCTGGAAGCTGGACACCCTGGCCCACTCCTCGATCGCCGACCCGGTGACCGCGCTCATCTTCGGCGCGGCCGCCCCGGTGACCCTCTCCCTCGTCGACGGCAAGCCGGTCGTCGAGGGCAACCACCTCACCACGGTGGACGAGGACGCCATCGCCCGCGTCACCCGCGACGAGGCCCGCCGCCTCGCGCAGATCGCCGCCGGA
>NZ_QWFA01000263.1 GCF_003501885.1 Streptomyces globisporus
GGCGGGTCCGGGGCGCCCGGGTCCGGGAGGGCGGGGTCCGGTGTGGCGGAGCCCGGCTCCGAGCGGTCCGCGACCCGGAGCAGCGACATGTCCGCCGGGCTGCCCACCGCCGCCGTCTCCCCGGTCACCGCGGCCCGCGTGACATCGACCCGTACGGTCGCGGCGAAGTCCGGCACGGCCACCCCGGCGATCTCCTCGGCGGTGGTGGCCACGTCCAGGACGGTGCCGATCCTGCGGCCGGCCTCGACGAGGAGGGCCAGCCGCTCCTGGACCCGGTAGCGGTCGGTGATGTCGAAGGCGTCCTCGCACACCCCGAACACATGCCCGTGGGCGTCCTCCAGCCGGTAGTAGGCGCAGGACCACAGATGGTTCCGCCCCGGGTCGCTGGGCGGCTGCCCCCGGAAGTTCAGGTCGAGGACCGGCTCGCCGGTCTCGATCACCTGGTGCATGACGCCGTCGAGCGTCTGCGGATAGCCCGGCGTCACGAAGGAGCCGCCGGAGTACAGCTCGTCGGCCCGCATGCCCCGGAACGCGGCCAGCGGCTGCCCGATCTCCCGTTCGTAGGCGGTGTTGCACCAGGTCAGCCGCAGATCGGTGTCGTAGATCGCCAGCCCGACGGGCGACTGGGTGGCCAGCCCCTGGAGCAGGGCGAGCCGCGACTCCCAGTGCCGCAGTTCCCCCACCTCGGCCGCCACCAGGATCCGGTCCGGCGCGCCGGGGCCACGGCCCGCCGCCCCGCCCGGCAGCGGGCACGTCGCCGTCGCCACCAGCAGCTCACGGCCGTTTTGGGTGTGCGCCACGTGGATCTCGTTGCCGACGAGGGACGGGGGTCCGATGCCGGTGGCGGCCGTTCCGGAAACTCCGGACGCTCCGGCGTCCTCGGATGCTGCTACCGAGGGAGCGCCACCGACCGGGTGCACCGAAAGAAACGCGCTCAGCGGCCGCCCCAGGGCCTCGGCGGGCCCGTAGCCGAGGAGCTCGGCCGCCGCGGGACTCCAGCCGATGACGGTGCTCTCGGCGTCCAGAACCACCGTGGCCGCCCTGGTGATGTCCAGGGGTCCACGGAAATCGGCGCTCTCCGCCGCGTTCGCCGCGCTCACGGCGCGACCCCGGCCCGGTTCATTACTCTCAGAATCGGCCCTGCCCGGGACCCGCACAACCGCGGTGCACCGGGGCGCGGCCTCGGAAAGCCGGGGTCAGCGCACCCCGGCGGGCCGGAACTGCACGCTGACGCGTGGCCCGACGGCCCGTGCGGTCTTGGGGATCGCGTGCTCCCAGGTGCGCTGGCAACTACCGCCCATGACGATCAGGTCGCCGTGGCCGAGCGGCCTGCGGACGGGGGCGGGGCCCGGGCGGCGCGGCCGCAGCGCCAGGTGCCGGGGCGCCCCCAGCGAGAGGATCGCGACCATGGTGTCCTCGCTGCTTCCCCGCCCGCTGGTGTCCCCGTGCCAGGCGACCCCGTCCCGGCCGTCGCGGTAGAAGCACAGCCCCGCCGTGGTGAACGGTTCGCCCAGTTCAGCGGCGTAGTGCTCGCCGAGCTCGGTGCGGGCGGCCTCCAGGGCCGGATGGGGCAGGGGGTCGTGGTGGCCGAAGAACGCCAGCAGCCGGGGGACCGCCACCACACGCTCGTACATCACGCGCTGCTCGGCCCGCCAGGCGACGTCGCGCACCAGCGTCTCGAACAGCGTGTCCGCGCCCCGGAGCCACTGCGGCAGTACGTCGATCCAGGCCCCGTGCCCGAGATCGGTACGCCTCAGTCCGCTCAGGGGGCGGGTGGTGACCTCGGCCTCCTGGTCGAAAAGCGAGCTTTGCAGGTGTACGGCCATGAGGAGAGCGTAACGCTATTCGAGCACGTGTGCGAATGGCTGGCGGGTGACAGGGGTGGGGCCGTCCTTGATCAGATCGGCGCACTTCTCGCCGATCATCATCGTCGTGATGCACGGGTTGACCGTGGGAAGGAACGGCATGACCGACGCGTCGGCCACCCGCAGCCCGGTGACGCCCTTCACCCGCAGCTGGGGGTCGAGCGGCGAGTCCGGGTCCTCCGCCGGGCCCATCCGTACGGTCCCGGCCGGGTGGTAGACGGTGTTGTGCGTCTCGCGGATGTAGTCGAACAGCTCCGCGTCCGTGGTCGCGCCGGACCCCGGGGCCAGCTCGGTGCCCGCCCACGCCGCCATCTCCGGCTGCGCCACGATCTCCCGCGCCAGCCGCAGCCCGTACGTCATCACCCGTACGTCGTGCTCGTCGGTGAAGTAGCGCGGATCGACCCGGGGCTTGTCCCGGAAGTCCCGGGTCCGCAGCCGTACCGTGCCCCGCGACCGGGCGCGGGTGACGTTCGGGGTCAGGCAGAACGCGTTGTCGGAGGTCGGGTAGCCGCGCCGGTAGGTGTTCATGTCGAACGGCACCGAGCCGTAGTGGAACATCAGGTCCGGCCGGTCGAGCCCCGGCTCGGTGTCCGCGAAGATCCCGATCTCCCACCACTGGGTGGACGCGGTGACCATGGGCTGCTTCGCCTCCCACATGATCACCCCCTCCGGATGGTCCTGGAGGTGCGAGCCGACGCCGGGGGAGTCCACCCGCACGTCCACCCCGGTCTCCCGCAGATGCCCGGCCGGACCGATACCGGACAGCATCAGCAGCTTCGGGGAGTCGATCGCCCCGCAGGAGACGATCACCTCGCGCCGCGCGTGCACCGCCCCGCTGTGCACGGTGTCGGGCTCCAGGTACTCCACCCCCGTGCACCGCTCGCCGTCGAACAGCAGTCGCTTCGCCTGGAGCCCGGTCCGTACCTCCAGGTTGGGCCGCTTCCCCAGCACCGGGTGCAGATACGACACCGAGGCCGAGGAACGGGTGCCGTCCTCGCGGGCGTTGATCTGGAACCAGTGCGCGCCCCGGATCACGGTGGAACCCGTGTTGAACGGGACGGTGGGGATGCCCGCCGTCGCGCAGGCCTCCAGCAGCGCCGTACCGCACGGGTCGCGGGGCGGCACCGTCCGGATGGTGACCGGTCCGGAGCGGCCGTGGTGGTCGCCGGGCGCGTCGTTGGTCTCAAGACGCCGGTAGAGCGGGTAGCAGTCCGCCGCGCTCCACCCCGTACAGCCGAGCGCCGCCCACTCGTCGAGGTCCTCGGCCGGGGCCCAGAAGGCGATGCAGGAGTTGTGCGAGGAGCAGCCGCCGAGCACCTTGGCGCGGGCGTGCCGCATGAAGCTGTTGCCCCGATCCTGCGGTTCCACCGGATAGTCCCAGTCGTAACCGGACTCCAGCAGCGCCATCCAGCGGTCCAGCCGCAGGATGCTGTCGTCCCCGACGTCCGAGGGGCCCGCCTCCAGCACGCAGACGGTGACGTCGGGGTCCTCGGTGAGCCGGGCGGCGACGACGGCACCGGCCGTACCGCCGCCGACCACGACGTAGTCGAACGTGGGTACGGAGCTCTCTTCGGGCATCGGGTCTCCAGGGTTCGGGCAGCCGACGGGGTTCCGGGCGGCCGACGGGCCTTTGGGGTTCAGCCGGCCGGCGGGGGAGCGGTGGGGTCGTCCAGGGCCTCGACGCGGTGCTCGGCGAGTACGCCGGTCCGGTGCCGCTGGACGAACCAGTAGTAGGCGAAGCCGCCGAGCGCGACGACGCCGATGAACAGGAACGCGCCCCAGCGCAGATACCAGTGCTGCGGGCCGGTCGCGTTGTACACCTCGGCGCGCGGCCAGGCCAGGTTGAGCGACATGGCCGTGCCCCAGAGCACGGCGAGCACATTGACGGGCAGCCCCCAGCGGCCCAGCGAGAACGCGCCCTCGCGCGGCTGCCAGTCGCCGCGCAGCCGGCGCAGCAGCATCGGCACGGTGACCAGCAGATACGCCACGTAGATCATGATGATCGCGATGCTGGTGATCACCGAGAAGATCTGCGGCTGGTTGATGTTCACGACCAGGATGACGACGCCCACCACCCCGATCAGCACGGCGGGCACCACGGGCGTCTTGAACCGGGGACTGACCCGGGCCAGCTTCGATCCGGCGGGCAGGTTGTTGTCCCGCGCCATGGCGAACATCAGCCGGATCCCGGCGGCCTGCACGGCCAGCACGCACACCGTGATCGCGACGACCACCGCCCAGAGGAAGATCTCCCCGATCGTGTCGCCGAGCGTCGCCAGCACCACGTACTGGAGTCCACCGGTGGAGAGCTCCTCGGCCTTGAGGTCCGGCACCGAGAGCAGCGCGAAGAGCAGGATGAACGCGCCGATCAGGAAGGACGCGATGAGCGCCCGCAGGATGGCGCGGGGCGCGTTGCGGCCCGGGTTGTGCGACTCCTCGCCGAGCGACGACGCGGTGTCGAAGCCGTACATCACATAGGCGGAGGCCAGCGAAGCGGTGAGGAACGCGCCGAAGTAGCCGAGCGACTGCCCGCTGCCCAGCCCGTACGTCTCCGTCAGCGCGGTGCTGGGACCCCGGGTGATGTGCGCGCCCAGGAAGATGATCAGGGCGACGGCGGCGATCAGCTCGATGAAGACGCCCGCGGAGTTGATCCGGGCCATGAGCTTGACGCCGAACGCGTTGACCAGCGTGGAGAACAGGATCAGCACACTGCCCAGCAGGACGGCGTTGGCCGCCTGGTCGTTCCGGCCGCTCCCGTCGCCCACGAACTGGAACCAGTCGTCGATCTGCGGCAGCGTGATCTGGTAGGCCAGCGCCACGGCCGACAGGGTGACCATGGTGGCTGTCATCATCATCCAGCCGCCGAGCCAGCCGACGTGCGGACCGCCCATCTTCTTGGCCCAGTTGTATACCGAACCGGCCACCGGATAGCGGGCGGCCAGCTCGCAGAAGCACAGGGCCACCATCAGCTGCCCGCAGAAGACCATCGGCCAGGACCACCAGTAGGCGGGACCGCCGAAGGTGACGCCGAAGTAGAACAGCTGGAAGGTGCCGGTCAGGATCGAGATGTAGCTGATCCCGGCGGCGAAGGTGTGGAAGTTGCCGAGCGTGCGCCGCAGTTCGGGCTTGTAGCCCAGTTCGCCGAGTGCGTCGTCGTCGTGACTGCTGTCCGCCGCCTGCCCCTCGGGCCCCTTGGTCCGGCTCACTCGAACCACCGCTGAGGGGTGGCGGCGACGTTGCGCCAGATGTGCTTGGCCTCCTGGTACTCGGCGAGCCCCGCGGGCCCCAGCTCACGGCCGAAACCGGACTGCTTCATCCCGCCCCACTCCGCCTGCGGTACGTAGGGGTGGAAGTCGTTGATCCACACGGTGCCGGCCCGCAGCCGCGACGCCACCCGGTGGGCCCGCCCGCCGTCCTGCGTCCAGACCGCGCCCGCCAGCCCGTACACCGTGTCGTTGGCCAGCCGGACCGCGTCGTCCTCGTCCCGGAACCGCTCGACGGTGAGCACCGGGCCGAACGACTCGTCCTGCACCACGGACATCGAGGTGGCGCACTCGTCCAGCACGGTGGGCGGGTAGTAGAAGCCGTCCGCCAGCGCCGGGTCGTCGGGCCGCGCCCCGCCGCAGCGCAGCACCGCACCCTCGGCAATACCCTCCGCCACGTACGCCTCGACCTTGTCGCGGTGCGCGGCGGAGATCAGCGGCCCGCTGCGGGCATCCTCGTCGAACGGCCCGCCGAGCTTGATCCGGCCCGCCCGCTCCACCAGCTCGTCCACGAACCGGTCGTGCAGCTCGTCCTGCACGAGGAGCCGTGCCCCGGCGGAGCAGACCTGCCCCGAGTGCAGGAACACCGCCATCAGCGCGTAGTCGACGGCGGTCTCGAAGTCGGCGTCGGCGAAAACGATGTTGGGATTCTTGCCGCCCAGCTCCAGGGCGACCTTCTTCACGGTGGGCGCGGCGGCCGCCATGATGCGCCGCCCGGTTGCCAGCCCCCCGGTGAACGACACCAGATCCACCCGTGGGTCCTCGGTCAACGGCGCCCCCACGTCCGCGCCCGCCCCGAGCACCAGATTGCCGACCCCGTCCGGCAGCCCGGCCTCGGCCAGCAGCCGCATCAGCAGGACGGCGGTGTGCGGGGTCAGCTCGCTCGGCTTGAGGACGAACGTGTTGCCGGCCCCGAGCGCCGGGGCGACCTTCCAGGCGGTCTGGAGCAGCGGATAGTTCCACGGGGTGATGAGCGCGCACACCCCGACGGGTTCGTGCACCACCCGGCTGTCGACGTCCGCGAGCCCCGTGTCGACGACCCGCCCCGCGTCCCCGGCCGCGACGAGGTCGCCGAAGTACCGGAAGCAGTTCGCGATGTCGTCCATGTCGTAGGCGCTCTCGACGAGCCGCTTGCCCGTGTCCAGCGACTCGGCCCGCGCGAAGACGTCCTTGTCCCGCTCCAGCAGCTCCGCCACCCGCAGCAGGAGCCGCCCCCGCTCGGCGGCGGGCGTACCGGGCCAGGGCCCGTGGTCGAACGCGGCCCGGGCGGCGGCGACGGCCGCCTCGGCGTCCTTGCGCCCACCCTCGTCGACGGTGGCCACCAGGGTGCCGTCGGCCGGACAGCGGATCTCCCGCTTCCGCCCCTCGGCGGCAGCGGTCCACTGGCCATCGATGAACAGCTCCGGCATGGGCTCCTCCTGTACGGGGCCGGGACGGGCGCCCCGCCGGGCGCGGGTCGACGCCGACCGGCTCCCTGCGCGACGACGTCAGCACAGACGGTAAGGGCGGCGGGGCGGGCGCGCATGGCGAGCGACCCGGCCGACGCCGCCGCGTTCGCCGAGGAGGCCGGCGGCTTCCCCGTCATCCTCAAGAC
>NZ_QWFA01000264.1 GCF_003501885.1 Streptomyces globisporus
AGTCCCCAGGGGCTCCGGCCCCAGGGACCCGGCAGCTCGGGGGCGGGCCGGGTCCCTGGGGCCGGAGCCCCTGGGGACTACTTCAGACCGATCTTGTCGCAGGCGGCCTTGTACTTGGCCGTGCAGATCTCGTCCAGGGTCCAGATGCCGTCCTTGAGGACGGTCTCCTGGATGTTGTCCTTGGTCAGCGAGACGACCGGGACGAGGACCGTCGGGATGCCCTTGGTGGTGGCGCTGTCGACCTTGGAGGTGGCGATGGAGTCGAGCTTCTCGCCCTTGGCGAGGGCGACGGCCATCTCCGCGGCGACGATGCCCTCGGCCGGGTAGGACTTGTAGACGCTCATGAACTGCTCACCGGAGACGATGCGCTGCACACCCGCGAGCTCGGCGTCCTGGCCGGTGACGGGCGGGAGCGGGTCGATGCCGGCGGCCTTGAGGGCGGTGATGATGCCGCCCGCCATGCCGTCGTTGGCGGAGTAGACGCCGTCGATCTTGTCCTTGCCGAGCGCGGTGATCGCCGCTTCCATGTTGGCGTTGGCGTTCTCCGGCTTCCACTCCTTGGTGTCGTACTCCTTGCCGTACTTCACCTTGCCGTCGAGGACGGACTTGGCGCCCGACTTGAAGAGCGCGGCGTTCGGGTCGGTGATCGCGCCGTTCATCATCACGATCGTGCCGCCGTCGGCCTTGTCGCCCAGGGCCTCCAGCAGGGCGGTGCCCTGGGCCCGGCCGACCTCTTCGTTGTCGAAGGAGGTGTAGGCGTCGATGGGGCCCTCGGCGAGGCGGTCGAAGGCGACGACCGGGATACCGGCGTCCTTGGCCTTCTTGACGCTGTTGGCGATCGCCTTCGAGTCGACCGAGCCCAGGATGAGGGCGTCGACCTTGTTGGTGATCATGGTGTCGACCTGCTGGGCCTGCGTGTTCGCATCCTGCTTGGCGTTGGCGTAGGTGACCTTCGCCTTGCCGCCGGTGAGCTCGCCGATCTTCTTCTCGATGATCGGCCGGTCGAACTTCTCGTAACGGGCCGTCTGGTTCTCGGGAAGGAGCAGACCTATCTTCAGGTCGTCGCCCTTCTTCTCCGAGCCCTGCTCGGCCTTGTCGCCGGACTCCTTGGCGCTCCCGCAAGCGGCCAGCGAGATCGCCATCGTGGTGGCGGCAACGGCAACGGCGGCACGACGCATACGCGTGTTCATTCTCGAACCTCCCTGACGAGGCCGCGACGTTGCGGCCGAGGTGGCTGGAAGTCAACTCGGCCCCAGCGCCAGCGTCAAGGAGTAAATCCTTAACGAGATGACAACGGTGCCATTCGTTATCTAAGTGAAGGCAGGAGTCGCCACGGGGAGGGTGCTCTCCAAAAGGGTTGAATCCCCCATCTCGCTGAGCACCAGGGCGAGTGCGCCCAGCACCTCGGCACGGCCGCCGAGCGCCCCGGGAAGGACCGAGAGCTGCCGGGCGGCGCTGGGGATCGCGTACCGCGACACGGAGTCCCGTATGGGCCCCAGAACCAGCTCCCCGGCCTCCGCCAGCGAGCCGCCGAGCACGACGCGGCTCGGGTTGAGCAGATTGCACAGGTTGGCCACACCGCTGCCTATGTGGCGGCCCACGTCCCCGATCACCCGGCGGCACCCCGGGTCGCCCTCCCGGGCCAGCTGGACCACCCGCTCCATGGTCAGCCCGGGGCCGTGGCTGGGCTGGAGCAGCGGCAGGACGTAGCGGGCGGCGGTGAAGGTCTCCAGGCAGCCGCGGTTGCCGCAGCGGCAGACCGGGCCCGACTCGTCGAGCGTGATGTGCCCGATCTCGCCGGCCGTGCCTCCGGGGCCCCGGTAGATGGTCCCGTCGATCACCAGACCGGCGCCGACGCCGCTGGCCACCTTGATGTACGCGAGATCCTTGACGCCCCTGCCGCTGCCCCAGACCAGCTCGCCCAGTGCACCGAGGTTGGCGTCGTTGTCGACGTACACGGGCACGCCGAGGCGGCCGGAGAGCTCCTCGCTGGGGTTGATGCCCGTCCAGCCCGGCAGGATCGAGGTGGAGCCCAGCGTGCCGGACTCGACGTCGATGGGGCCCGGCACGCCGAGACCGACGCCGATCACCTTGTCCGGGCCGATCCCGGTGGCCTCGATCAGCCGCTTGACCAGCACCTCGGCCCGGTCGAAGCCCTCGGCGGAGGAGGCGTCGACGTCCAGCGGCTCGGATTCCTCGGCGAGCACCTGGTGGGCGAGGTTGCCGACGGCGACGCGCAGATGCGTATGGCCGAAGTCGACGCCGATGACGATGCCCGCGTCGCCGCTGAGGGAGACGCTGCGGGCCCGCCGGCCGCCCGCCGAGGTGGGGGTGACCTCGACCGTTCCGCCGTCCTTCAGCTCCCGGACGATATTGGAGACCGTGGCCGCGGACAGCCCGGTGCTCCGGGCGATCTCCGCCTGGGTGAGCGATCCCGCCATCCGTACGGCGCGTACGACCCGCTCCAGATTGGCCCTGTGCAGCGATGTCTGCAACCCGGGAGTCTCCATCGACTCATCCACTCCTGCCCTTGGCGGGCGGTCCCTGAGGACCGCCCCGGCCGGGGCCGCAGCGATGAGACCCCGGCTTCCTCCAACATGTGAACTCTAAGCTGACCGTTCGGGGGTGCCTCCCGTCAAGACCTGAGCACCGGCGCACCCCAGAACGGCCCGGTGCCCCGGCGGATCGAGTCCGCCGGGGCACCGGGCCGTTGTGGATACGTGACCTTCGCGCGGCTACTTCAGCGCGCCCGCCGTCAGACCGGAGACGACCTGACGCTGGAAGATGATGTACGCGGCCAGCACGGGCAGCATCGCGATCACCAGACCGGCGAAGAGACCGGAGTAGTCGCCCTTGTACCCCTGGCTGGCGGCCAGCTCCACCAGGCCCTGGGCCAGCACCCGCTTCTCCGGGTCGGTGTTCAGCACCGTCGGCAGCATGTACTGGTTCCACTGCCCCAGGAAGTTGAAGATCCCGACGCTGATCAGGCCGGGCTTGGCCATCGGCAGCATGACCTGGAAGAACGTGCGGGTGTGCGAGGCCCCGTCGATGATCGACGCCTCCGCCACCGAGGTCGGCAGCGTACGGAAGAACGAGGTCAGGAAGAACACGGTGAACGGCAGCGAGTACGCGATGTACACGGCGATCAGGCCGTGGATCGTGTTCAGCAGCCCCATGTTGTCCATGACGTAGAACAGCGGGACCAGCGCCAGCATGATCGGGAAGCTCATGCCGCCGACGAACAGGAAGTAAATGAAGCGGTTCCCGGGGAACTCGAAGCGGGCCAGCACATAGGCGGCCATGGACCCGAGGACCAGGGTGCCGACGAGCGACCCGCCCACCACCAGGATGGTGTTCAGGAAGTACTCGCTCATGTGGGCCTGGCTCCAGGCCCGGCCCCAGCTGTCGAAGTTCAGCGAACTCGGCAGCGACCACGGGGTGTTGAAGATGTCCGAGTCGGTCTTGAACGAGGACATCACCGCCCAGAACAGCGGCAGGACGACCATGATCGCCCACAGGATCAGCATCCCGTGCGAGAAGACGTTGAGGACGTGGCCCTCGCTGCTCTTCGCGGGGGCCGAGGCGCCCTTGGAGACCGTGCCGGTGCGCTGGGCCGGGACCTTGGCCGCGTCGGCGTCGGACGGGGTTCCGGAGGGCCCGGACGGAGGGGTGTCAGTGGTCTTCATCAGAACTCCAGCCGCTCGCGCCGGCCCACCCGCATCACGATGGCGGCGAACGCCAGCGTCACGATGAGCAGGGCGACACCGATCGTGGTCGCATAGCCCGCCTGTCCGTCACGGAACGCCGACTGGTAGACGTACAGCGGCAGGACGGTGGTCGAGTAGTCGGGCCCGCCGGGACCGACGCTCATGATGTGGACGATGGCGAAGCCCTCGGCGCCGAGGGCGAGGATGCCCATGTAGACCCAGCCGGACTGGACCGTGTCCCACAGCAGGGGCAGCGTGATCCGGAAGAAGGTCGTGAAGCGGCTCGCCCCGTCCAGCAGGGCCGCCTCGTAGAAGTCCTTGGGGATGGAGGCCATGCCCGCGGAGAACAGCACCACGAAGAAGCCGGTGGTGCACCAGACGAGGACCGCCATGATGACCCACAGCGCCAGCTGCGGGTCGCCCAGCCAGTCCGGTACGTCCTTGAAGCCGACGGCCTTGAGCGTGCCGTTGATCATGCCCTGGGCCGGGTCGAAGGCGAACTGGAACAGGATGGCCACGATCGCGATCGAGAGCACCTGCGGGAAGAAGTACGCGATCTTGTAGAACCCCGAGCCCCGTACGCCGCTGACGGCGGCGCCCTTGCGGCGCCGGCCGCCGACGTTGAGCATGAAGGCGAAGAAGAGCGCGAGGCCCAGCGTCACCAGCGGGAGCAGCACCGCCAGCAGCACACTGTGCTGCAGCGATTTCCAGAAGACGTCGTCGTCGAGCATCTTGGTGTAGTTGTCGAACCCGACCATCTTGAAGTCGGGGCTCAGACCCGTCCAGTCCGTGAACGAGTAGTAGATGGACTGGATGAAGGGCCAGATGACGAAGATGACGTACAACGTCATCGGGACCACCAAGAACCCGACTATGAACCGGTATTTACCGTGTTGCATCGTTACCGACTCCGACCTTCCCGTGCTGCCCGCCGCTGGTGACGCGTGGTCACTGGTGCTTGAAGTGCTTGATGGACTGGTCCTTGGCGGTCGCGTCGGCGAAGGCCTGGATCTTCTTGATGGTCTCGGCCGGCTTGGCGCGGCCCGCCATCATCTCGCCGAGCGCGGCGACACCGATCTGCTCCTTCTGGAGCTTCACGTACCAGTCCTGCAGGCGCGGGTTGACCACGTTGGTGCCGGCCTTCTCCAGCGCGGCGACACCGGACTTGAGGCCGTCGGACAGCTCGATGCCGTCCGTGCCGCCGTTGAAGGCGGACAGCGACTTCGTGCTGGCGGTGAAGGACTTGGAGGAGGCCTCGCTGAGCATGATGCGCAGCTGCTCCATACCGCCCTCGACGTTCTTCGCCTTGCTCGGGACGATGAACGGCTCGCCGCCGGAAGCCCAGATGGTGCCGAAGGGCATCTTGTCGGAGGAGTCGAGGCTGGAGGGGGCGCCCACGGACAGCTTGAAGTCCTTGGGGATGATCGCCGCTTCCTCGTTCTCCACCCAGGAGCCGTTCGGGATGAACAGCGCCTTGCCGCGGGCCCAGGCGCCCTGCGAACCGCGGTGGTCGAGGCCCGGGGTGCCCTTGAGGATGTAGCCCTTGGCGACGAGCTCGTAGTACGCCTCGAAGGCCGCCTTGACCGCGGGGTGCTCCCAGGCCTTCGGCTCCAGGTTGTCGATCGCGTCGAGTACCTCGACACCGCCGATCTTGGCGATGAAGGGGTACAGCGAGAAGGGGAGGTAGTAGGGGTGCTTGCCGGGGTAGGTCCAGCCGGCGATGTCCTGCTTCTTCGCCTTCGCGCAGAGCGCGAGCATGTCGTCCCAGTTCTCCGGGTACGTGGCGTCGAGCTTCTCCAGCGCGGTCTGCGAGTACCAGACGCCGTAGACCGTGTACGCGTAGTACATGATCCAGACCGGGTCGCCGTCGAACTGGCCCATCTCGACGATGCCGGGCCGCAGGGTGTCGCGGACCTTCTTGGCGGGGTCGTCGATGGAGGGGGCGTCGAGGAGCGGGGTGAGGTCGGTGAGCTGCTTCTTGCCGACCAGGACGCCCATGTCCATCTGCTGGGCACCGGAGTTGTCGATCAGGTCCGGCGGGGTGCCACCGTTGAACCGCGGCTGAAGAACCGACTGGATCTTCTGCGTCGCCGAGAACTTGACCTTCGCCTCGGGGTAGGTCTTCTCGTAGACGGCCTTGGCGTCCTCGGCGTACTTGGTACCGAAGCCGCCGTCGAAGATGACGATCTCCAGCGGGGCGCTGCCGTTGACGGCCAGCGGGTTCTTGTCGCTCTTTTCGCCCTTTTCGACCTTGTCGTCGCTGCTGCTGTCGCCGCTCGCACAGGCGGACAGGAAGCTCATCGTCGGAACAGCGATCAGGCCGAGTGCGGCAGAACGCTTGATCAGATCGCGACGGCCAAGGCCCTCATTGTTGTGGGCGGAGGTGGATCCCATGCTCAAGTCCTCGCCTTCTCCAGGACTCAGGCGGTGTACCGGTCACCCGTCGAGAATTCGCCTCAGGCGAAGGGCCCCGCCACCGCGGTCAGTTGCGCTTGGGTCATGCGGATATGCAGATGTACCGGACAGGCCGGTGCAGTGGGGATGCCGGGAGACCGTACAGCGAGGACACCCTCGGCGTCCTCGCGACGTTCCTGTTTCCCCCGCGCACATCCGTGTGAAACGGCTGTGCAGATGCCGACAGGTATAGTCCACTTGTCGCCAACTGAGCAAGATCGAAAGCACGTTTGGGCGGCAGTCTTTCCCGAGTTGAGACCTCACGGACACCTCGGCGCCCCGCCCCCTCCTCCCGCGGCGGCTATTTCCCCATTCCGGCCGATTCGCCGACGGGCCGCGCGGCAACACCCTTGACACGTCCTGTCACTTGGCTCCCTACTGGACCTTGCATCCCGCTATGACAACGTTGTCCATGCACTTTCCCGGGGAGGAACGGCTCGGCATGCAGCCACCACGCGGCCTCAACCACGGCTTCGACACAGCCCCTCACGCGGTCCCCCGCCCGGCCCCCCGCCGGAGACGGACCC
>NZ_QWFA01000265.1 GCF_003501885.1 Streptomyces globisporus
GCCCCGGCCCCCTCCCGCCCGTTCTGCGCGTCCAACTCGTCAAGGATGCGGCGCACTTCGGGAACCGACAGATCCAGGCCGCGCAGTGAGCGGATCATGCCCAGCCGTTCCACGGCTTCCGGACCGTATCTGTGGTGCCGGCCGGTGGGCGCGGTGGCCCGATTGAAGGGGTGAGGCGAGAGGCCGGGCCACGGCTCGCTCGGGGTCGTGGCCCGGTCTGCCGCCCCTGGTCAACGCGTCCGCGCGGTCGGCTACTCGATGACCAGCTCGACGTCGATGTTGCCCCGGGTGGCCTTGGAGTACGGGCAGTAGGCGTGGGTGGCCTCGACCAGCTTCTGCCCGGTCTCGCCCGCGAGGGAGTCCGGCAGCTCCACGCGCATGATGACCGCGAGCCCGAAGCCGTCGCCGTCCTTGCCGATGGAGACCTCGGCGGTGACGGAGGCGTCCTTGGTGTCGACCTTCATCTCGCGGCCGACCGCAGCCATGGCACTGGCGAAACAGGCCGCGTAGCCGGCGGCGAAGAGCTGCTCGGGGTTGGTGCCCTTGCCGTTGCCACCGAGGGCCGGGGGCATGGCCAGGGGCAGGTCGAGCTGGCCGTCCGAGCTGACGGCACGGCCCTCGCGGCCGTTGGCGGTGGCGGCGGCGGTGTACAACGCGTCCATGGGATGACCCTCCTCTGGAGCCCCGACCCGGCTGGTCGTGGCCACGACTATAAAGATTGCACACAACTAAGTTGTGCACAACTCAATAGGGTGAGCGGCGGTACTCTGGTTCCATGACCACCGCTCCGAGCGCCTCGCCCGACCTCTCCGCCGTCCCCGACGCCGAGCTGCTGAGGCTGGACCACCAGGTGTGCTTCTCGCTGCACGCCGCCTCGCGGGCGTTCGGCGGCTACTACCGGCGGGCGCTGAAGGATCTCGGCCTCACCTACTCGCAGTACCTGGTCATGCTCGTCCTCTGGGAGCAGGGCCCACAGTCGGTCAAGGCTCTCGGTGAGCGCCTCCACCTGGACTCGGGGACCCTGTCGCCGCTGCTGAAGCGGCTGGAGGGTGCCGGACTGGTCCGGCGCGAACGCAGTCGCGAGGACGAGCGCTCCGTCGTGGTCGACCTGACCGGCGAGGGTGCGGGGCTGCGCGAGCGCGCCCTGTCCATCCCGCGGGGTGTGCTCGCCGCCACCGGCCTGTCGCTGGAGGAGGTCCTCGGGCTGCAGGACATCCTGGGCCGACTCACGGGCGCGCTGGGAGAGGCGGTCGACGACGACTGAACATCATGACAGGTTGGCCTGTCATCACGTCATGGCGGCAAAATAAATTGTCGAGCCACCCCGCGACAGTTAATGTTGTCGCATGGATGACGTGAAGGCGATCCCGACACCTGATCAGAGCGACGAGAACTTCTGGGCCACGGTCCTGACCCCGGTGGACCCCGCCTGGAACGAGCCCGATGACGACGACACGTTCGCCATGGACGAGCAACTGCTCGCGGCGGTCCGGTCGCTGACCGAACGGATCTCGACGCGCGCGCTCGCCTACCGCACCGCCGGCAAGCCCTTCGACGCCGCGCTCATGGCCGCGCCCGACGTGCAGCTGGCGATGCTGCGGTCGCTCTACGAAGCCAAGCGGTCCGTCGACCGGCTGGCCGAGAGCGCGGCCACCGTCGCCGGACGCGGTGGATCCAGTTACGCGCAGCTCGGCGCGGCCTGGGGCGGGATCAAGCGCCAGTCGGCCCGCCTCAAGTGGCCCCACGCGCTGCCGAAGAAGTCCGCCAGCGAGTCCATCCCGCTCCACTACGCGGGTGGCGACGCCGTGATTCACCACGACCCGGGCGCCGACGCCTGGTGGTACGCCGCCACAGGCGCGGACCTGCAGGAGGACGAGTCGGAGGCCGTCCACGCCACGTCCGCCGAGGCCATCGCGCGGGCGACCGAGTTTCTGCTGACGCACGCCCGGCCCACCCGGCACGACACCACGTGACCGCGTCGCAGGGGAGGGGTCGGGCTCAGCCGCCGGAGACCTCGGCAGCACCTTCGGCCCCGCGGGGGAAGTCCCAGGCCTCGATGTCACGGTAGTGGATCGGTCCGGGACCGCGACCGATGTTGCTGCCGACCAGGTGAAGACGCCCGGCCTCCCAGTCCCGCCCGGCGAACGCGGCGAGTGAGGCCGCGGCCTCCACCGTGTTCGCGTGGTCGCCCCGGCGGGACCGGGCCAGCGTGAGATGCGGCCGCAGCGGTCGCTCGGGGAAGGAGACGCCGCACTCCCTGACGAGAGTGCGTACGTCGACGGCGAGGCGGTGCAGCCCTTCGAGGTCCCCTGTGATCCCGGTCCACAACACCCGCTCGTCGAAGTGCCCGCCGCCGTGCAGCGCCAGCCGCAACGGGCGTTGCCGGGCCGCGAGCCGAGCGAGCGGAGGCATCAGGGGCGGAACGGCGGCGACCGGGAGTTCCCCGAGGAACGCCAGCGTGATGTGCCAGTCCTCGATGCGGTTCCACCGCATGCGCGGGTAGGCCCCATAGGCCGGACGCAGTACCCGCGCCAGCTCTTCCTTCGCGTCGTCGGGCGGGGCGAGCGCCAGGAACACGCGGGTCGTCAGGGCCGGGACACGTCCGTCCGCAGGGTGGCCGGTCACGGCTTCGAGCGGTTCGTTCACCTGCCGTACCGTACGTGCCGGCCATACCCCGGCCGCGACGCGGGGCCGACGACGGGCTCCGGCGCGTGCCGTGCGCGCCGGTCAGCCGAGGTAGTCCGTGCGTCCTTCGTCGTCCAGCTCGAAGGGACCCTCGGGGATGATGCAGAACTCATTTCCCTCGGGGTCGCCCATCACCAGGAACCCACCGTCGTCGTATCCCGCCAGTCGGCGCCCGCCGAGCGCCTCGACCCGCCCCTGCTCGGCGGCCGGGTCGGGGGCCGAGACATCGAAGTGCATCCGGTTCTTGGAACGCCTTGGCTCATCGGTCCGCTGGAAGCCCAGCCCGAGGCCGTGCTCGCGCCGCAGCCACACGTAGGGCCCCGTCCGGCCCACGACCGGCCTGCCGAGCAGCTCGGACCAGAACGAGGCGAGCCGTTCCGGATCCGTGGCATCGACGATGAGGGCGTTGATCCGCATGCGGGAGCCGGTCGTGTTCGGTGTGTCCGTCATGCTGACCCACCTTTCCAGGTACGGCCGTACGGTGCGAAGTTCAGCCGTCCACCTGTGCCGCCGCGCCGGCGCCCGCGGTCGCCGTCGTCCGGAACCGGGCACGATAGTGGGTGGGGGAGAGGTCCAGCGTCTGCTGGAAGGCCCGGCGCATCGTCTCGGCCGATCCGAACCCCGCCCCCTCGGCCACCGCCTCGATGGGATCGGTGCCCGAGGCCAGGAGCGCCTGGGCGGCCTCCAGGCGTACGGATTCGATGTACTGGGCGGGGCACTGCCCGGTCTCGCCGCGGAACAGCCGACTCGGATGCCGGGCCGAGACCTCGCCGAGCCGGGCGAGCGTGGTCGGGGTGTGCGGACCGCCCGGTTCGGCGCTCACCGCGTCCATGGCCGCCCGTACGGCGGGATGCCCGGCCTCGCGCGGCCGCAGCCGGGCGCTGAAATGGGACTGGCCGCCCGGTCTGGCCATGAACACCACCGGCTCCCGTGCGGTGTCACGGGCCGGACCGGCGCCGCGGTCCTCCTCCACCAGGGAGGATCGGACTCGATCGTCACCGCCGGGCAGGCGGCGGCCAGTTCACCGGCCAGCCGCCAGTGCGTCGCCGCCCTGCGGCCGTCCAGCAGGCCCGCCTCCGCCAGCACGAACGCGCCCGCGCACACGGACGCCACGCTGCGCGACCGCCCGGCGAGATCCCGTACCCCGGACGTCAGCGCGGCGTCGTCCACCGCCCGCCGCCAGTCCCGGCGGCCCGGCACCAGCAGCGTTCCGAGCCGCCCCGGGAGACCGGCCGGGGTGCCGTCGACCCCGAGCCTGATCCCGCCGGAGGTCCCGACGTCCTGACCGGTCACCGACCCGATCCGGACGTCGTAGCGGCCCCCGTGGCCGTTGGCCGTGGTGAACACCTCCGCCGTGCCGGTGTCGTCGAGGAGCTGGACCCCGTCGAACGCCAGGACGGCCACCAGGTGGGGGCGGGCGGTTCCGGTCATTCGGCCCAGGGGAAGTCGAGAACGGTGCGGACGAAGTCGCCGCGTTCGAAGCCGGGGACGTAGTGCTCCAGGACGTCGGCCTTGACGTTGCCGAACGTCGTCTCCGGCCCCGCTCCTTCTCCGGGAAGGTCGAGGTGATCACGGCGAGGGTGATCGGCATGATCATGGCCGCGCCCACCCCGCTGAACAGCCGGGCGGCGAGCATGACCTCGGCCGACGGCGCGAGACCCGCCGCCGCACCGGCCACGCCGAAGACGACGAGACCGGCCACCAGCACGGGCTTGCGGCCCAGCCGGTCGCCGACCGCGCCGAGCGGCAACAGCAGGGCGGCCAGGCCGAGGGTGTAGATGTTGATGATCCACAGGACCGTGCTCTGCGAGGCGCCGAAGGCGACGGCCAGGTCGGGCTGGGCGACGTTGAGCCCCGAGACCGAGGCGATCACGGCCATCAGCGCGATGCACACGGTGATCAGGATCGTGCGCCGCTGACGCGCATCGGGCACACCCTCGCCCGACTCGCCCGGGGCGCCGTCCGGATCGACGCCCACCGGACCGGGCTGGTTCGTATTCATGATTCCTCTTCCGCGCGAGCCCACCGATTCCGGGGCCGACCACGGACGACACTAAGCGCACCTTGCGCAGAGGGCATACACTCATGCCTATGACGCAAGAACATGGTGAGCTGGACAGCCTGGTACGCAAACGGATCCGCGCCCTGCGCGTGGCCCAGGGCTGGTCCCTGGAGGAGCTGGCCGCCCGAGCGAAGGTCAGCCAGTCCACGCTCAGCCGTATCGAGAACGGGCGGCGCCGGCTGGCCCTGGACCAGCTCGTCACGCTCGCCCGCGCCCTGGACACCTCGCTCGACCAGCTCGTCGAGACCGCGTCCGACGACATCGTCTCCAACCCGATGATCGACGGAGCCCACGGTCAGATGCGGTGGCCCATCAAGGCGGAGCCCGGCATGACGGTCATCCGCCAGCGCATGACCGAGCCTCCGCCCGACAACCCCGCGCGTCTGCGCGCACATCCGGGCCGGGAGTGGCTCGTCGTCCTGTCCGGCACCGCGATCCTGCTCCTGGGCAACCGGCGCCTGCGGATCGAGACGAACCAGGCGGCTGAGTTCCCCACGATGCTCCCGCACGCGATCGGCGCCGAGGGGGGGCCGTGCGAGCTGCTGGGCATCTTCGACCGTGACGCCCGCCGCGGCCACCAGCGCGGAGAAGCCACGGAGAAGCGTGGAGAAGCCACGGACGGGAAGGGGCCCCGCCGATCATGATGATCGGCGGGGCCCCGCCCCCGGTCCACGCGGTCAACCTCCCACGCGGGTCAGTCGTTCACGCGGGATCGACGCGGGAGACGACGCCGCTGCTGCCGAGCACGTACAGCTCGCCGTCACCGCCCTCCACGAACGAGATGACCTCCCCGCCGCTGACGCCGAGGTCGCCCACGCCGGTCACCTCGCCGTTCTCCAGCTGAAGCGTCCGCAGGGTGCCGTCGCAGTAGTCGCTGAACACATAGCTCCCCCGGAGGTCCGGGAGCGCGTCGCCGCGGTAGACGAATCCGCCGGTCACCGAGCAGCCGAGGCCCGTACGGTCGTACTCGTGCACCGGCGGGACATGGTTCGCGGGCTCCGTGCCGCCCCGGAAGGGATGCGTGCCCTCCATGGAGGCCCAGCCGTAGTTCTCGCCGCCCTCGCTGTCCGCCGGAGCCCAGTCGATCTCCTCCCAGTCGCTCTGGCCGACATCGCCGATCAGCAGGTCGCCCGTGCCCGCGTCGAAGGAGAACCGCCAGGGATTGCGCAGTCCGTACGCCCAGATCTCGTCCTTCGCGTTCGCGTGGTCCACGAACGGGTTGTCCGCCGGGATCGCGTACGGTTCGCCGCCGCTCGGGTCGATCCGCAGCAGCTTGCCGAGCAGGGTGTCGAGCTTCTGCCCGTTGCCGTGCGGGTCGCCGCCCGAGCCGCCGTCACCGAAGGCGATGTAGAGGTAGCCGTCGGGGCCGAACTTGATGTCCCCGCCATTGTGGTTCGCGTACGGCTGGGTCTGGGTGAGGACCGTGCGCCGTGTATCCGGCTGGAGTTGGCCGCCCTCCACCGTGAACTCGTCGATTGTGCTGGTGCCTTCGCGATCGGTGTACGAGATGTAGAAGTGCGCGAATGTCTTGTCGAACGCCACGCCCAGCAGGCCGCGTTCACCGTCGGTGGTCGTCTCGTCGGAGATGTCGAGAACGGGCTCGCCGAGCCCTGAATCGTCCAACACCCTTACGGTGCCCGCGCGTTCGGCGACCCATACCGTGTCGTTCGGCCCGGCCGCCCCGGCGGAAGGCCCCTGGGCCCTGGCCACTTCGGTCAGGGAGGCGCTCACCTGCTGAGCGGGGGCGTCGGCGGGCTCGTCCGCCGACGCCGTGGCCAACGCCAGGGATGTGACGAGGCAGAGCGTTCCGATGATCGCCGAGCTTCTGGTGCGAAATTTCACCGTGGCCTCCTGGAGGCGGCGAATGGGGGGAAGTCACCCGGCTGCTCGTACGGAGTTGAGTGGGGGTACGCGCCGGCAGGCAACCTGGGTGGGGGG
>NZ_QWFA01000266.1 GCF_003501885.1 Streptomyces globisporus
TCCACCGCACCTACCGGTTCCACCGCACATGCCCGTTCCGCAGCACCGCTCACTCTGTCCGCTGTCCGCTCCACGCACCCGATTCGAACGAGGTTGTCCGGACCATGAACTCCCGCCAGCGCCGCGGCGTGATACTCCTGCTCCTGTCGGTCCTGTGCGCCTTCGCGGCCTTCGCCGGCGTGCTCTCGGTGATCAGCGACGTCAACTCGAAGGTCGGACCCGAGGTGACGGCGTACCAGCTGAAGACCAACGTGGCGCCGTACACCGCGCTGAACAGCGGCCAGTTCGAGAAGATCAAGATGCCCAAACGGTGGCTCTCGGAGAACGCCGTGACCGACCTGCGGGAGGTCGAGTCGAAGATCGCGGTCACCGAACTCCGCCAAGGCTCCCTCCTTCAGTCGGACATGATGGTCCGCAAGCCCGAACTCCGCGCCGGTGAGCAGGAGATCGCCATCATGATCGACGCCTCGACCGGCGTGGCGGGCAAGATCACACCGGGCGCCACGGTCAACATCTACGCCACCTTCGCCGGTGAGCAGCAGGGCGACCCGGCCCAGTCCAAGGTCATCGTCTCCAACGCCAAGGTGCTGGACGTCGGTGAGCTCACCGCCCTCGACCCGAGCGCGGACGACCGGGGCACCCGGGCCACCGAGGCCGTGCCGATCACCTTCGCCCTGAACACGCTCGACACCCAGCGCGTCGCCTACGCCGAGTCGTTCCGGCGTCGGCGCGACCGTCACCGCCATCCAACTTGCCCTGGCCGCCCAGGCGTCCGGCAACACGGTCGCGCTGGTGGACATGGACCTCCAGACCGGGGACATCGCCTCGTTCCTCGACGTCCAGTTCCGCCGCTCGCTGGTCGACCTCGCCCTGATCACCGACATATCGCCCCGCGTGCTGTCCGACGCGGTGTTCTCCCACTCCACCGGCCTCGCCCTGCTCCTCGCCCCCGGCGAGGGCGAACGCGGCGAGGAGGTCAGCGACCGGTCGGCCCGCCAGATCGTCAGCGCCCTGCGTACCCGCTACGAGATCGTCGTCATCGACTGCGGCGGCCAGATGAACGGGGCCAACGCGGCCGCCGTCGAGATGGCGGACGTGGCCCTGCTGGTCACCACCCCCGACGTGGTCGCGGTTCGCGGCGCGAAACGCGTCGTACGGATGTGGGAACGCCTCCAGATCCGCAAGGCCGAGGAGACGATCACCCTCGTCAACCGGTTCACCCGCAACACCGAGATCCAGCCGCCGCTGATCCAGAAGATCACCGGCACCCGGGTCGCCTCGGCGGCGGTCCCCGCGAACTTCAAGGAACTCCAGGCATCCATCGACTCCGGACGCCTGCACGAACTCGACGCCAAGAGCACCGTCAAACAGGCGCTCTGGGGCCTGGCCGGAGAGCTGGGCATCGTCAAGGAGAGCGCGACAGGCAAGAAGAGCGGCGGTGCCCTGGTCAAACGGAACAGCGGCGCCTTCAAGAACGACCGGGGCTCGATCGGACGCCCGCGCCGCCGGCGCGACGGCTCCGGCCGCGGCCCCGGAGACTCCGAGGGGACACGTTGAGCGATGACCACCACGAGAACAGCTCGCAGCGGCATACGGGGGCGGATCACCGCCCTACGTGACCGCCGGGGCCGGGACCGCGGCCAGACGGCCGTCGAGTTCCTGGGCATGACCCCCTTCATCATCCTGATCATGCTGGTGCTCTGGGAGTGCGCGCTGATCGGCTACACGTTCAGCCTCGCGGGCAACGCGGCGGACGTGGGGGCGCGCAAGGGGAGCGGGGCGGAGTTCGCGCCCGATCTGGCGTGCCGGCAGGGCGCGCTGAAGGACCTGCCCGGCGCCTGGCGGAGAGCGGCGGACGTGGACTGCGGCGGGAGCAGCAGCAGCCTGTACGAGGCCACGGTGGAGCTGAAGGTCCCGGTGCTGGTGCCGGGCCTGTTCGACCTCGACACCAAGATC
The DNA here is from genome assembly GCF_003501885.1 of Streptomyces globisporus. GTDB lineage: Bacteria > Actinomycetota > Actinomycetes > Streptomycetales > Streptomycetaceae > Streptomyces > Streptomyces globisporus_D. The sequence continues at coordinate 1,957 of NZ_QWFA01000266.1, forward strand.
ACGGGCACGGCGGGATCGCCGAGGGAGGAGGCGCGGTCATGGTGACGAAACATGCGAACGGTGAGAGCTCCCGTCCCGCACGCCCGAAGGCCGACCGGGGCCAGGTCGCCATGGAGTACCTCGGCTTCCTCCCCCTGCTGCTCCTCGTCGCGGTGGCGGCCATCCAGCTCGGCGTCGCCGCGTACGCCGCGAGCCAGGCGGGCACGGCCGCCCGAGCCGGAGCCCGTACGGAAGCCAGCGTGGACGCCCGGGGCAGCGGCGAGAGCAACGCGCGCGACGCGGTGAGCGACTGGGTGGAGGACGGCGGGTTCGAGTACCGCAGGACCGGCGGCCGGGACATCACGGTCACGGTCGAGGTGAAGGTGCCCTCCATCGTGCCGGGCCTGGACGACTGGACGGCCAAGCGGAGCGCGACGATGCCCAACGAGCACGTCGGCTTCGGCTTCTGACCCCCGCCCGCCCGAGATCCCGACCGCGACGACCCGACGACCCGACGAGGAGAGTTACGCAGATGAGCCTGCGGGCACGCATGACCGCTCCGGAGGAGCAGGGCGGGGCACGGGAGGACGGCCACATGGTGGCCACCTACCGGGCCAAGCTGCTGGAGGAGATCGACCTCGCGGAGATGTCCTCGCTGGCCGCCGCCGACCGGCGGGCCCGGCTGGAACGCGTCCTCGGCCACATCATCAGCCGCGAGGGCCCGGTCCTCTCCACGGTCGAACGCTCGCAGCTCATCCGCCGCGTCGTCGACGAGGCGCTCGGCCTCGGCATCCTGGAACCGCTCCTGGAGGACGCGTCCATCACCGAGATCATGGTCAACGGCCCCGACCAGATCTTCGTCGAACGCAACGGCAGGGTCGAACAGCTCCCGATGCGCTTCGGCTCCCACGAGCAGCTGATGCAGACCATCGAGCGGATCGTGTCGACCGTCAACCGCCGCGTCGACGAGTCCAACCCGATGGTCGACGCCCGCCTCCCCAGCGGCGAGCGCGTCAACGTGATCATCCCGCCGCTGTCGCTGACCGGCGCGACCCTCACCATCCGCCGCTTCCCGCGCTCCTTCACCCTTCAGGAGATGATCGGCTTCGGCTCGCTGGACGAACAGATGCTGGTGCTGCTCGCCGGGCTCGTCCAGGCCAAGCTCAACATCATCGTCTCGGGGGCCACCGGCACCGGCAAGACGACCCTCCTCAACGCGCTCTCCGGGCTGATCCCGAACGCCGAGCGCATCGTCACCATCGAGGACTCCGCCGAACTCCAGCTCCAGCAGAGCCATGTGATCCGGCTGGAGTCCCGCCCGGCCAACGTCGAGGGCAAGGGCCAGATCACCATCCGCGACCTGGTCCGCAACTCGCTGCGTATGCGCCCCGACCGGATCGTCGTCGGTGAGGTCCGAGGCGGCGAGTCGCTCGACATGCTCCAGGCGATGTCCACGGGTCACGACGGCTCGCTGGCCACCGTCCACGCCAACAGCGCCGAGGACGCGCTGATGAGGCTCCAGACCCTCGCCTCGATGTCGGAGGTCGAGATCCCCTTCGAGGCGCTGCACGACCAGATCAACAGCGCCGTCGACGTGATCGTCCAGCTCACCCGGCACGCCGACGGCGCCAGGAAGATCACCGAGATCGCGGTCCTGGACAGCCACGGCCGCGACCCGTACCGCATCGTCACGGTCGCCCGCTTCAACGCCCAGCCCATGGCCCCGGACGGCCGGATCCACGGCGACTTCCAGTACCTCCCGCTGCCCCGGAGGCTCGCCGAGCGCCTCTACCTGGCCAGCCAGCCCATCCCGCAGGCGTTCGGCGTCGCCCACTCCGCCGAACAGCTCGCCACCCGAGAGGCCAACTAGGTACCGAGCCATGGACAACGTCAACCTCCCCCTCATCACCGTCGGCGTCACGCTGCTGTGCTGCGTGCTCGGCGTGATGGGCCTGTACGCCTACTCCGGCGGCAAGGCCGACCGCGACGCCCTCGTCGAACGGCTCTCGCACGTCGGGCAGATCCCCGAGACGGGGCGCGTCCGCCGCTTCAAGGGGCTCGACCGCAGGCTGCGCGGCACCGCGCTCGGCCGGAAGCTGGAGCTGAAGCTCGCCGCGACCGGCCTGGACATCACGCCCGGCGAGTTCCTCGTCTACGCGGTCGTCGCGATGGCGGGGCTCTGGATGATCGCCTCCTCCATGCTCGCCGCGTTCTTCGGCCCGGTCGCCGCACTGATCGGTCTCTGGGGCACCAACGCGTTCCTCAACTGGCAGCGGGTCAAGCGCACCGAGCGCTTCATCAACCAGCTCCCCGAGCTCTCCCGCATCCTCGCCAACGCCACCCAGGCGGGCCTGGCCCTGCGCACCTCGCTGTCCATGGCCGCCGAGGAGCTGGAGAACCCGGCCGGCGAGGAACTGGCCCGAGTGGCAAGGCGCCTGGCCGTGGGTGAACCGCTGGAGGACGCACTGAGCGAACTCACCGACCGCCTCCCCTCCCGCGAACTGGTCGTCCTGGTCACGACGCTGGTCCTCTCCAACCGGGCCGGCGGTACGGTCGTCAGCTCGCTGCGCAACCTCACCGAGACCCTGGAGGAGCGCAAGGAGACCCGCCGCGAGGTCAAGACCCAGCTCTCCCAGGTCACCGTCACCGCCTACGCCGTCCCGATCTTCGGCGTCGGCGCGATGCTGCTGATGAACGCGGTCATGCCCGGTGCGCTGGACCGGATGACGGGTGCCTTCATCGGCCAGGCGGCGGTGGTCGTGGCGATCGTCCTGTACGCGATCGGATTCGTCGTGATCCGCCGCCTGTCCCGTATCGACGTCTGACGAGCTGAGGGGAAGAACCGCCATGGACCTGCTGCTAGCTCTCGTCGTCGGCCTCGCCGTGTACGGGGCCATCCACGGCATCCGGATGTACCGGGCCGACGCCAAGCTCCCCGGCGACCTCGCCGTCGCCCTCGAATCCGGGGCCACCCGCACCGGCGCGGTCGGCTCCGGCATCGACCGCCTCGGCATCCGGTGGGCCCCCGCGGTCCTGCGGATGATGGGCCCCAAGGCCGTCAACAAGAAGCGCCGCCAGATCGACCTGGCGGGCAACCCCGGCGGCCTCACCATCGACCGTTACGCCGCCCGCCGCGCGGTGTACGGCGCGCTGGGCCTGCTGGGCGCGTTCTCCATGCTCCTGCGCGGCCAGCTCTTCCTGGCCCTCCTGATGGTCGCCTTCGGCCTGTTCTGGGTGGAGGCCGGCATCTGGTCGGCGATCCGGGTGCGCCGCGAGCACATCGAACGCACCCTGCCGGACTTCCTCGACGTCCTCGCCGTCGTCGTCTCCGCCGGACTCGGCTTCCGTCAGGCGCTGGACCGGGTCGCGGAGAAGTACGAGGGCCCGTGGTCGGACGAACTGCGGATCACGCTGCGCCAGATGGACATGGGCGTCAGCCGCCGCCAGGCCTTCGAGGAGCTGCGCAGACGCAACGACTCCGAGCAGGTCGCCATGTTCGTCACGACGCTCCAGCAGGGCGAGGAGCTGGGCGCGCCGATCGTCGAGACGCTGATCCAGATCGCCAACGACATGCGCCGCACCGACGCCCAGAACGCCCGCCGCAAGGCGGCCAAGGCGGTCCCGAAGGCGACGTTCGCGGTGACCACGTTCCTCCTGCCCGGCACGCTCCTGCTGCTCACGGTCGGATTCGTGTACGGAGCCGACGTCGACTTCGGGGCACTCACGGGCGGGTGACATGAACGACGGGCGGGATGGGGACGGAGACCCCGGAGCAGCTTTACGGGACACGAGACGGAGGTGACAGGCGCATGGCATACCAGCTCGGCAGCGCGCATCCCGGACTGGCCGCGGAACTGACCCGCGCCCACACCGGCACCCCGGCCCGCCCGGCGTTCGCCATCCAGGTCAACGCGCTCCAGGCGATGTGCCGCCAGGTCTTCGGCTTCCGGCTGGCGATGATCGCGATAGCGACTCCGTACGCCATCAGCCACACCGCCCCCGGCCTGCCCACCTGGTTCATCGGCTCGGCGATCCTGGTCACCTTCATGGGCTCGTACCTGCTGTTCCGGGACTGGGAACGTTTCGGCCCGGTCCTCCTGCGCCACCCCTGGCTGCTGGCCGTCGACGTGTTCTTCGGCGCGCTGCTGCTGATCACGGCGACGCCCGAGTCGACCCTCGCGTACGTCACCGTCTGCACCCCGCTGCTGGCGGGTCTGATCCACGGCTGGCGCGGGGCTGCGGTCTTCGCGGCGCTCCAGGTGCTCATCGTCATCGGTGTGTACGCGAGCGTCCCGAAACTGGAGGGGGACGGCGCGACACGGCTCCTCCTCCCCGGCTTCTGCGTGATAGCGGGCGCGGTCGGGGTCACCCTGCGCAACCTGCTCCTGCGCTTCGGGACGGCCACCCAGGCGCTCACCGAGACCCGGGCGCGGCTGGCGGTGAACGAGGCGGTGGAGGGCGAGCGCACCCGCCTGGCACGCGAGATGCACGACTCGGTCGCCAAGACCCTGCACGGTCTGGCGCTGGCCGCCGACGGTCTGGCGGGCTCGGCGGACCGCATGGACCCGCCCACCGTGAAGCTCCAGGCGGAGCTGGTCGCCCGGGCCGCCCGCCGGGCCGCCGCCGAATCCCGGGAGCTGCTCACGGACCTGCGCCGCGAACAGGGCCTGGAGGGCGGCGTCGACCTGGTCGCCGAACTGGCCGCCCAGGCGGAGGATTTCACCGCCCGTCACCCGATCACGGCCACCTTCCGCCGCCTCTCCGAGGAGACGCCGGTCCCCCCGGTCCCGCAGGCGGTGGCCCGCCAACTCCTCACCGTCGCCTCGGAGGCCATGGAGAACGCGCACCGCCACGCGTCCCCGACGTACCTGATCGTCCTCGCGGGCGTGAAGGGCGACATGCTCCGCGTCACCGTGTACGACGACGGCCGCGGCCTGCCCGCCGGAACGACGCTGGAAGCGCTGCGCCGGGCGGGCCACTTCGGCCTGGTCGGCATGGTGGAGCGGGCGGCGTCGATCGGGGCCCGGATCAGGATCGGCCGGGGGAAGGCGGAGAAGGGGACGGAGGTACGGGTGGAGCTGCCGCTGGCGGCGCTGGCGAGCGGGGCGGTGGAGAACCCGTCGCCGGCGCCCGGGTCCGCTACGGCGCCCGCACCCGCATCCGTACCTGCTTCCGCACCAGCTGGGGCACCAGCGCCGGCAGAAGCTTCCGCACCCCCACCATCACCCAAGACGGACACGCCGCTCACTCACCCGTAACCCTCGACCCTGAGAGGAGGTCGCAGCATGCCGGACGATGTCTCCCCTGCGCCGAACCGCTACGGGGCGGCGGCTCACCGCCCCGCCCCCCAGCACCCGTCGCCGCCCATCCCGCTCACCC
>NZ_QWFA01000267.1 GCF_003501885.1 Streptomyces globisporus
CGACGACGCGCGAGGTGCTCTCCCGGACGGTCGGGGCGGCCTCACGGGCCGGTTCGTCGGCGGGCGGGGGCGGCGCGTCCGTGAAGCGGTCCAGGACCACGACGAGGCGGCCGCCCGCCGTGCCCAGCATGGTCATCAGCGCCTGGACGGCGGGGGCGAGCGCCTGGGTGAGGTAGGTCAGCGCGCCGACGAGCCCTCCCGGTGTGAGCCCGTTCCGCAGCAGCCAGGGCGCCCCCAGGAGCAGCAGGAGCGGCGGGAGACGGCCGCAGACCGCGAGGGCCACCACCCGCACGGCCGACCAGCGGGCCAGCGAACGGGAGGCGGCGAGCTGCGCGTCGGCGAGGGCCCGGGACGCGGCCACCGTCCGCTCGGCGGTTCCGGCGGCGGCGATGTCCCGTACGGAGGCGGCGAGCTCGCCCGCGTGCGCGGCGTACGCCTCGTCGGCGGCGAGGTAGGCGCGCTGGCGGGCGGCCATCGGCGGCAGGGTGCCGAGGAACAGGGCGGTCCCGAGGACCAGCGGCGGCAGCACGATCAGGAGGAGGGCGGGCGAGAGGGCCAGCAGGCCGGTGACGGCGCCGGCGGCCGTGAACACGAACGACCGCAGGGTCAGGACGAGTCCGGCCCAGCCGTCCCGGGCGATCTCACTCTGATGGGTGACCTGGGAGAGGGACCGGGTGCTGACGTCGCCGGAGCGGCCGAGCGCGCCCGACAGCGCCCGTGCCACCGCGCGCCGGACCAGCCCGTCGCGCAGCGGCTCCACCAGGTCGGCGAGCCGGCCGAACACCCCCCGGGCGGCGAGCACGGAGGGCAGCACGGCGACGGCGGCGACGGCCAGCCAGAGGAGACCGGTCGCCGGGCGTCCGGCGAGGAAGCCGTCGTCGAGGGCGCGGGCGACCCCGTATCCGCTGAGGAAGGTCTGCGCGAACTCCAGCAGGGACCACGCGGACAGCCGCAGGATCGCCCCGGTGCGCGCCCTCAGGAAGGGCCGGGCCTCACGGCCGACCCGGCGCAGGGCGGTGTCGCGCGCGGGGCGTGCCGGGGCGTGGCGGCGCTTCATCGTGTCTCCGCCGCGGCGAGGGAGGTGGCCGCGGTGTCGTCCGCACCGCTGCTGTCCGTGCCGCCGCGTTCCGTAACGCTGATGTCCGTGCTGAAGACCGCCCGGTAGTCCGGGTCCTGCCACAGCTCGTCGTGGCGGCCCGACGCGCGGAGCCGGCCGTCCTCCAGCCAGGCGACCCGGTCCGCCCGCGCGGCCGAGGACAGCCGGTGGGCGACGATGATCCGGGTGCACTGCCCCGCCCGCGCGTCGAGGGCGCGGCGGACGTGGTGCTCGGTCACGGTGTCGAGACTGGACAGCGCGTCGTCGAGGATCAGCAGCCGGCCCGGGTGGGCGAACGCGCGGGCCAGACCCAGGCGTTGGCGCTCGCCGCCGGAGAGCGGGGCGTCGGCGACCGGGGTGGCGTAGCCGTACGGGAGCAGCGCGAGGAACCCGTCGGCGCGGGCCGCGCGGGCCGCTTCGCGTACGGCGTCCGGCGAGGCGGTCCAGGGGCCGTGGGCGATCGTGTCCTCGACGGTGGTGCCGAGGAGGGCGGGGCGGGCGAAGGCGTACGCCACCTCGCGGCGGAGCCGGCCCGGTTCCATGCCGTCCAGCGGGACGCCGTCCAGCAGCACGCTGCCGGTGTCCGGGTCGAGCAGCCGCCCGGCGACCGCGGCCAGCTGGGACTTGCCGGAGCCGGAGCGTCCGACGACGGCCAGGGACGTGCCGCCGGGGACGGTCAGGCGGACGCCGGTCAGCAGGGGGTGGCCGTCCTGTTCGACGCAGACGTCCCGGAGTTCGAGGTGTCCGGGGGCGTCGGGGACCGGGCCCAGGCCGCGGTGCGGCAGCGGGGCGAGGGTGAGGAGGGGGTCGAGGCTCCGGGCGGCGGCGCGGCTGCGGGCCAGGGAGCCGAGTGCTCCGGTGAGGGAGCCGATACCGACGGCGAGGCTCGCGTAGCGGGAGGCGGCGACGAGTTCGCCGACGCCGATCGCGCCCGCGCCGAGCCGGAGTCCGGCGACCGCGAGGACCAGCAGCATGAGCAGGGGCAGCAGGAGCCCGCTGCGGCCGACGGCCCGCCCGTACACGGTCCAGGTGCGGCGGCCGTGCTCGGCGAGAGCGGTCAGGGGTTCCAGGACGCGGCGGTGTTCGCGGGCGCCGGTGCGGGCGGCCCGGATGGTGTCGGCGCCTTCCAGGGCCTCGGTGAGCCGGTGGGCGATGAGCGACTGGGCGCGCTGGTAGTCGGCCCCGGCGTCGGCGGTGCCCCGGGTGAAGGTGCGCAGCAGGACGACGAGGAGGGGCGCGCCCAGGAGGAGGGCAGCGGCCGTCCACACGTCGATGAGGAGGAGCCCGACGAGTGCGCCGAGCGGGAGCAGGACGCCCGCGACGGCTCCGGCCGCGGTGACGGGCGCGGACGCGGCGTCGGCGGTGCGGGCGGTGAGCCGGGCGGTGAGGTCGCCGGTGGGCAGGGCGAGGGCCCGGCGGGGTTCGGCGGCCAGGACCCGGGCGGCGGTGCGGGTGCGCAGGAACGCGGTGAGCCGGGCGCTGGTGGTCGTGCCGGTCACGGCGGCCGCCGCGTCGAACCCGGTTTCGGCGAGGGTCAGCGCGGCGCAGAGAAGCAGCCCGGACCAGGGCACGGGCCCGCCGGAGACGAGCCGGTCGACGGTGTGGCCCAGGGCGGCGGGCAGGGCGAGGGCGGCGAGCGCCCCGCCGGTGGAGCAGAGGAACAGCCAGGTGAGGGCGGCCGGATGCTGCCGGGCGAGCCGTCGGACGCCGGAAGCCGTGCCGGGGCTCGGGTCCGGGTGCGGCAGCGGCACGGGGTCGCCTTTCGGGTCGGTGGGACGGCCCCTGCGGGCACGTGGCCGGCCGGCCCGTCGGTGGTGCTCACCGACGGGCCGGCCGGTGCGGGTCACGGGGTGCAGAGGACCACGCTGAGGGAGCTGTACTCACAGACCAGCAGCGAGACCTGGCTGCCCGTGGCGAGCTCGCCGAAGGAGTCCTCGGCCGGGGTGTCCATCGCCTGAAGGTCGAGAAGCGCCATGATGTGTCCTTTCGGGGACGATTGGTGGTGCTTTGGGCGGTGGTGCTAGAACGACCCCGGGTGGGGCCGGTCCGACGACCCCTGGCGGGGCCGGTTCGTGGGGCCGCTCGCGCGGCCGGGGTGCGCTGCCGCCGGAGCGGCGGGCAGGAAGGGAAGTCCGGTGGGGCGGCCGGCAGCGGCGCCCAGTGCGAGGAGTACGCCGGCGGTCCCGGTGGCCAGGTCCATCGACAGGCGCATCAACTGCTCGCCGGGGAAGGCGAGTCCGCCGCCGTACGCCAGGGCGTGGCTGCCCAGGAGACCGGTGTGGCGGTCGATCGCGCGCTGCCGGCCGGCCGGGTCGCACAGCGGGGTGGCCGCGAGGTGCAGCAGAAGTCCGGCCGAGCCCCTGAGCAGTCCGGGCTGGACGTAGAAGGCGGAGAGCGCGGCCGGGAACAGGGCCCGGCCCGCCGTCTCCAGCTCCGGGTCGGGGCGGTGGGCGAGGTAGGCGTCGATGACGGCCGCGATACCGGCGCTGCCCGAACCGGCGTACGGCATCAGCCGTTTGCCCTCGACGACGAGGAGTGACCCGTCGTCCCCGGCCCGGCAGCGTTCCAGGTCGCGGCGGAGCGCGGCGGCGGCCAGGTCGAGCAGGGCGGTGTCCCCGGTGGTCGCGTACCGGCGGATCAGCAGCAGGGCGATGCCGCTCGCGCCGTGCAGCAGTCCGGTGCGGGGCGACGGCGGACCGTCGACGAGCGCGCGGACGGCGAGGGCGGTGCAGCGGGCCGCGGCGGCGGACAGGGCCGGGGCGTCGGTGGCGGATGCGGTGCGGGCCAGGTCGTCGAGGGCGAGGCCGATGCCCGCGTACCCGTTGTGCAGCCCGGGCGCGAGGCCTTCCAGGGGCTGGTCGAGGATGATCCGGAGGAGGTCGGCGGCCTCGGCGGTGCGGCCGATCCGGTGCAGGGTCCAGGCGATGCCGGTGAGCCCGTCGTAGAAGCCGAGGGGGCTGCCGGACGCCGGGTCCTTGGCGTGCCGCAGGAGCCAGTCCTCGGCCGGTGCGCATGAGGGGGCCCCGGCCTCGTGGAGGGCGTAGAGCACTCCGGCCGCGCCGTACGCGAAGGACTGGCCGCCGGTGGCGGTGGCGAACTGGGCGATGTCCCCGGGGAAGCAGCGGTCGTCGCGCTCCGGTGTGCAGGAGGCGGTGATGGCCCGGGCCAGGGCGTCGCGGGTGCGGGGCCAGTCGCCGGGGGCCGTCGCGACGAGGGCCCCGGTGCCCCCCGTGCCGAGGTGCGGCTCCCCGGTGCCGAGGTGCGGCTCTGCGCCCCGCAGGATCTCCTCGACCGCCGGCCGCAGCGCCTCCTCCGCGACGGGGAAGGCCCGGGCGATGTCCTGTGCGAGCCCGGCGGCCTTCGTGCGGTCGATGCCGAACAGCGTGGTGAGCGGCAGATACAGGGCGAGCCGCAGACAGGCGAGCGCGTAGCGGTCGATGTCGGTGCCGCGCCGGTCGGCCGGGGCGACGAAGGCCGGGTTGGCGACGATCTGGCGGCGGCGTTCGGCGGCCGGGGAGGCCGCCTCGAAGTCGAGCAGGACGATCCGTCCGGCCTCCTCGTCGACCATCACATTGCTCATGTGCAGATCGCTGATGACGATGCCCCGCTCGTGCACCGCCTCGACGGCCCGCTCGACCTGCCCGTACAACTCCTCGGCCCACGCGGCGTGTTCGGCGAGGAGTTCCGGTGACGGGTGCTGCCGGGCGAGCGGGAAGCGGCGGGCGAACACGGTGTTGAGCGTGGTGCCGGGGATGTACTGGAGGACCAGGAAGTGATGGTCGCCGACCTCGAACACGTCCCGGACGTCCGGTACGCAGTCCAGCCCGGCCAGTCGCTCCAGGGCGGTCCTCTCCCGTTCCAGCCGGGCCACGGCGTCCGCCCCGTCGGCGGCCAGACCGGCGTGCGGCCGGGCCTCCTTGAGGACGACCTGCTCGCCGGTGCGGGTGTCGCGGCCGAGGTAGACCCCGCCGCCGTTGGAGAAGTGGAGCGCCTTCTCCACGGTGTACGGGAGGTCGGCGAGGCCCACGGCGGCCCGGGCTTCGAGGTGCGGCATCAGAAAGCCGGGCGGGGTCACCCAGGAGGGGACGCGGAAGGCCGGGCCCCGGTCGTCGGGGACGAGCCGGCCCTGCGGATCGGCGACGGCGGGCACGGGCCGCCCGTCCGGCCCGGAGCAGAAGCGGGCGGCGAACGCGCCGTACCGGGTGTGCACGGGCCCGTTCCCGCACCGCAGATCGCTCAGGATGTACGGGCCGTGCTCGCCCTCCAGGAGCTGCATCAGGGCGGTGCACACCTCGGGGAAGCTTTCCTCGGACGGCGGGTAGACGGTGATGAACTTCCCACTGCCGGCCCGGTCCGCGTACTTGGCGTTCCGCAGGGCCAACAGCCCCGCGTTCGGTATGCACTTGAAGGCGAGCCGGTGCTCCAGACAGTGGGCGGTGACCCGCTCCAGGACGGAGGCGGCGTTGTCGAGTGCGGCGGATATGTGGATCTTCCAGCCCTGGGCCGGCAGCCGCAGCCCGTCGGGGTTGTACGCGAGCCAGTCACCGCGCCGGGAGCGGGTCCACCCCTCGGGTGCGGAGCCACGGACGGCGGCGTAGAACGAGCTCTCCTCGTCGACGGCTCCGCCCGCTCCGAGGGAACGGTGAGGTGCGTCGTAGAAGCGGCGGTCCGCCTGGCAGTACGCGGCGTACTCCGGATTCACGCACGGCCCCCTCGCTCGGTTCCTCCGCGTCGTTCGCGGCGAGAGAGAAGTTGTCATAACGACGAGCGGTGCCCATAGTCACCGTTGTCACGACTCGTACATGCGCGCCAACCATGCGGAGCGCACCTCCTACTGATGCGTATCCGCGCGTCGCCCCGCCGTGAAGGGGCGACGACCGGGGGCGCGCGGGGGCGTGCACCGGGCGCTTTCGCCTCTCCTCAGCCCGCGCCGCGCACCAGGATGTCGCCCGCCTCGGTACGGAAATAGAGCACGGAGCGGCCCGCGCGGCGGCGGCGGACCAGTCCGGCGTCCAGCAGAATCCGCAGATGGCGGCCGACCGACCCCAGCCCCTGGCCGGTCAGCGCGACGAGCTGCGTCGTACTGAGCGGGGAGGCGAGCAGCGACAGGACGACCGCCCGCGCCGGGCCGATCAGCGCCCCCAGGGCGGCGGGTGCGGGCATGCGTTCGACCTCCGTGAGCGCGCCGGAGCACGGGTACACCAGCCCGTACCGGTGCGGGATGTCCCAGCAGACCCAGGACTGGTCCGGGGTGACGGGGATGAACAGGAGCTGGGCACGCTCCAGTTCACGGGGCGGATTGTCGTAGGTGTTGATCTGCAGTCGGCTGTCGCCCAGCCAACGAATCCCGGGCCGCATGCCGTTCAGGGCCTCGGCCCAGCCCGCCCGCCCCAAC
>NZ_QWFA01000268.1 GCF_003501885.1 Streptomyces globisporus
CCCGGCAGCGCACCGGGGCACCGGCCGGACCGCGACGGCCGGGCGGCCCCCGGCCGTCGAACGCAAGCCCAGGAGCCCGGTGCGCTGCCGGGTCTGCGGCCGGACGCTCACGGACGCGGGCGAGATGAAGCTGATGCGCTGCGAGGAGTGCCCCTCCGACATGGACGAGGCGCTGTACGAGCGGCTCCACGACTGGCGCGCCGGCCAGGCGGCCCTGCTCGGCCAGCCCGACTACTGCGTCTTCACCGAGAAGACCCTCATGGCGATCGCCGAGGCCGTGCCGTCCACCGAGGGCGAGCTGGTCGTCATCGCCGGTGTCGGCAACCGGAAGTTGAGCCGCTTCGGCGCCGACGTTCTGGCCATCTGCGCAGGTGGGACGGTTGGTGACGAGCCCGAGGAGGGTGCCGACGAGACCTGAGGAAAACTCGTCCAGAAAATAGTTTGCGCCCGCACCAGTCGTCACCATAGGTTCTTAACCACGGGAACAGCGACTTCTCTGAAGCCCTGGCTCCGTGCTGTACTTAGCTGTACTTATCCGAATACGCAGGATCGGCCCCGGCCGGTCCCATGAGACGCCGAGAGGAGGCGATTGAAGTGATCAGCATCATCGAAACCCAGAAAATGACCGATCTTTCGGTCGTCTCCGCCTGCTCGCTCGGCCTCACCCGCTCCGCGGCTGCCTCGCTCCACGCCACCGGTCTGTCCGGCATTTCTGCCGCCCGTCCGCTGTCCCCGGCGAGCCTCCCCGTGACGCGGGAGCGCAATGAGCGACCGATTGAGGCACCGGCGGCAGCAGTAGCGAAGGCAGCGCAGGCCCAGGCCTATGCCTTTGCGGCAGCCGGTGCCGGAGTCAAGACGCAGACGCAGATGAAGCACCACACGATGTGGGCCTTCCGTGGGCCTGAACCCTGGAGTGATCCAGCCTGATCCAGCATCAGGCCGGCGCCTTCAGGGCCGCGGAACCCCACTCGGGATCCGCGGCCCTTTTGTTTTGTCCGAACGGACGGAACGGAACGAAGGAGCCTCGGGACAAGCAGGACCTGGTACCAGAAGCCGCCAACCGGCCAACAGGCCGGCACGACCAGACGAGGACACCACCCACCGTGCACATCGAAACGCACGCCCCGTCAGTACCGCTCTCCACCCCGATCTCGCCGCCCGGCTCCACGGAGGACCCCACCTTGACCCCGCTCACCACGCTCACCGCGCTCGACGACGCCATCGAGAACCTCGGTGTGCCCGTCCCCTGCCGCTCCTACGACCCGGAGGTCTTCTTCGCCGAGTCGCCCGCCGACGTCGAGTACGCCAAGTCCCTCTGCCGCACCTGCCCGCTCGTCGAGGCCTGCCTCGCCGGCGCGAAGGACCGCCGCGAGCCGTGGGGCGTCTGGGGCGGCGAGCTCTTCGTCCAGGGTGTGGTCGTGGCCCGCAAGCGTCCGCGTGGCCGTCCGCGCAAGAACCCGGTCGCAGCGTGACCGCGACCTGTGGGGTCCCCGCCCCCACCCGCAGTCTGCGCCTCGGAACGATCGACCGCCCCTACACACATGACCCCCGGAATCAGGCACCGATGATCACCCCCACGAAGGAGCCCGTCGGCTCCGCCACCCCCGACGTCACCATCATCGGCGCGAACGACTCGCGTCAGAACAGGACCCGCGAAATGCAACTCATCCCAGAAGCCCTGGCACGTGCGCATATGCACGACCGCCTGCGGGAGGCCCAGGAGGACCGCCAGTCGGCCCGCCTGCTCGCCGCCCGCCGGATGCAGCGCCGGGCGGAGCGCGCCTCGCTGCGCGCCCGCCGCGCGCTGGCCATGGCGGTCATGCACTGACCTGCGTAGCCAATTACGCCCCCGGGGGGCCGTCCGGACACGGACGCCCCCCCGGGGGCGTTTGCGCTGTCGGCCGTCCGGTCGCGGGGATATCGTCAGGAGGTGGACGAGGAGACCGAGCCCCCAGAACAGTCCGAACAGCCCGGGCAGACCGAGCAGCCCGCCACGGGAAGCGTGGTGTGCGCCCGGTGCGGCACCACCGCCGAAGGCGGCACCACCGCCGAAGGCGGCACCGTCCCCGTGACCTGGCTCAGCTCCGTGGAGGACGGACGCCGTCTCCACTTCTGCGAGAGCTGCGCCCGCCTCCACATCCGCGCGATCGAGAGCCGCCTCGACTCACTCTGGTGGTGACCCCGGAGGCCCCCGGCCCGCCTACACCTGGACCGTCTCCTCCTCCGGCTCGCCCTCCTCCTCCGGTACCTCGGCTCCCTCGGTCGCCTCGGCCAGGAACCCCGGCAGCCACTCCTCCAGCTCTTCGCGCATCCGGACCGTCGCGCCGAGCTGGCACAGCACCCCGATCGTGCTGAGCGTCACCCGGTGTATGAGGACGTAGGACGGGGGGAGGTTCAGCTGCCTGCCGAGCTGATGGGCGGGGGAGCGCGGGTCCGCCACCCGGGCCGCCTGGTCACGGATCCAGCCCCGGGTGAAGACGAACTCCTCCACCTGCGTGGGCTCGATCATCGGAAGCAGGTAGTCGAGGACCTCGTCCGGGTCGAGGTCGATCGACTCCTTCACGAAGTTCTCTTCGCGCAGCAGCGCGTACACCCCGGCCGCGTCGCCCTCCATCGCCATCCTCAAGGAGTCGCCGATGGTCTGGGGCAGTCCGCCCGGAAGCCGGTCGACCGTGCCGAAGTCCAGCACGCCCAGCCGCCACGAACCGGCCGGGACGTCCTCCTCCGGAGGCTCCGCGTCCTCGGCCGGCGGCAGCAGCCGGAAGTTCCCCGGATGCGGGTCGGCGTGCAGCAGCCCGGTGCGTGCCGGACCGGAGAAGAGAAAGCGGGCCAGCAACTGCCCCGCGCGGTCCCGCTGCTCCGCCGTACCCTCCACGATCACCTCGGACAGCGGGATCCCGTCGATCCACTCCGTCACCAGCACCTGGTCGGCCTGGTGCACCACCTGAGGGATCACCACATCCGGGTCGTCCGCGAACTCCGCCGCGTGCTCCCGCTGCGCCTGCGCCTCCAGCTCGTAGTCCAGCTCCTCCGACACCCGGTCGCGCAGCTCCTTGATCAACGGCTTGACGTCCACCCCCGGGACCAGCGGACCGAGCAGCCGGGCGAAGCGGCTGAGCTGGGCGAGGTCGGAGAGCAGCGCCTCGCCCGCCCCGGGATACTGCACCTTCACCGCGACGACGCGGCCGTCGTGCCACACCGCACGGTGCACCTGCCCGATCGAGGCGGCGGCCGCCGGCGTGTCCTCGAACTCCAGGAAATACTCCCGCCAGTCCTCCCCCATCCGCTCCGCGAGCACCCCGTGGACCGTGCGCGCGGGCAGCGGCGGCGCGGCCTCCTGAAGCTTGGTCAGCGCGGCCCGGTAGGGGCCGGCGATCTCCTCGGGGAGCGCCGACTCGAAGACCGAGAGGGCCTGGCCCAGCTTCATGGCCCCGCCCTTCAGCTCACCCAGGGTCTTGAACAGCTGGTCCGCCGTGCGCTGCTGAACCTCACGGGCGACCAGCTCGGCCGACTTTCCGCCGATCCGCCTGCCCAGACCCCAGGTGGCACGGCCGGCGAAGCCGAGCGGAAGCGCGGCCAGCTTGGCCGTACGCGTAACCGCCTTCCGGGGAAGATCAGACATGTGCCCCTCCAGTTCCCAGACTGCCGTGCCGCTCGGGCCTCCGGTGTCACTCCGGCGCCGACGGTCACCCCGCCATTGTGTCCTGCGCCGGAACGCCACCGAAGACCCGTGTCCCTGCACCGCCGCCCCCGGCGGCCCCGCAGGAGCAGTCCGCATGCGGGCCGATCTGCTCGGAGCGCCAGTCCAGCAGCGGTAGAGCGGCCTCCCAGCGGGTTCCGGTACAGGCGGGGAGGTCCCCGTCCAGGAATGCCAGGGCGTGCGTCGCCGCCAGACCGGCGACCGCCGTAGCGAGCCCCAGATCGCAGGCGGGCACCGCTCCCCGCCGCCCCGAACGCCACTGCGCCAGCATCCGGGGCCACTGCGGATCCCGGTCCGCACGGTGCAGCTCCAGGCACCCCGCGCAGCCGGTGCCCCCGGGCAGGACGAGCGGCCCGACCACCCCGGTGGCCTCGATCACGCCCGCATAGAGATGAGGAGTGCCCGAGGCGATCCAGGGACCCGCGGTGTCGGCGACCGGTGCGTACACCGCGAGGCCGTCCCGGGGAGCGACGACGATCAGGGACAGGCCGGGCTCCCCGGTGCGCTCCGCCGCGCCGGGCCCGGGCGCCGACCGGCGGACGAGGCGACGGGCCGCCACATCGCGCCGTTCCCCCACGGACGCCGGAGGGAGGCCCCCGGGTGCCACGTCCCAGGGCTCTGCCCGGCCCCCGTCGAGCACCTCCACATGCCCCACCCCCGCACCGGAGAGCACGGAGGCGATGGCCGCCCCGACCCGGCCCGCACCCCGCACCTGGACCCGCATCGCCCGCCGGGCCTCCATCCGCCGCAGCCCGCCGCCCGGCTCGGGGCGGACGACCGACAGCGAGGCCAGGTCGGGACGCTGGCGGTCCATCACTTCGGCTCGACGACGCAGCACATCGGCTTGTGGACCGGCCGACCTCGGGTCGTCGAGGAGCCCCGCCTCCGTCAACCGGGCCAGGAGAACGTCCACGTGATGTTCCGACAGGTCCAGGGCGCGTGCCTCCTCGTACAGCAGCGGCAGCCCACGCGTGCCGTCGAGCAGTTCCAGGAAGCTCCCCGTGGCGATGTCCACCGGCCCGAGCGTCACGGCATGCGCGGGTGTCACACCGAACTGCACGGTGTTCCGTCCGCGCCAGGCGCGACGCAGTGCGGGCTTCAGCATCGGATACATGATTTCTCCCCCCGGGAAATGCCACGGGCACGAGTGCGCCCGCGGACCTGCTGATCCGCGGAGTTCTGGATCTTTCCGCTCTCTTTCCGCAGGACCACCGCCAGAATGCGGGCCTGCCGCGAACCGTGCGCGGAGTTGTCCACAGGTGCGGGCTGTTCATCGGGTAATCCGGGGATTGCGGTCGAACCGATACCCGGGGCGGGACTTCTCTCCCGGACAGCGGGTAACGTCGTGGCGTGCCCGCCGACCCCTCGTACGGCTCCGCCGGGGAGACCCCCGCGCGCAGCGCCGGAAGCCATCAGCGCAGCGCGGCAGCCCATCCGGCCCGCGCTGCGGCGACGAGCGCGGTCGAGGTCCGCAGGAGCACCCGGCGCAGGAAGTCGGTCTCCGCCTACCGCGAGGGCGACCGCACGATCGTGCTCATCCCCGCCCGGATGTCGAAGGCGGAGGAGCGGCGCTGGGTGGGCGTGATGCTGGACAAGCTCGCCGCCCAGGAGAGCAAGCGCCACCTGGGCGACACCGAGCTCACGGAGCGTGCCGCCCGGCTGTCCGCCCAGTATTTCGACGGTCGCGCCAGGCCCGCCTCGGTGCGCTGGGTGACCAACCAGAACACCCGCTGGGGCTCGTGCACCCCCGCTGAGGGCAGCATCAGACTCTCGCACCGGCTGCAGGGCATGCCGGAGTACGTCGTCGACTACGTGCTCCTCCACGAGCTGGCGCATCTCCTCGTCCCCGGACATGGCCCGGAGTTCTGGCGGCTGCTGGAGGCGTATCCGCGCACGGAGCGCGCCCGGGGGTTCCTGGAGGGTGTGGTGGTCGCCGAGCGCCTGCCCCGGCTGCCCGCCGCCCCCGACGAGTGATCCGGGGTCATTCGCGTTCGTCGATTCTGTACCGGGTGTGTACCGGCTTGGTCCGATGTCGTTGTTTGCGGTTAGCCTGACGCGACGCATTTACCTTCGGGATGGGGGACGGTCGTTACGCATGGCCAGGGAATTCCAACGCGGCCACAAGGCCAAGATCAGTGATCTCACGGCAGGGACGGATCTGTACGTAGGCGTACAGATCGCCGCTCCGGGGCTGACTTTCGACATCAGCTGCTTCGGCCTCGACGCCAACGAGCAGCTCTCCGACGACCGGTACTTCATTTTCTTCAACCAGCCGAAATCGCCCGAGGAGTCCATCCAGCTCCTGGGTGCGCAGTCCGGTGACACCGAGTCCTTCCGCGTCACGCTCGACCGCATCCCGGCAGCCATCCAGAAGCTCTCCTTCACCGCGACGCTCGACGGCGCCGGGCAGATGTCCCAGATCGGCCCGGGGTACATCCGGATCGTCGCGGGCGGCGAGGAAGTGGTGCGCTACTCCTTCACCGGATCGGAGTTCACCACCGAGCGCGCGGTGATGCTCGGCGACTTCTATCTGAAGGACGTCTGGCGTTTCGCCGCCGTCGGGCAGGGCTTCGACGGCGGTCTCGACGCGCTCCTGAAGAACTTCGGCGGCGAGGTCGCCGAGGAAGAGGCGCCGCCCGCCCCGGCGGCAGCCGCCCCGGGCTTCGCCCCGCCGGCCCAGGCCGCCGCGCCCCCGGCCTTCGG
>NZ_QWFA01000269.1 GCF_003501885.1 Streptomyces globisporus
GGGCGGTGGCGGCCGCTTCTGAGACGACCGGTCCTCACTCTCCTCACCCGTATCAGCGATCACGACTTCCAAGGAGCCGTCCCATGACCAAGCAGACCATCCTCGGCCGCGTCACCCAGCTCGCGAAGGCCAACATCAACGCCCTCCTCGATCAGGCCGAGGATCCCCAGAGGATGCTGGACCAGCTGATCCGGGACTACACGAACAACATCGCGGAGGCCGAGCAGGCGGTCGCGGCCACCATCGGCAACCTCCGGCTGATGGAGCAGGACCACAAGGAGGACGTGGCGGCGGCGGCCGAGTGGGGCGGCAAGGCACTGGCGGCCAGCCGGAAGGCCGACGAGCTGCGCGGGGCCGGGTCGGTGGCGGAGGCCGACACGTTCGACAACCTGGCGAAGGTGGCGCTCGGCCGTCAGCTCCAGTCCGAGCAGGAGGCGAAGACGGCGGAGCCCACCATCGCCTCGCAGACGGAGGTCGTGGAGAAGCTGAAGACGGGGCTCGACCAGATGAAGGCCAAGCTCTCCGAACTCAAGGCCAAGCGCGACGAGCTGGTGGCGCGGTCGAAGTCCGCCCAGGCGCAGAACCAGATGATGGACGCCGTGAAGAACATCGACGTCCTCGACCCGACGAGCGAGCTGAGCCGCTTCGAGGACAAGGTGCGGCGCGAGGAGGCGAAGGCCCTGGGCAAGCAGGAGCTGGCCGCTTCCTCGCTGGACGCCCAGTTCGAGCAGCTGGACAGCCTGGGCGACAGCGCGGAGGTCGAGGCCCGGCTGGCGGCCCTGAAGACGGGCGCGTAACCGCTCGCGAACCGAGCCGGGTCAGTACATGCTCAGCAGCTGCTCCACGGAGAGTTCGGCGGCCGGTTCCCCGTCCGGCAGGGCCAGTTCGAACCAGACGGTCTTGCCGCGCGGGGTCCGGCGCGAGCCCCAGGCGGCGCTGAGCAGGCCGACCAGCTGGAGCCCGCGGCCGCCCTCGTCGGTATCGCGGGCGCGGCGGCGGCGCGGCTGCACGAGACCGGCGTCCCAGACCTCGCAGACCAGGGTGCGGTCGCGCAGCAGCCGGAGCCGGATCTCGCCCTCGCCGTAGCGCAGGGCGTTGGTGACCAGCTCGCTGACGAGGAGTTCGGTGGTGTCGACCAGGTCGTCGAGGTCCCAGGCGAGCAATTGGCCGCGGGCCAGCTCGCGGGCCCGGCCGACCGAGCGGGGTTCGCGCGGCAGCGTCCAGTCGCCGACCGCCTCCGTCGGCAGCCCCTGGATGCGGGCCATCAGCAGGGCGATGTCGTCCTCGCCGTGCCGGGTGTCGAGGGTGGAGAGGACGAAGTCGCAGGCGTCCTCCAGCTCCATCTGCGGACCGGTGAGCACGGCCCGCAGCGCCTCCAGGCCCTCGTCCAGCGTCTGGTCCCGGGACTCGACGAGGCCGTCGGTGTAGAGGGTGAGCAGGGCGTTCTCCGCGAGCTCGACCTCGACCTCCTCGAACGGTTCGCCGCCGACGCCCAGCGGCATCCCCGGGGGTACGTCGATGAGGCGGGCGGGCCGGCCGGGCTCGACGACGGCCGGGGGCATGTGCCCGGCGTTGGCGAACGTACAGCGCCGGGTGACCGGGTCGTAGACCGCATACACGCAGGTCGCGAGATAGACCTCGGAGAGGTCCGCCTCGCGGGACTTCTGCGCGGCGCGGGAGGGCCACTGCGCTCCCCCGCTGCCGCCGAGCCCCTCGCTGCGCTCGCCGCCGCCCGGGGAGCCGAGGCCGCGGGCGACCTCGTCGAGGGCGGAGAGCACTTCGGCGGGTTCCAGGTCGAGGAGGGCCAGGGTCCTCACGGCGGTGCGCAGTTCGCCCATGGCGACGGCGGCGCGCAGGCCGCGCCCCATGACGTCGCCGACGACGAGGGCGGTGCGGTGGCCGGGCAGCTCGATCACGTCGAACCAGTCGCCGCCGACCTCGGTGGCGGTGTTGCCGGGCAGATAGCGGCAGGCGATGTCGAGTCCGGCGGCCTCGGGGTCGCCGGGCGGCAGCAGGCTGCGCTGGAGGATCAGGGCGCGTTCGTGCTCGCGGCGGTAGAGGCGGGCGTTGTCGATGCAGACGGCGGCGCGGGCGGCCAGTTCGGTGGCCAGGGCCCGGTCGCGTTCGCCGAACGGCTCGCTCCCCTTCGTCCGGGAGAACTGGACGAGGCCGACGACGGTGTCGTGGGCGACCATCGGCACGGCGAGCGTCGACTGTACGAAGCCCATCTCGTCGCCGGGGACGTCCTCGACCCGGCCGGAGCGCAGCGCGACGGCGCAGGGCGAGCCGAACGGGAAGCGGTGGACGGAGCC
The DNA here is from genome assembly GCF_003501885.1 of Streptomyces globisporus. Classification (GTDB taxonomy): domain Bacteria; phylum Actinomycetota; class Actinomycetes; order Streptomycetales; family Streptomycetaceae; genus Streptomyces; species Streptomyces globisporus_D. The sequence continues at coordinate 2,313 of NZ_QWFA01000269.1, forward strand.
GAGCGCGGGCGGCAGATCGTCCGGGCCGGGGGGCCCGCTGCCCGCCACGGCGGTGGGCAGGGCGTCGGCGACCGCGCTGGCGTGGGCCACCCGGCGCAGCTCCGCCGAGCCTCCGGCGGACTCGCGGTGGGCGGGCGCCCAACTGCCGGGCGCGGCCTCCTCGCCGGTGAGGAGGCCCTGGTAGAGGTCGACGGCGGCGAGGTCGCAGAAGCCGGGAACGGCCACGTCGAGCAGCTCGCGGGCGGTGGTCTCCAGGTCCAGGGAGTTGCCGATGCGGGCGCTGGCCTCGTTGAGCAGGGCGAGGTTGCGGCGGGCGCTGGCGGCCTCGCGGGCGGCGATGTGCCGGCGGGTGACGTCGGTGGCGAGGCCGGCGATGCCGACGGGGCGGCCGGCCCCGCTGTGCACCCGGTAGAGGTTCATCGACCAGTGGCGGCGCTCGGTGGTGCCGGGGGCGGTGCCGACCAGTTGGAGGTCGGTGACCGACTCCCCGGTCTCCAGGACCCGTTTCAGCGTGGCGGACAGCCGGTCGGCCTCGGCCTGCGGCAGATAGTCCTCCACCGTGCGGCCCCGGTGGTCCTCGGCCGCGCCGCCGAAGACCGTGGCGAAGCGCTGGTTGGCCCGGACGACCGCGAAGTCCGTACCGAACAGCACGAAGCCGAAGGGAGATTGGCCGAATATGGCTTGTGAGGCGGCGAGGTCGGTCTCGATGCGCCGCAGGGCCCGGACGTCGACGACGATGCAGAGCGCGGCGCGCTCCCCCTGGCCCGTCAGACTCGGCATCACATAGACCTCGGCGACGCCGTGCGCCCCGCCCTCGCCCGGCATCCGGAACGGGACGAGGCCCGTCCACTCCTTGCCGTCGAGGATCTCGCCGACCCGCCGATGGCCCTCCGAGCGCAGCTCGGCGGGCATGAAGGCCTCCACCGGGTCGCGGCCGATCGCCTCGGTCGAGGTCATGCCGAACAGACCCGCGGCCCGGCTGCTCCACTGCTCGATCAGACCGTCGGGGCCGATCGAGAAGGAGGCCACCCTGATGTAGTCGTAGATCGAGCCGGGCGGGCTGTTCTGCCACACGACGTCGCCGGCCGTCCCGACGGCGTCGCCCGTTGTCCCAGGTATTTCGCTCACGCGACCGTCCCCTCCAGCTCACGCACCGGACCGGTCCTGCCCGCAGTATTCAGCACTACGGCCCCGACCGACACGGCGTTCACGATCACAGCAAGGTCTCAGTCCCTTTCAGCCAGGTTCTGCCCGACCTCTGGTGATCGCTGTGCTTCCCTCCACTCTCCTAACCAGGGAGAGCCAGCTCGAACCACACGGTCTTGCCGCTCTTTCCGCGACGGGTCCCCCAGCGACGTGCGGAACAGGCCACGAGCTGGAGTCCGCGGCCGCCTTCGTCGTCGGGTCCCGCACTGCGTTCGGTGGGTGGATCCGGAAGCGGATCGGAGACTTCCACCAGCAGTCCCGGGGTGGCGGGCGGGTGGTCGGCGGGGTGATGGTCCCCGTCGGGGTACGTACGGGCCAGGCGTACGCCGATGGGTCCGGAGGCGTACCGGAGGGAGTTGGTCACCAGCTCGCTGACGAGGAGGACCGCCAGGTCGCCCACCACCGCGTCGAGCCCCCAGGAACCGAGCGCGCCCCGGACGGCGTGCCGGGCGCTGCGCACGGAACCGGGCTCGGCCGCGAAGGTCCACTCGGCGCAGTCGCCTTCGGTATCGATCACGCCGATCACTTCCCAGGGACGACCGCGGGCGCACCCCCTGTGCAAATGGGGACTAAACAGCCCATACCCACCATTGATTACTCACTACCGCACAACTGGGTGTTTGGTGCAGACGGCGTACGCCCCCACCCCGCGGCCGGAGGCCGGCGGGTCAGCTCAACGCGCCCGTCGCCTTGAGGTCGTCGAAGAGCAACTGGTCCACGGGCGGAACGAGGGCCCGGTCGGCGAAGGAGAACCACGCCATCTCCTCGATCTCGCTGCTCGCCGCGAGCGTGCCGCGGTAGTCGCCGTAATAGCAGCTCATCCGCACGACGGCGGCGCCGGGCCGGTCATCGACGGGGGCCTCGTACGTCCCGGCGTGGACGACGGTCTCCCGGATCAGGCCGACCGTCAGCTCCTCCTCGATCTCCCGCAGGAGGGTCTGCAGATCGGTCTCCGCACCCTCGCGCTTGCCGCCCGGGATGTAGAAGACGCCCTTGCCCCGGGGCCGCGCGCAGAGGATCCTGCCGCCCTCGATCCGTACCCACGCCACCGTGTCGATCAGCACCGACGTCACCTGGTCACCACTCCGTCATCACTCCGCCCCGCTCGCGGCGCCGTTCCGCCGGAGACTCCGCACCCCGGCCGGGCCGGACCTTACCGTCCGGGGTGCCGACGCACGGAACGCGGGCGAGGCGGGAGCCGGGACGCGAGAGCCGACGAGGCGAGTCAGGGGCAGGGCGCGCCAAGGGGCGCACGCGGGCGCCAAGGGCCCCTGGAAGGCTTCCCTGGAAGGCCGAGGGGCCCCGAGGGCGGCACGCGGCGGCCTCGGGGCCCCTCGGGCCGTCCGTCCGTCAGGGACCGGCTCCCTGGCCCACGCGCTCCACCCGGTAGACCTGGTGGTGGTGGCGGTCGTCGAGGCCGTCGGCGACCTTCTGGGCCTCGGCCTGCGTGGCATACCGGCCCACGCGGTAGCGGTTGCCGCCGTCGTCCTGCCGTATCACCTGCCACGGGAGCACGGCGCCGCTCTCGCTCATCGTGTCGCTCCCCCGCATATCGCCCCTCTCCCCACCGGCGTGCACGTCTCTAAGGATCCCCAGGAAACCGCAGTACGCATATGCCCGAGCGTACGCCTGACCTTCACTCAGTGCAGGCGGCTTTACACAAAGAGATACGCATCCGGCCATCACGAAGGGGGCGCATCCACCGGAATGCGCCCCCTGGTGCCCCGCCCGACGAGGTGTCACCCCATGTCATCTCACCGGCAGGTGATACGCGATCCGGTACCGGTCCGCCGGGACGACCACGTCGGCCGTCTCCACGGCCCGGCCGGACGCGTAGTACGTACGCCCGATGACGATGACCACGTGGCCGGGCACACCGCCGAGCGCCAGGAGCTCCTCCGCCAGCCCCGGGCGCGCACCGACCTCCTCGGCGACGTTGTCCACGACGACGTCGATCGCGGCCATCCGGTCGACCACCCCGCAGCCGCCCAACGGGCCCTCCTCCGGCAGCATCACGGGCGTGCGGCCCGTGATGGCGAGCGGCTCCCAGGAGGTGGAGAGCATGATCGGCTCACCCGCCTCCCGGAAGACGTAGTGCGTGCGCATCACGCGGTCACCCGGCTCGACGCCCAGCCGCTCGGCGATCTCGGGACTCGCCCCCTCCTGCTCGCTGCTGGACTCCCAGGTCCCGCGCGCGCCCTCGGCCGTCTGCTCCTGCCGGAACGGACTGGCCCCCTTGTCCGGCCGGTAGCCGGAGCGGGCGATCATGCGGGGCACGGGACGCTCGCGCACATAGGTGCCGGAGCCGGAGCGCCCCTCGACCAGCCCCTCCGCCATCAGGACCTTCCGCGCCTCCAGGGCGACGGTGTCCGAGACCCCGTACTCCTCGCGGATGCGGGCCTGCGACGGCAGGCGGGTATGGGGCGGCAGCGCGCCGTTGACGATCTTCTCCCTGAGATCGCTCGCCACGCGCAGATAGGCGGGCTGCTCACCGAAAGTCACAGGCCACTCCCAACAGGTTGACAGTCTGCGACAGCCTGACAACCGTGGGTTGTATACCGCAAGCATGGGCCAGAGTTTCACCCAATGTGATGATCTTGTGGCGGTCCACGCATACCCCCGACCCCCGGATCCCTGCCCCTCAC
>NZ_QWFA01000027.1 GCF_003501885.1 Streptomyces globisporus
TCGTGGAGGGGCTGCTCGGTCTCGGACGGCGGGACCCAGGGGGCGGGGGCCCAGGGTGCGGCGGCGGGTGTGCCGGGGGCCGGGGGAGCGGCGTGCGGGTCCGGGGTCGGGTTCATGAGGTTCATGACCAGGGGAGGTTCCGGTAGGGGCCGGCAGGGTCCTGGGTCAGGGTGCGGTGCTCGGCGAGCGACTGTTGGTACGTGGCCTCCGCCGCCTCCGGGCCGTCGTCCTCCGCGCGGTGGACCAGCCGGGCCATGAGGTAGCCGAGGGAGAAGTCCGGCCAGGAGGAGTAGGCGCTCCGGGCGAGTTCGCGGAGGTGCAGGACGTCCTGCTCGGCCTCGTAGGGATCGGTGTACCGGGCGCCGAGCGCGAGCCGTACGACGTTGACCGCCCGGCCGAGGTCGAAGGCGGCCAGGGTGTCGACGCGGCCGTCCGGTGCGAGTGCGCCGTCGGCCCGGAGCCGGTCCTCGAACAGGGCGATGTGGCGCAACGACCGTTCCGCCAGCGCCCGGTCGTCGGCGTCCCGCGCGGTGAACGCCCGGCCCACTGCCTCGGCCCACTCCTCGCCCGTCGGCGTCCGCCCCGTCCGGGTGGCCAGGGTGTGGCGGGTGCGCAGGACGGCCTCCTGGATGCGCCCGACCAGCTGGTTCTTCATCAGCGATGCGAGGCGGTCGCGGTACTCGGCGCGGTGCTGGATGCCCCACGGACGGCGCAGCCGGGCGCGGTCCGTCGCGTAGTCCTCGTAGACGGCGCCGAGCCGGTTCCAGATCAGGCCGTTGGTGACGGCCAGATGGGCACCGAGCGCCAGCCCGTGGGCGAGCGGGCCGTGCAGGGGCCCGCCGCCGTCGGTGAGCAGCATCCCCTGCTCGGGCCCGCCGAGGCGTTCGGCGGCCTTCAGCCAGGCCTTGAGGCGGCCCGGGCGGGCGTCCACCATCGCCGCGTACGGGGTGCCGTGGTTCACCGCCAGCCGGCGCACGTCGTACGGCCAGGTCCGGGCCAGCTCGCCGAGGCCCACCTCGCGGAAGACCCACTCGGGGTGCCAGGGCGGCAGCATTCCCTGGGTCAGGACCGGGACGCAGGTCCGCCGGGTGGCCTCGTCGCGAATGGTGGGCAGCGGGGCCGTCCAGCCGGGGATGTCCGCGTGCAGCCGGGCGACGAGCACGTACAGCCGGGTCCGCGCGAGCAGCTCCACCACTGCGTCGGCGCTCCCGCCCGCGACCGCCGCGGACAGCGCGCGCTCGATCTCCGTGGGCGGCACCGTACCTACGCTCTCTGTTCCTGCCCTGTTCCCCGTTGTCACGGAGCCGATCCTACGAAACGGGCCCAGCGCCCGCCCCGGGCGGTCAGAGACCCGCCGGGCGCACCAGCCCCGACTCGTACGCGAACACCGCCGCCTGGGTCCGGTCGCGGAGGCCCAACTTGACCAGGATCCGTCCCACATGGGTCTTCACCGTCTGCTCGGCGACGATCAGCTGCCGGGCGATCTCGGCGTTCGACAGGCCGCCCGCGATCAGCGTCAGCACCTCCGTCTCGCGTTCGGTCAGATCCCCGACCCGCTCCTTGAGCGGAGCGCGGGGCGCCCCGGCCGTCCGGGAGAACTCCACGATCAGCCGCTTGGTGATGTTCGGGGAGAGCAGTGCGTCCCCGGCCGCCACCACCCTTACGGCATGGGCGAGTTCGTCGGCGGAGGCGTCCTTGAGCAGAAAGCCGGAGGCGCCGGCGCGCAGGGCCTCGTACACGTACTCGTCGAGGTCGAAGGTGGTCAGCACGAGCACCTTCACCGTCGAGCCCTCGGGGGAGGTGATCCGCCGGGTCGCCTCGATCCCGCCCAGCTCGGGCATCCGGATGTCCATCAGGACGACGTCCGGGGCGTGTTCGGCGACCTTGTCGATCGCGTCGAGCCCGTTGACGGCCTGGCCGACGACCTCGATGTCCGGCTCGGCGTTGAGCAGGACGGAGAAGCCCTGGCGGACCATCATCTGGTCGTCGGCGATCACGGCGCGAATGGGTGGAGTCATCGGGCTTCCTCGGTCGTCCGGGTTGTCTGCGTGCTGGTGGGGAGGATCGCGGTGACTTCCCAGCCGCCGTCGGGAGTCGGTCCGGTGGCCAGCTCGCCGCCGAGCATCGCCGCACGTTCGCGCATCCCGAGCAGGCCGTGGCGTACGCCGAGGGAGGGGGCGGACGGGTGCTCCGGCGGGGAGTTGACGACCTGGACGGTCAGTCCGGTGGGCCGGTGGCCGATCACCACCTCGGCGCTCGCCCCGGGCGCGTGGCGCATCACGTTGCTCAGGGACTCCTGCACGATGCGGTAAGCGGACAGCTCGACGCCCGGCGGGAGGGGGCGGGGTTCGCCGGTGGTGCGGAGGGCGACGGCGAGACCGGTCGAGCGCACGGTGGCGACGAGGCCGTCGAGCCCGTCGAGGCCGGGCTGCGGGGCGTGCCGGGTGTCGTCGCCCCGCGCGGGGGCGTCCTCCGAGCGCAGGACGCCCAGCACCCGGCGCAGCTCGGCGAGGGCTTCGAGCGCGTTCTCGCGGATGCCGGTCAGATTCTCCCGCAGCTCGTCGGTGGGGTTCTCCACCAGATGCGGGGCGACCTGGGCCTGGATGGAGATCACCGACATGTGGTGGGCGACCACGTCGTGCAGCTCGCGCGCTATCCGGTTGCGCTCCTCCAGCAGGGTGCGCCGGTCCCGCTCCTCGGCGGTCAACTCGGCCTGCACGACGAGGTCCTTACGGGCGAGGCGCAGGCTGCGCAGTGCGCTGCCGAGCACGGTCGCGGTGGCGAAGACGAGCACGGTCACGGCGAGGCCGGCATGAGGCAGTGCCGGTGTGCGCAGGGCCAGGAACAGCGCGGGCGCCATCGAGAGCGCCAGTGTGGCCACCGCACGGCGGCGCCGGACCCGCAGCGCCAGCAGGAACAGGGCGCCGCCCTGCAGTGCCACTCCTCCGAAGGGGTTGGGATACAGGACCTCGGGGCTCATCGGCAGGCCGTTGACCCACGGGGACGGGTGGTCCTGAGGAGCGGCGGCCACGGTGACCAGGATCGCCACGACCGCCAGCGCCGTCGCCGCCCACCAGGCGCCCACCGGGCGGATCATCCCGGCCACCAGCGCCGCGGACTGTGCGACGGCCACGAGCACCGCCAGGCCGCTGACCTCGGCCCCGTGCGGAGTGAGTTCGACGGTACGGACCGCGGTGAAGCCGACCGCGATGATCACCAGCGCGACGAGGAACACCGGCCGCCACGCCGGCGCATCCGGCTCGCCCATGCGCGGCACCCGGTCGGCGGGCGCCGCCCACAGCTCCTCGTACAGCGCACGCGGCGCACGGCGTACCGCCGCCCGCAGGCGCACCGCTCTCGATGACGTCACGGCCCCACCGCCCCCTCGGCTCCGTTCGTCCACAGATTAGGCACGACGCGCCCACCCCTTCCGCTCGGGGGCGGACTCCCGGACGACGAGGGAGCCCTCGCCGCCGCGCCGCCCGCCCTGCTCGTAACTCCGGAACACCGCCCAGCACCCCAGCAGCGCCAGGGCGAACAGCGGCAGCCAGAGCAGCCGGGCCACCACCCAGCCGGCGTCGTCGGGCACGGTGTGCAGCCCCGGCAGCGGGCCGTCCGCGAGCAGCAGCGCACTCGCCGTCACGACGATCATCGCGGTCTGGTGCCAGAGAAACACGGTCATCGCCGCCAGGTTCACCACCGCCACCACCGCCCACGCGGCGGGCCTGCGCAGCACCCGGCGCAGCCGCCCGAGCAGCAGCAGCGCCGCCCCGCACTGGGCCAGGCCGAAGGCCACGGCGGCCAGCGAGGGCGGGTCCAGATTGGACATCCGGCCGCCCGGAACGCCGACCATGGAGGCCGGATAGCCACCCCACAGCACGAGGGCGACGGTCACCGTCGCCCCGCCGAGCAGCAGCGCCCAGCGGCCCGCCCGGCCGCGCAGCCCGCCCCGGGCGACCAGAGCCCCCAGGCAGTAGGGCACCAGCCACCCCGCGACCACGTTGACCCACCCCAGCTCGCGCGGTCCGCCAAGACCCAGGCGTACGAGGTCGACGTGCAGCACCACCACGAGCGGCCACAGCGGATGCAGCCGCGCCACCAGCGGAGTCAGCGCGGTCAGCGCGGCGAAGACCAGCAGGAACCACAGCGGGGACCAGACCAGCTTGCCCAGCGCCCGGACGGTCGGCTCGCCCACCCCGGCCGCCAGCATCGCCGCAGCCGCGAGCGTCCACACCACCAGCACCGCCGCCACCGGCCGGAACAGCCGCGCCAGCCGGCCGCCCACCCACCGCCCGTACGTCACACCCCGCTTCCGCGCCGAGGCCCAACTCCCCGCCGCCACCACCCCGCCCACCAGGAAGAACACCGCGAGCGTCTGGAAGACCCAGGAGACGGGGGTGAGGTGCGGCATGGCGGTCAGCGGGCTCGCCCCGCGCACCGTGCCGCTGTCGGCGACCAGCGAGGTGACCAGCCAGTGTCCGCCCACCACGCCCAGGATCGCCAGGGCCCGAAGGGCGTCGACGGCCCGGTCGCGGCCGGGCGGGGTGGCGGCCTCGATCCGCGCGACGAGCCCGGTCATCGGGAGGCCCCCAGCGGTGCGGCACCGGCCACGATCCGGGCGAGGTTCGTCAGCGAACGCGAACCGCGCAGCAGATAGTCGCTGTGGCCGCCGTCGCCCGCGTCGAACACCTCGGCCCCGAACTCCGCCGCCACCGGATCGGTCCCGAACCCCACCGTGGCGCCGAACGGCACCCGCACCCGGACATGGGGCACCCGGGCGATCCAGTCGTCACCGCCCCGGCCCGCCCAGACCCGCGCACCGGTGCGCAGCGCGGCCACGCTCTCGGCTCCGACCCCGGGGCTGCCGTAGAGGACGAGAGCGTCGGCCGGGGTCCCGGGCGCGGACCGGGCGCAGATCACCGAACCGTACGAGTGGCAGAGCAGGCTGATCCGGGCGGCGGGCCGCACCGCGCGTACCTCGTCCACCAGCGCCCGCAGCCCCGGTGCGGCCTCGTCGGCGCGCCCGGCCGTCAGGGCGGCCGGGCTGACGGTGGCGGGCGAGCGATAGCCCAGCCAGGCGAGGACGGCCGTGCCCTCGCCCAACTCCTCGCGCAGGGCGGTCGCGTCGCGCCGGAGCCGCCAGTACGCGTCCAGGCCGACACCGGCTCCCGGCACCAGGACCGCGATCCGCCGGGCCGAGGACAGGTCGCCCACGACCTCCACGCTCCGGCCGCCGTCCCGCCCGTCGAAGGACAGGAACTGCCGCCCCGCCGCGGCCATCGCCCGCAGCGAGGCCGCCCGCTTCAGGTCTCCGTGCGCGTCCGCCGCCCGCCCGGCCGCCCGGATGTCCCGCCGGCTGATCGCGTACCGCTCCTCCAGCGCCGCCGGGCTCGCGTCCCGCAACGGCCCGAGCACGGTCGGCGCGGGGGCGGGCACGGCCTCGGGCCGGGCCGCTCCGGACACCGGCACGGCCACCGCGAAGGTGACGAGGGCGGCGAGCAGGGTGCGGCGCAGACGGGGTCTGCGCGGGCGGTCCGCCATGGGGTGAGGTCCTTCCGTACCAGGGGCAACGCGTGCTTCCGGTACAGAAGTTATGAACGGGGGGCGGTAGCCCGCGTCCCGCTGAGGAGTGCACCTGCGGGGTGGCTCTCAGGTATGACACGGGGTATGCGGCACGGGGGCAGCCTGACCCGACAGGTCCTCGCCCAACCGGTGGATCACCTGGTCCGAACCGGCCGGGGCGAGCAGTTCGAGAGGTGGCCCGGCCCACCGCGGGAACTGCGTATCGACCAGCCGCCCGGCCGGCGCGGCATCGATCGAGGGGCGGTGGTCCGGGGTTCTTCCTGACGCCACGGGCAACTCCGTCAGCGGGTCCGCTCCGTGCGGCGGGCGGTCGGATCCATCACATGCCTCGTGGAGCCGCCTGTCGATCGGTCTTCCCGGCCGGCCGCCGTTCTCGCTGCGCGGCCCCACCGGCCTCTGCGGGAACCGTCGTCAGGCTCGGTCGGCGTGAGCGTCCCGTTCCAGGCGGGCGCGCAGGGTGCCTTCGAAGTCCTCGGCGCGGGACAGCTGGACGCGGAGCTTCTCGACCTGCTCGGCGGCTTCCTGCTGGTAGGCGCGGACGCGTTCCAGGAGGGCTTCGCGCTCGTCGGCACGGAGGGGGGTGTCGGCGTCGAGGCGATCGGTGGCGTCGAGCAGGTCGCGCATCTGGTCCAGGGTGAAGCCGAGCGGCTTCATCCGGCGGATGACCATGAGGCGGGCGACGTCGGTCTCGGTGTAGAGGCGGAAGCCGCCCCGGGAGCGGGCGGAGGGGACGACGAGGCCGGTCTCCTCGTAGTGGCGGATGGTCCGCAGGGAGAGTTCGGTCCGTGCGGCGACCTCGCCGATCTGCATGTGCTTCCCGTCCACGCCCGTGATCCCCTGGCCCTTCTCCTTCGTCGGCGGCCTCGGCCCCGGTGGGCTACGCCGCCGATCTCTACCCTAACGTTAGGGTAGAGTTGTTGGTGGCGACGGCGGCGTTCCGCAGCCCCGCCCTTGCCGTGCCCGGGGTCGATGACGCCCCCGGCGAAGTACCGATTCTTGCAGGAGAGAAGCGTGCGCGAGTCCATGACGCATGGCGCCGCCGCCTGCCCGCCGTGACGCTTCGCCTTCGGACGTGACCCTGGCCGCGTCGGCGGCCGTTCCCGGCACCGTCCCCCATTCGCCTTCCGGCGCCGTATGCCGCGGCGCCGCCCGCGGGGTTCCGGCCTGGCTCCTCCGCGCCCTCCCGCACGTCCCGGCCTGCCGAACGGGCGTGCCCGAGCACGACAGGTTCCGCTCCCTTGTCTTCTGCCGCCACTGCTGTGTCCCCGGCCGCGCGCCTGCGTGGCCTGAAGCCCGACTGGATCTCCGACCCGAAGGTCTGGCGGACGGAGGTCCTGGCCGGCCTGGTCGTCGCCCTCGCGCTGATTCCCGAGGCCATCTCGTTCTCGATCATCGCGGGCGTGGATCCGGCGATCGGCCTGTTCGCCTCCTTCACCATGGCCGTCGTCATCTCGGTCGTCGGTGGCCGTCGGGCGATGATCTCCGCCGCGACCGGTGCCGTCGCCCTGGTGATCGCGCCTCTGAACCGGGAGCACGGCTTCGGCTACCTCGTCGCCGCCGTTGTCCTCGCCGGTGTCTTCCAGGTCGTTCTGGGCGCGCTGGGCGTGGCGAAACTGATGAGGTTCATCCCGCGCTCGGTGATGGTCGGTTTCGTCAACTCCCTTGCCATCCTGATCTTCATGGCCCAGATCCCGGAGATGCGCGACGTCCCGTGGGCCGTCTACCCGCTGATCGCCGGCGGTCTGGCGCTCATGGTCCTCTTCCCGAAACTCACCACAGTGATCCCGGCGCCGCTGGTCTCCATCGTCATCCTCACCGTGATCACCGTCGGCGCGGCCATCGCTGTGCCGACCGTGGGTGACAAGGGGGAACTGCCGGCCTCCCTGCCCGTGCCGGGCCTGCCGGACGTTCCGTTCACACTGGACACGCTGACGACGATCGCCCCGTACGCGTTCGCGATGGCGCTGGTCGGCCTGATGGAGTCGCTGATGACGGCCAAGCTGGTCGACGACATCACCGACACCCACTCGAACAAGACGCGCGAGTCCATCGGTCAGGGCATCGCCAACATCGTCACCGGCTTCTTCGGCGGCATGGGCGGCTGCGCCATGATCGGCCAGACGATGATCAACGTGAAGGTGTCCGGCGCCCGCACCCGCCTCTCCACCTTCCTCGCCGGTGCGTTCCTGATGGTGCTGTGCATCGCCTTCGGCCCGGTCGTCTCCGACATCCCCATGGCCGCCCTGGTCGCGGTCATGGTCATGGTGTCGTTCGCGACCTTCGACTGGCACTCCATCGCCCCGGGGACCCTCCGGCGGATGCCCGCCGGGGAGATCGCCGTCATGGTGATCACCGTCGCCGCAGTCGTCGCCACCCACAACCTCGCCGTCGGCGTCGTCCTGGGCTCCGTCACCGCCATGGTCATCTTCGCCAGGCGGGTCGCCCGCCTCGCCGAGGTCACCGCCGTCGTCGATCCCGACGGCAGGACGGTGGTCTACCGGGTGACCGGCGAGCTGTTCTTCGCCTCCTCCAACGACCTGGTGGGCCTGTTCGACTACGCCACCGACCCGGACAAGGTGATCATCGACTTGAGTTCGGCACACATCTGGGACGCCTCTTCCGTCGCCGCCCTCGACGCGATCGAGACCAAGTACGCCCGGCGTGGCAAGACCGTGGAGATCACCGGGCTCAACACATCGAGCGCCCACCTGCACGGCAAGCTCAGCGGCGAACTGGCCGCCGGTCACTGAAGTCGGCTTGAGGGGCCCGGGCCCAGCCGCCGGGGTCCTCCGCTGCTCGGGCGCCTCACGTGGGAAGATGCGTCTGTTTCTCGGACGGAGGGCGTTTGTTCGTTTTCGTGTGTGCGGGATGCGGCGCCGAGGTGACCGCCCCGGTGTCCCAGGTCGCACTGCCCGTCCACGCCCGTCAGAGGTACGGGAACGGGGTCCAGCTTCCGGTGCTCGTGCGGGCCGGGACGTTCGCCGTGGACCCGGAGCCCTGGGGCGGGCCGTGGCGGATGTGGGACGAGGTCGAACCGGACGAGGCGGAGGCGCGCGGGATCCACGCACCGGTCCCCGCCCTGTCCGACGGCCCGCCCGGGGCCGTCGTCATCGCGCCCGGTGATGCCCGGGGAACCCGGCTGATCCCCGAGAAGCGCGGTGGTTCCTGCTGCGGCCTCGACGGAGCCGACGGGCCCAACATGGCCTGCGAGACATGCGATTCCCCCGTGGCGACCCGCGTCGACGACTGCTCGCTCTGGCAGGCGGTACGGCTCGGCCCTGACGCCGTGCACCGCGTCCCCGTCGACGGAGCCCGCCCCGCACCCCTCTCGTGGGCCGAGCTGGCGGAGACGTGGGAGGCGACGCCCCTGTTCGACCCGATCGCCACGTGGGGCGGGCGGTCGGGGGCGAACCACTACTGGTCGTGGAACCCGCCGTGGGAGGCGGCGGCCGGACATGCGCTCGCCCACCTGCTGGTGGCCTCCGAGGGGCAGGCGGTGAGGGTCCCCGACGGGGTGGCAACGGACGTGTTCCAACGAGCGCTCGACGCTCTGTTGCCCGCAGGCGCCCCGAAGCGGCGTGCCGCCCTGGCCGGACCGGAACTGCCTGCCCCCGAGGCGGAAGCCGACATCCTCCTCGTACCGATCCACCCCCGGACGGGCCGGACCTGGGCCCCTGAGGGACCGGCCGCCTCGGCCTACCTGGTGCCCCTGCCGCTGGGAGTGTGGCTGACGCTGGTCTCGCCCCCGCCGTACCTGCCGGTTCCGGCGTCCGGCCGCATGCCGCGAGACGTACTGCGCGACGACCCACTCCCTCTGCTTCCCTACTGGCCGTTCCGGGCCGACCGGCGAACGTTCGAGCACACCTTGGTCCGGCTGCCGGCCGTGCGCAGCCCGTGGCTGCGCGCGCTCCTCGAGAGCCACGGGCGCGACGGCTCGGCCGTCCTCGGGTGAGCGGCTGTCCCGTCAACAGAGCCGGAAACCACCGCACCCGGCCCGCCATGGACGCCATGCTCGGCGACCTGCGGACCGGGTGCGGACCGGTAGGCGACATGACCAGCGAAACCGCAGGTCAGAAGGCCCAACCAGAGATCAGGCCTTCTTGGTCTCCCAGAAGATCCGGTCGACCTCGGCGATCAGGTCCAGCGCCTTCTGGCCCGTCTTCGGGTCGTTCGAGCCCTTGGCCGCGGAGAGCGCCTTCAGGGTGTCGTTGACCAGCTGGTGCAGCTCCGGGTACTTCTCGAAGTGCGGGGGCTTGAAGTAGTCGCTCCAGAGCACCGAGATGTGGTGCTTCGCGAGCTCGGCGCGCTGCTCCTTGATCAGGATGGCGCGGGTGCGGAAGTCCGCGTCCTCGTTGGCCTGGTACTTCTCCTGGACGGCCTTGACCGACTCGGCCTCGATGCGGGCCTGGGCCGGGTCGTACACGCCGCAGGGCAGGTCGCAGTGGGCGCTGACCTTCACCTTGGGGGCAAACAGGCGGGAAAGCATGGAGCTGTCCTCCTCGTGATCGTCTTCTCAGGTGGGACATTACTCCGTGGAGCGCCGCTTTCCGTGGCTGCCCCAGGGGCTTAGGTCAAAAGTCCGGTGTGAGAATCGGGCCGTCGGCCGAATGTACGGGGCGGTCCGCGGAAGGGTGTCCTACGGGACGGTGAAGGAGGAGGAGCGAGCGGTGGCGCAGATGCCGGAGCGGCGACAGGTGTCCGGGGGCGGGCGGGTGACGCGGCGTCCGTTGCGGGTGGTGGAGGTGACGGGCCCTTCGATGGTGCCCACGCTCTACCACGGCGATCTGCTGCTCGTGCAGTACGGCGTGCCCGTCCGCCCCGGTGACGTGGTCATTCTGCGGCACCCCTTCCAGCAGGACCTGCTGGTGGTCAAACGGGCCGTCGAACGGCGGCCCGGCGGCTGGTGGGTGCGCGGCGACAACACGTTCGCGGGCGGAGACAGCACGGACTACGGAGTTGTGCCCGAGGAGCTCGTCCTGGCCCGGGTGCGGGCCCGCTACCGGCCCCTGGCGAAGGGTCAGCGGTCGGTGACGGCGGTGCTCGGCTGGGCGGTCTCCGCGCTGCGGCCGGTGCGGTCGGCCTCCTCGCGCTTGCGGGCCCGGTAGGCGGCCACGTTCGCGCGTGTCGCGCAGCGGTCCGAGCAGTAGCGCCGGGACCGGTTGGTGGAGGTGTCCAGGTACGCGTTGCGGCAGGGGGCCGCCTCGCACAGGCCGAGCCGGTCCACGCCGTGCCCGGTGAGATGGAAGGCCAGGCCCATCGCCGCGATGGCCGCGTAGCCCGCGGTCGCGTTCGACGGGTGGTCGGCCAGGTGCATGTGCCAGTCCGGCCTGCCGTCCTCGTCCCGGAAGTCGTGCCCCGAGATCTGCGGGCTCACCGGGAACTCCAGCAGCAGCGAGTTCAGCAGATCGACCGCGAGCGTCTCGTCGCCGTCGTCCGCCGCTTCGAAGACCGCGCGCAGCCGTGCCCGTACGGAACGGAACCGGGTCACGTCCGCCTCCGTCGCCCGCCGCGCCGCCTGCTGGCTGCCGCCGAACAGCTCCCGGACCGCCTCGACGGAGGTGAGCGTGTCCTTGTTACGGGCCGGCTCCTCGGTGTTGACCAGGCGCACGGCGTAGTCCGAGTAAGAGGCCAGTTCCACTTGTAGTCCTTACGGCGTCGGTCTAGAGTCGGGGCATCGACCAGTGTAATGGTCGAGGTGGGTTGATGGGCATTACGGCAAGCTTGATGTGGAGGTTGACGTGACGGAGACGGCTACAGGCACCGACTGGCAGTCCTGGCAGGAGAGCTGGGACCGGCAGCAGGAGTGGTACATGCCCGACCGCGAGGAGCGGTTCCGGGTGATGCTGGACATGGTCGAGGCGGTCGTCGGACCGGAACCGCGGGTCCTCGACCTCGCGTGCGGTACGGGAAGTATTACGGACCGGCTCCTCAAGCGGTTCCCGAACGCCACGAGTACCGGCGTCGATCTCGACCCCGCGCTCCTGGCCATCGCCCGCGGCACCTTCGACGGCGACGACCGGGTCAGCTTCGTCACCGCCGACCTCAAGGACCCGGACTGGACCACCCGGCTGCCCCACACCTCGTACGATGCCGTCCTCACTGCCACCGCCCTGCACTGGCTGCACAGCGAGCCGCTGGCCGTCCTGTACGGGCAGCTCGGCGGGCTGGTCCGGGACGGCGGCGTCTTCATGAACGCCGACCGCACCATCGACCCGGCCACCCCGCGCATCAACGCCGCCGAGCGCGCCCACCGGCACGCCGCGATGGACCGCGCCAAGGCCGCGGGCGCCCTGGACTGGGCCGAGTGGTGGGCCGTCGCCGCGAAGGACCCCGTCCTCGCCGGGCCCACCGCCGAGCGGTTCGCGATCTACGGCGAGCACGCGGACGGCGACATGCCCTCCGCCGACTGGCACGCCCGCACGCTGCTGGCCTCCGGTTTCGGTGAGGCCCGCGCGGTCTGGGCGTCCCCCTCGGACAGCCTGGTCCTCGCGGTGAAGTAGGGCGCGGGAGGGAAAAGCGAGGGCGGTACGGACCCGTGTCCGTACCGCCCTCTCCCGTATCGGTCCTCAGCCCGCCGCTACAGCACCTTCGACAGGAACGACTTCGTCCGGTCGTGCTGCGGGTTGGTCAGCACCTCGCGCGGGTGGCCCGACTCGACCACCACGCCGTCGTCCATGAAGACCAGCGCGTCGCCCACCTCGCGGGCGAAGCCCATCTCGTGGGTGACGACGATCATCGTCATGCCGTCCTCGGCGAGGCCCCGCATGACGTCCAGGACGTCGCCGACCAGCTCCGGGTCGAGCGCGGAGGTCGGCTCGTCGAAGAGCATCAGCTTCGGCTCCATCGCCAGCGCGCGGGCGATGGCCACGCGCTGCTGCTGGCCGCCGGAGAGCTGCGAGGGGTAGTTCTTCGCCTTGTCGCCGAGACCCACCCGGTCCAGCAGCTTCTCGGCGCGGGCCCGGGCCACGGCCTTGGCCTCGCCCTTGACCTGGATCGGCGCCTCCATGACGTTCTCCAGCGCCGTCATGTGCGGGAACAGGTTGAAGCGCTGGAAGACCATGCCGATGTCACGGCGCTGGAGGGCGACCTCGCTGTCCTTCAGCTCGTAGAGCCTGTCGCCCTTCTGCCGGTAGCCGACCAGCTCGCCGTCGACCGAGAGCCGGCCGGCGTTGATCTTCTCCAGGTGGTTGATGCACCGCAGGAAGGTCGACTTGCCGGAGCCGGACGGGCCGATCAGGCAGAACACCTCACGCGGGGCGACCTCCAGGTCGATGCCCTTGAGGATGTGGGCGGCGCCGAAGGACTTGTGGACGCCCTCGGCCTTCACCATGGGGGTGGTCATGCGGAGACACCTCCGGAGGGCCGGTTGCTGAACGCGGCGAGGTTGACCTTGACGCGCTGCCACGGGGTGAGCGGCAGCGAACGCAGCGAGCCGCGGGCGTAACGGCGCTCCAGGTAGTACTGGCCGACGCTGAACACGCTGGTCATCACGATGTACCAGATGGACGCGACGAACAGCATCTCCATCACCGCGTACGACGTGGAGCCGATCTGCGAGGTGGAGCGGAGCAGTTCGTTGTACGTGACCGCGTAGACGAGCGACGAGGTCTTCAGCATGTTGATGAACTCGTTGCCGGTCGGCGGGATGATCACCCGCAGCGCCTGCGGGAGGACCACGCGGCGCATGGTCTTCGCCTGGGTCATGCCCAGCGCGTGCGAGGCCTCGGTCTGGCCCTCGTCGACCGACTGGATGCCCGCGCGGCAGATCTCCGCCATGTAGGCGGCCTCGTTCAGGGCGAGCCCCAGCAGGGCGCACATGAACGGGGTCATGACGTCCGTCATCTCGTCCTTGTAGATGAACGGGATGTTCAGGACAGGGAAGATCAGCGCCAGGTTGAACCAGAGCAGCAGCTGTACGTAGACCGGGGTGCCCCGGAAGAACCAGATGTACAGCCAGGCCACCCAGCTGGTGACCGGGTTCTTCGACAGCCGCATCACGGCGAGCACGACGCCGAGGATCACGCCGAGCACCATCGCGAGGACGCTGATCAGCAGGGTGCGGCCCGCACCGGCGACGACGTTCTCGTCGAACAGCTTGTCGCCGACGGCCTGCCACTGGATGTTGCCCTGTGAGAAGGCGTACCCGAGGGCGACGAGGAGGCCGATGACCACGGCGCCGCTGATCCAACGGCCGACATGGCGGACGGGAATGGCCTTGATGTTCTCCGGGGCCGTGGTGGCGGCCTTGGAGACGGACACCTGGCCGGCCGGTGAGGCGGCGGGTGTCTTGTCGAACTTGTCAGTCATCGTGACTGCCCTTCGGTGAAGCGTCCGGTCACTTGCCGCCGTTGATGGCGGCCTTGTCGATCGCTCCCGTGCCGGCGCCCCACTTGTCGAGCACCTTCTGGTACGAACCGTCGGCGATGATCGCGTCGACGGCCTCCTTCAGGGCGTCGCGCAGGCCGGTGTTGGACTTCTTGACGGCGATGCCGAACGGGCCGGCGTCGACCTGCTCGCCCACGACCTCGAACGCGTTGCCGCCGTCGGCCTTGCGGGCCAGGTCGACCGCGACCGGGTAGTCGTTGACACCGGCGACCGCGCCGCCGGACTTCACGCGGGTCTGGGCCTCGGTGTCGTTCTCGAAGGACTCGATCTTGATGGCCTTCTCGCCGCCGTCCGTGCAGGCCTTCGACTGCTTCTTGAGGGCCTCCTCGTACGTGGTGCCGCGCTGCACCGCCGCGGGCTTGCCGCACAGGTCCTCGATGGACTTGATGTTCTGCGGGTTGCCCTTCTTGGTGTACACGGCCGTACCGGCGAGGAAGTAGTCGACGAAGTCGACGCCCTCGCCCAGCTTCTTGCCGGAGTCGTCCAGACCCTCCTGGCGCTGCTTGTTGTCCGTGATCGACGACATCGCGATGTCGTGGCGGCCGGAGTTCAGGGCGGTGATGAGGCCGTCGAAGGAACCCGAGGTGAACTCGAACTTCACGCCGAGCTGCTTGCCGAGCGCGTCGGCCAGATCGGGGTCGACACCCACGATCTTGCCGTTCTCCACGGACTCCATCGGGGCGTATTCGGCATTCGTGCCGACCTTGATCACACCGGACTTCTGGTACTTCTCCGGCAGCTTCGAGAAGAGCGGGGCGCCGCTCTTGGTCTCCTTGCCGCTGCCGCTCTCCTGGGACGCGCTGTCGGTCTGGTCGCCACAGGCGGTGAGCAGCAGGGAGCCGGCGACCGCGATGGCGCCGATCGCCGCAATCCGGGACTTCGCGGTCGTACGACGCGTGATGCTTGCGGTCATGTCGGGATCCTCCGGCAGGTGAGGGTGAGGCGCTGGTGGGCGGCTTGGCACGCACCTTCGAGTGTCGCCACCTTGTGTGATGACGGCATCCTGCCATTCGGACTGGCCCATTCAGGGGTCCTGCCATGTCAAAATCGGATAACGGGCGACCCCCGAACATCAACGGCCGATACCTCGGGACCGGACCTTCTGTGGGGATTCATTCCTCACGCCGGAGAATCTTCGGCACGTCTCGACTGGTGGACGGCATTTATACCGGTTTGCCGACTTGTCCAGATATTCGACTATGAGTCACGTCACCGCGTCGATATGGACTCGTCCGTAACACCGTTCGTCCGGTAAGAAAGACGTTTACACCCCTCATCCGGGGCTCAGGGCGCGTGTGCGGCGCGCCCGCGCGTACGTACCTCTCCCTGCCAGGGCGGGCCAACCGCTCGGTGCGGGGCACGTACGCGGTGCCCGCCCACCCCTCCTCAACCAGGAGTGGCCACCCTCAAACGATGAAGACTTAAGGGGTCAACACCATGGCAGCGGAGATCGTCAATCCTCGCAGCGACAGCACCATCGACAGCGCCACCGACCGTGGCATCGAGCGCACGAGCGCGGCGGACACCGGGGCCGACGAGCCCTTCGATCCGGCCTTCGCCCTCCACCGGGGCGGGAAGATGGCCGTGCAGGCCACCGTCCCGATCCGGGACAAGGACGACCTCTCCCTGGCGTACACGCCCGGAGTGGCGAAAGTGTGCAGCGCCATCGCCGACAACCCCGAGCTCGTCCACGACTACACCTGGAAGTCGCAGGTCGTGGCCGTCGTGACGGACGGCACCGCCGTGCTCGGCCTCGGCGACATCGGGCCCGAGGCGTCCCTCCCCGTGATGGAGGGCAAGGCCATCCTCTTCAAGCAGTTCGGCGGCGTCGACGCGGTGCCGATCGCGCTCGCGACCACCGACGCCGACGAGATCGTCGACACCGTCGTCCGGCTCGCCCCCTCCTTCGGCGGGGTCAACCTGGAGGACATCTCGGCGCCCCGCTGCTTCGAGATCGAGCGCAAGCTCCAGGAGCGGCTGGACATCCCGGTCTTCCACGACGACCAGCACGGCACCGCGGTCGTCACGCTGGCCGCCCTGCGCAACGCCGCGAAGCTCTCCGGGCGGACGCTCGGCGATCTGCGCGGTGTCATCTCCGGCGCGGGCGCGGCGGGCGTGGCCATCGCCAAGTTCCTGCTGGAGGCGGGGATCGGCGACATCGCGGTGGCCGACCGCAAGGGCATCGTCAGCCGCGACCGCGACGACCTCACCGAGGTCAAGCGCGAGCTGGCGGAGCTGACGAACCGGGCGGGCCTGTCCGGTTCGCTGGAGCAGGCGCTCGCCGGTGCGGACGTCTTCATCGGCGTCTCCGGCGGTACGGTCCCGGAGGCGGCGGTGGCCTCGATGGCGCCCGGCGCTTACGTCTTCGCGATGGCCAACCCGAATCCGGAGGTCCACCCGGAGGTCGCGCACAAGTACGCGGCCGTCGTGGCGACCGGGCGGTCCGACTTCCCGAACCAGATCAACAACGTGCTGGCGTTCCCGGGGATCTTCGCGGGTGCGCTGCAGGTGCGGGCCTCGCGGATCACGGAGGGCATGAAGATCGCCGCGGCGAACGCGCTGGCCGACGTGGTCGGCGATGAGCTGGCGGCGGATTACGTGATCCCGTCGCCGTTCGACGAGCGGGTCGCGCCGGCGGTTACCGCTGCGGTGGCCGCCGCCGCGCGGGCGGAGGGTGTGGCTCGGCGCTGAGGCTGTTGCCGAGCGGTGCGTGATGGGCGGGGCCTGCAGCGGTACGGGCCCCGCCTTTGCGTTTCCCCCGTGCAGCGATCACCCCAAGCCCCTGCGGCGATTGAGGCCTGCACCACTGAGCCTCTCGGGCGATTGGGGAGCGGGGTCCGGGGCAGCGCCCCGGGGGCTCCGCCCCCAGGCCCCCGCTCCTCAATCGCCGCAGGGGCTCAATGGTGCGGGCCCACCCCAGTTGGTGTGCGTCACACGGGGAGGCGGTTACGTGGGCGCCCCGCCCCGCCTATCGTCGAGCCATGTTCGCCGCCTACGCAGCCCGCATCGACCCCGACCAGCCCCTCACCGGCCTGGAGCTGGGTGATCGCCCGGCCCCCGAGGCGCGTCCCGGGTGGAGCACCGTCACCGTCCGGGCCGCCTCCCTCAACCACCACGACCTCTGGTCCCTGCGCGGCGTCGGCCTGTCGCAGGACCGGCTGCCGATGATCCTCGGCTGCGACGCGGCCGGCGTCGACCTGGACGGCAACGAGGTCGTCCTGCACTCCGTCATCGGGCAGTCCGGGCACGGCGTCGGGCCCGACGAGCCGCGCTCCATCCTCACCGAGCGCTACCAGGGCACCTTCGCCGAGCAGGTCACCGTCCCCACCTGGAACGTCCTGCCCAAGCCGAAGGAGCTCAGCTTTGCCGAGGCCGCCTGTCTGCCGACCGCCTGGCTCACCGCGTACCGGATGCTGTTCACCAACGCCGGGGTGCGGCCCGGGGACTCCGTGCTCGTCCAGGGCGCCGGCGGCGGGGTCGCCACCGCAGCGATCGTGCTCGGGAAGGCCGCCGGGCTCCGGGTCTTCGCGACCAGCCGGGACAAGGCCAAGCGCGAGCGGGCGGTCGAACTCGGCGCGCTGGAGGCGTACGAGCCCGGCGCCCGGCTTCCGCAGCGCGTGGACGCCGTCATCGAGACCGTGGGGGCCGCCACCTGGTCCCACTCCGTGAAGTCGCTGCGCCCCGGCGGCACCCTCGTCATCTCCGGGGCCACCAGCGGCGACCGGCCCACGCACGCCGAGCTGACCCGGATCTTCTTCCTGGAGCTGAAGGTCGTCGGCTCCACCATGGGGTCCAAGGACGAGCTGGAGGACCTGCTCGCGTTCTGCGCCACCACCGGTGTGCGCCCGGTCATCGACGAGGTGCTGCCGCTCGACCGGGCCCGTGAAGGGTTCCGACGACTGGAGTCCGGCGACCTGTTCGGGAAGATCGTGCTCACGCCGACCTCCTAGGACCGACAAGAACCCGCCCCCTCCGCATACTTGAACAAGTCTCAGCTTTACTGATGGGATGCCGCCCATGCGAATGGGCAGAGCACTCATGGCAGTTGTCGTCGCGTCCGTGCTCGCGGCGGGGGCCCTCGCCCCCGCCGCCTCGGCGCGCCCCGCACCCGTCTCCCCGTCCTCGTACGAACGCGCCATTCCGCCCCTCACCGACGACCGCGGACGCACCCTCACCCTGCGCGGCTGGAACGTCGAGGACAAGGCGAACCGCGGCGAGGACGCCCTCACCGCCATCAGCGAACGGCACTTCCGCGACCTGCGGGCGAACGGCTTCAACTTCGCCCGGCTCCTGGTCTTCTGGGACGACCTGGAGCCCCGGCGCGGCCAGTACAGCGCGCGTTACCTCCACAAGATCGAACGCATCCTGGACTGGGCCCACAAGCACCGCGTCCACGTCCTCATCGACGCCCACCAGGACGTCTTCGGGCCCGCGTTCGGCCACCGCGGCATTCCGGCATGGGCCACCAGAACCGACGGGCTGCCGTTCACCCCGAACCCCGACGACTGGTTCTCGGAGTACTTCCAGCCCGCCGTGCAGCGGGCCTTCACCCACCTCTACGAGGATCCCGACCTGCAACGTGCCCAGGCCGCGATGTGGCAGGTCCTCGCCGACCGTTTCGGCCGGCACCCCGCCGTCATCGGCTACGACCTGATCAACGAGCCCATGGGGGAGCTGAGGGAGGGCGAGGACCTGCCGACCGCCGCCCGCCGCATCGAGGCCGAGCACCTCACGCCCATGTACAACCGGCTCGCCCGCGCAGTCCGGGCGAAGGACCGCGACACCTGGATCTTTGTCGAGCCGACCCCCATCGTCGGCGAGGGCGTGCCCACCGGGCTGGGCCGGATCAAGGACAGCCGGACCGTGTACGCCCCGCACTTCTACAACACCGCCATGGAGGCGGGCGCCGACTACGACCCGGACGCGGGCTGGATCGAGGCGTACGAGGCCGCCGTCACCGCCTACCCGGCCCGCCACCGGATGCCCGTGGTCGTGGGGGAGTGGGGGCCGCTCAACAACTCCCTTCCCAACATGGGCCGCTTCTACCGCGAGGCCGTCGCCTCCCTGGACCGCTACAGCTCCGGCTGGGCGGGGTACGTCTGGTGCTACGGCGGCGGCTACTGCGCCGTCGACGAGCGCGGCCGCTTCCGTACGAACAAGGAGCAGACCGCCACCCCGTACGCCCCGGCCGTCGCGGGGACCGTCCGCTCCGACACGTACGACGCGGGCACCCGCACCTACCGTCTCGCCTACCGGTCCGCCGCCCGGCCCGGGGTGACGGAGCTGTCCCTGCCGCCCGCGCCCAGGGGCTGGCGTGTCACCGTCACCGGACGTGCTCACGTCCTCGGCTCCTCGTCGCGCGGCGGCCGGCCG
Organism: Streptomyces globisporus; assembly: GCF_003501885.1. GTDB lineage: Bacteria > Actinomycetota > Actinomycetes > Streptomycetales > Streptomycetaceae > Streptomyces > Streptomyces globisporus_D. Next base: position 19,342 of record NZ_QWFA01000027.1, read on the forward strand.
GTCGTTCTCGCGTGGCCCGGGAGTGAAGTGGTCGTGACCGTGCGGGAAGCTGGGCCGCATGGACGAACTGACCACCCCTGAAGGGTTCCTGCTGCGCCCCTGGCTGCCCGACGACGCCTCGGCGGTGCTCCGCGCCTTCGCCCCGGCCGAGATGGACCGCCAGACGGACCGGCCCGTGGACGACCGGTCCGGGGCGCTGGCCTGGATCGCGGAACGCGCGCGCGAACGAGGGGCGCGCACCGGCTACTCCTGGGCCGTCGTGGGGGAGGAGGGCGAGGCCCTCGGCTGCGTGGCGCTCAACGTCGTCAACCGGACGCACGACAGCGGCTGGGTCTCCTACTGGACCACCGAATCCGCCCGCGGCCGGGGCGTCGCCCCGGCCGGCGTGCGGGCCCTCGCGCGCTGGGCCTTCGACGAGCTCGGGCTGTACCGGCTGGAGCTGGGCCACCGCACCGACAACGTCGCCTCCTGCCGGGTCGCGACCCGGTCCGGCTTCGCGCCCGAGGGCATCGAGCGGGCCAAGCTGCGGTACGGCCGGGTCCGGTACGACGTCGAGCGGCACGCGCGCCTCGCCGACGATGATGTCAACGTTGATTGACGGGGCTGGGGTGTCAATGTAGGTTGACATCATGACCGAAGCAACGGATCTGGCCGCGCGCGCCGGTGACCGTGACCCGCGCGTCGGGCTGCGGGCGGTGGCCGCGCTGCGGCGGCTGCTGGAGCAGCTCGAAGCCGTACAAGTCACCAGCGCCCGGGCTCAGGGCTGGTCGTGGCAGGAGATCGCCGCCGAGCTGGGCGTCAGCCGGCAGGCCGTGCACAAGAAGTACGGGAGGCGTTGATGTTCGAGCGATTCACCCGAGGGGCCCGCGCCACCGTGAAGGGCGCCGTGGCCCAGGCCGAGCGGGCCGGGGCCGGCTCGGTCACCGAGGAACACCTGCTGCTCGCGCTGCTGGAACAGGAGGGCGGCCGGGCCGCGTTCGCCGTCACCGCCCTCGGCCTCCACGACCGCCGCGCCTCCCTGTACGCCGCCTTCGCCGAGGCCCGCCGCCGCGGTGGCCTGACCAGGGCCGACACCGACGCCCTCGCCGGCATCGGGATCGACCTCGGCGCGATCGTCTCCCGCGTCGAGGGGGCCCACGGCGAAGGGGCCCTGGACGCCGACCGCCGCGGCCGCCGGTGGTGGTGGTCCGGGCACCGCCCCTTCACCCCGGGGGCGAAGGCCGTGCTGGAGAACTCGCTCCGGGTGGCCCTCGGCCGAGGCGACCGGTTCATCGGCGAGGAGCACCTGCTCCTGGCCCTCACCGCGAAGCCCGGAGTCGTCGCCGACGTCCTCGCCGAGCACGGTGCGACCTGCACGGCCGTGCAGCGCGCGCTCTACGGCTCCGTCGCCGACGGGGACGGCGGGGGAGACGACGCGGGCCAGGGGCACGCCCAGGCGGGGTGAGAGTGGGGTGGGGCTCCTGCCCCCACGCTCAGGCCTGCTTGCCGTCCTCCTTCGTCAGCAGCGCCTCGATCCGCGCCGCCGCCTCGCCCAGATGGCGGCGGGCCTCCGCGAGCCGTGCCTCCGTCACCCCGTGATCGCGCGCCGTGTCCCGGATGCCGTCGCGGAACCGGTCCAGCAGACGGTCCAGATCGCGCACCGGGTCGCCGGTCGTCGGCACGTCCTGCCCCCAGTCCGCGCCGGGGGCCGGATCCTGGACGGGCGGGGCGGTCTCCGGCTCGGGCTTGCCGAACGGAGGCCAGGCGCCGGATCGGGCGAAGCCGCCGAGCTGGCCGGTGATCTCCGCGAGACCTTCCCGTACGCCGGAGGGCCAGTCGCCCCGGGCGAAGTGCTCCTGCACCTGGCGGGCGGCGGTCTGCATCTGCTCCCGCGCCTTCTCCTGGGCCTCCTTGGCCTGGCGGCGGGCCTGCTGGGCGTCCTCGCGGGCGCGCCGGGACTCGTCCTTCGCCCGGCGGGCCTGCTCCTTCCACTCCTGCTTGGCCCGGCGCAGCTCCTCCTTCGCCGTGCGCCACGCCTCGCTGTCGCCGAAGTCGCCCAGATTGCCGAAGTCGCCGAAGTCACCGAAGGGGGAGGAGGGCTCGCCCTTCGCCTTTCCGGTCCCGGTCCCGGGCCCCGCCTTCGTGCCGTGCCGGGACTCCGACGCCGCCGCCCGCATATCGCTGCGGAGCCGGCCCGCCGCGCCCCGGACGTCGTCGCGTATCTCGGCGGCCAGCTCGGAGAGCGAATCGCGGATCTCCAGCTCCAGGTCGGCCAGCTCGCCGCTGCGGCCCGCCAGCTCCTCGCGGCCGGCGTCGGTGATCGAGTAGACCTTGCGGCCGCCCTCGGTGGCATGGGTGACCAGGCCCTCGGCCTCCAGCTTGGCCAGCCGGGGGTAGACCGTGCCGGCGGACGGGGCGTAGAGGCCCTGGAAGCGCTCCTCCAGCAGGCGGATGATCTCGTAGCCGTGGCGCGGGGCCTCGTCCAGGAGCTTGAGGAGATACAGGCGCAGGCGGCCGTGGGCGAATACGGGGGGCATGTCAGAGAACCTTTCCGGTCGGCTCGGCGGCGTACGCGTCGTCCTCGGCGGGCGGCCTGCGCAGGAGGGCGATCGAACCGGACACGGTCGTCGCCCGCAGGGTCCCCGTCCCGGCGCCCAGCGTGCCGGTGATCTTCTTCGCGCCCCACTGCCCGCCGACCCGCAGGTCCTCGAAGGCGTTGGAGACGGTCCCGCTCGCGGTGTTCGCCTCGACCCTGGCGTCCGCCGGGTGCGGAAGCCGGATCGCGATCTCACCGGACACCGTGGTCAGCCGGATGTCCGTGGGCCTCCCGGACGGGTCGACGTCCAGCACCATGTCACCGCTGACCGACTCGGCCCGGACCGAGGACCCCGCGCCGTCGATCACCGTCAGATCACCGGCCACGGACTGGAAGCGCAGGTCCCCCGTGACGCCCTGGGCCTCCAGGCTGCCCGACACCGACTCCCCGCGCACCGCGCCCGCCAGTCCGACGAGCGTGGAGTCCCCCGTGATACCTCGGACCTCGGTGCGGCCGGCGATGCCGGAGACGACGGCCCCCGCGCCGATCACGCCGACCTCGACCGAGGCCGTGGTGGGCACGACGAGCGAGACGACGGCGCTGCGGCGGCGGCCCTTGGGGTCGAGCCAGCGCAGGAGGTCCTGCCAGGGAAGATCCTCGTACGCCACGGTGAGCCGGCCGTCCTCCTGGGTCACGATCAGCGGCGGCCCCTCGATCGCGGAGACCTCCAGCCGGGCGCCCGGCTCACCGGTCCCGACCACGTTGACCGTGCCGTCGACGATACGGACCTGGAGCGCCGTCACCGGATCGTCGAAGGAGAGCTTCCGCGGCTCATCGATGGTCCATGTCGACACAGGCATGGATGTGACCTCCCGGGAAGCGTGGCAACGCAACATATCGCGTCTCGTGAAGAACACGATATATCGCGGATAGGGGAAGTCAAGGGATGGAGCCGAGGGGGAGGTCGGGGGAGGTGCGGCCCGACGGCGGTCAGCGCCATGCCTGCAACGCGATCAAATGTGGGCATATTGCCCTAGCGTATGAGCCATGAACGCGACATCCACCGGGGCTCTCCTGCTCTGCCGGGCCGACCCCGAGACCGTACGGCCGCTCGCCCACCTGCTGCGCGAGCAGATGCTGCTGATCCGCGCGGGCGAGGAGTGGAGTGTGCTCGTCCCGGAGGGCAAGCCCTGGCGGGCCGGGGGAGCGGAGCAGGACGCCGAGCCGGTCGACCGGGTCCTCGGCGGCTGGGCCACCGCACTCGCCGTCGGCTCCACCTGGCCGGTGCTCGCCCTGTGGTGGGACGCCGACCGGGCCGGATACACCCTCGCCGCGGGATTCCGCCGGCCCGTGGGCTACGTCTGGCTGACCGACGGCACCCCGGTGGGCGAGGACGAGGCCATGCGCACCTTCGCCGCCCGGCTCGGCCTCGACCCGGTGCTGGACGTCCAGGCGCTGGAGCAGCTGACCCGCCCCGATCCGGAGGCGGACGCGGAAGCCCGGTTGCGTGGACTGCTCGCCGTCCTCACCGGCACCGGACTGGTCCTGCCCGCCGGACTCTCCCCGGGCGAGAGCGCCGACCGGCTGCGCAGCGTCGCGGCGGTGCAGCGCCAGGTGGACCGTGTCGAGTGGGCCGGCTGGCGCGATGCCGTACGGGTCGAACTGGAGGCGGTCGAGAGCAGCCGGGTCGGCCCGTGGGTACGCGGCCCCCGTGCCCGGGCCGTCGCCGCCGTCCAGCTCGCGGCCGGGCTTCCGCTCCTGCTCTGGGGCGCGCGACGCCGCAGCGGCGGCTGGGCGGCGGCCGGGGCGGTGCTGCTGGCGCAGGGCGCGCTGGGGCTCCTCTACGAGCGGGCCAGGGCGGGCACTTCCTAGGGACCGACGATCAGGCCCCGAGGATCAGGCCTCAAAGGTCACTCGTCCTCGTCGTCCTCGTCGTCCAGCCGGGCCAGCCAGGTCGCCAGGCGCTCGACGGGCACCTCGAAGTCGGGGTTGAGATCGACGAACGTCCGCAGCTGCTCGGCGAGCCACTCGAAGGTGACCTCCTCCTCGCCGCGCCGCTTCTCCAGTTCCTCGATGCCACGGTCGGTGAAGTACATGGGAGAAGGATATCCAGCGGGGAAACGCCGGGGACCCGGCCCCGCGACAAGCGCGGAACCGGGTCCCCGGATGGTTCAGTTGCGCGGTCCTCAGGCCTCGAAGACCTCGTTGACCAGCTGCGTCTGCTCCGCCTGGTGACGCTTGGCCGAGCCGACCGCCGGGGACGAGCCGTGCGGCCGCGAGATGCGGCGCAGGCGCTCGCCGTGCGGCACGTCCGCGCCGACCGCGAGGTCCAGGTGGTCGATCAGGTTGAGCGCGATGAACGGCCACGCACCCTGGTTCGCCGGCTCCTCCTGCGCCCACAGGTACTTCTCGGCGTTCGGGTACTTCGCGATCTCGGCCTGGATCTCCGCACCCGGCAGCGGGTACAGCCGCTCCAGCCGGATGATCGCGGTCTCCGTGTCGCCCCGCTTCTCCCGCTCGGCGTCCAGGTCGTAGTACAGCTTGCCCGAGACGAAGACGACCTTGCGGACGTCCTCGGCCTTGACCGACGCGTCGCCGATCACCGGGCGGAAGCCGCCGGAGGTGAACTCCTCGATGGACGAGGCCGCCGCCTTCAGACGCAGCATCGACTTCGGGGTGAAGACGATGAGCGGCTTGTGGTGCGGGTTGTGCACCTGCCAGCGCAGCAGGTGGAAGTAGTTCGACGGCAGGGTCGGCATCGCGACCGTCATGTTGTCCTGCGCGCACATCTGGAGGAAGCGCTCCGGGCGGGCGGACGAGTGGTCCGGGCCCTGGCCCTCGTAGCCGTGCGGCAGGAGCAGCGTGACGCCGGAGGTCTGGCCCCACTTCTGCTCGGCCGAGGAGATGAACTCGTCCACGACGGTCTGTGCGCCGTTGACGAAGTCACCGAACTGGGCCTCCCAGATGACCAGCGACTCCGGACGGGCCAGCGAGTAGCCGTACTCGAAGCCCATCGCCGCGTACTCGCTGAGCAGCGAGTCGTAGACGTTGTACCGGGCCTGGTCGTCCGCCAGGTACAGCAGCGGGGTGTAGTCCTCGCCGGTGACCTGGTCGACCAGGACCGCGTGACGCTGGCCGAACGTGCCGCGGCGGCTGTCCTGACCGGCGAGCCGGACCGGGGTGCCCTCCATCAGCAGCGAACCGATGGCCAGGGTCTCGCCCATGCCCCAGTCGATCGTGGCGTTCTCCACCGAGGCGGCACGGCGCTGCATCTGCGGCAGCAGACGCGGGTGCACGGTGATCGACTCGGGGATGTTGACCTGGGACTCGGCGATCCGCTTGACGACCTCGGCGGAGACCGCCGTCTCGACGGCCACCGGGAACGCGGCCTGCGGCTCCGGGACGTGCGGCGATGCCGGCTGCGAGGTGGCCTCGCGGACCTCCGCGAACACCTTCTCCAGCTGACCCTGGAAGTCCTGGAGCGCCTGCTCCGCCTCTTCCAGCGTGATGTCGCCGCGACCGATGAGGGACTCGGTGTAGAGCTTGCGCACCGAGCGCTTCTTGTCGATCAGGGTGTACATCTGCGGGTTGGTGAACTCCGGGTTGTCGCCCTCGTTGTGACCGCGGCGGCGGTAGCAGATGAGGTCGATCACGACGTCCTTGTTGAACGCCTGCCGGAACTCGAAGGCGAGCCGCGCGACGCGGACCACGGCCTCCGGGTCGTCGCCGTTGACGTGGATGATCGGCGCCTCGATCATGCGCGCCACGTCGGTGGCGTACATCGAGGAGCGCGAGGACTCCGGGGCGGCGGTGAAGCCGACCTGGTTGTTGATCACCACGTGCACGGTGCCGCCGGTGCGGTAGCCGCGCAGCTGCGACATGTTGAGCGTCTCGGCGACGACGCCCTGGCCCGCGAAGGCCGCGTCGCCGTGGAGCGCGATCGGCAGGACCGTGAAGTCCGTGCCGCCCTTGTTGATGATGTCCTGCTTGGCGCGGGCGATGCCCTCCAGGACCGGGTCGACCGCCTCCAGGTGCGAGGGGTTGGCGGCCAGCGAGACCTTGATCTGCTCGCCGTCCAGACCGGTGAAGGTGCCCTCGGCGCCCAGGTGGTACTTGACGTCGCCGGAGCCGTGCATCGAGCGCGGGTCGAGGTTGCCCTCGAACTCGCGGAAGATCTGCGCGTACGACTTGCCGACGATGTTCGCCAGGACGTTCAGGCGGCCGCGGTGCGCCATGCCGATGACGACCTCGTCGAGGCGGGCCTCGGCGGCGGAGTCGATGACCGCGTCGAGCAGCGGGATGACGGACTCGCCGCCCTCCAGCGAGAACCGCTTCTGGCCGACGTACTTCGTCTGCAGGAAGGTCTCGAACGCCTCCGCGGCGTTCAGCCTGCGCAGGATGCGCAGCTGCTCCTCGCGCTCGGGCTTCGGGCGCGGGCGCTCGACCCGGTCCTGGAGCCACTTGCGCTGCTTCGGGTCCTGGATGTGCATGAACTCGATGCCGGTGGTGCGGCAGTACGACTCACGGAGCACACCGAGGATGTCGCGGAGCTTCATCATCGTCTTGCCGGCGAACCCGCCGACCGCGAAGTCCCGCTCCAGGTCCCACAGGGTGAGGCCGTGCTCGGTGATGTCCAGGTCGGGGTGCTTGCGCTGGTGGTACTCCAGCGGGTCGGTGTCGGCCATGACGTGGCCGCGGACCCGGTAGGAGTGGATCAGCTCGAAGACCCGCGCGGCCTTGGTGACGTCGTCGTCGTGCGAGGCGTCGATGTCCTTGAGCCAGCGGACCGGCTCGTAGGGGATGCGCAGCGCCTTGAAGATCTCGTCGTAGAACTCGTTCTCGCCGAGCAGCAGCTGGGAGAGGACGCGCAGGAACTCGCCGGAGGCGGCGCCCTGGATGACCCGGTGGTCGTAGGTCGACGTGAGCGTCATGACCTTCGAGATGCCGAGCTTGTTGAGGGTGTCCTGCGAGGTGCCCTGGAACTCCGCCGGGTAGTCCATCGCGCCGACGCCCATGATGAGGCCCTGACCGGGCATCAGGCGGGGCACCGAGTGGACGGTGCCGATGCCGCCGGGGTTGGTCAGCGAGGCGGTGACGCCGGTGAAGTCGTCCATGCCGAGCTTGCCGATGCGGGCGCGCCGGACGATGTCCTCGTACGCCTGCCAGAACTCGAAGAAGTTGAGCGTCTCGGCCTTCTTGATGGCCGCGACGACCAGCTGGCGGTCGCCGTTCGGCTTCACCAGGTCGATGGCCAGACCCAGGTTGACGTGCTCCGGCTTGACCAGGGTCGGCTTGCCGTCCTTCTCCGCGAAGGAGTAGTTCATCGACGGCATGGCCTTGAGGGCCTGCACCATCGCGTACCCGATGAGGTGCGTGAAGGAGATCTTCCCGCCGCGGGCGCGCTTGAGGTGGTTGTTGATGACGATGCGGTTGTCGAAGAGCAGCTTCACCGGGACCGCGCGGACGGACGTGGCCGTCGGCAGCTCCAGCGAGGCGTTCATGTTCTTCGCGACGGCGGCCGAGGGGCCGCGCAGCGTCACGTACTCCGGACCTGCCGGGGCCTCGGTGGACTCGTCCGCCTTGGGCTTGGCGGGCGCGGCAGCGGGCTTCGCGGCCGCGGGCTTCGCCGGGGCGGGCGCGGTCTTCGCCGGAGCCGGAGCGGCCTTGGCCGGGGCCGGCTGCGCGGGGGTGGCCGGAGCGGCGGCGGGCGCGGCCTTCGCCGGAGCCGGAGCGGCTGCCGGAGCGGGCGCGGCCGGGGCGGCGGCCTCGGTCACCGGGGCCCCCGAGGCCCCGGGAGCGGGCTTGTCCGCCGTGCCGGCGGCACCCGGCTTGTAGTCGGCGAAGAAGTCCCACCAGGCACGATCGACCGAACTGGGGTCCTGGAGGTACTGCTGGTAGATCTCGTCGACGAGCCATTCATTGGCGCCGAAAGCCGCGGCCGGGTTGGTGCCCGGGCTGGCTTGGTCGGTCGAGACGCTTGAGTTACTGGGGGACTGAGACGACACGGCGGCAACCGCCCTCTTCCGCTTCACAAGGTGATGGACAGCGGAAATCAAGGCTACGCCCCCCGAACCGTTCCTTGCAGGCCGGGCCGGTGCTTCGTCGTGCACATCACATCGAAGGGCGGGTTTCGGCGCAGGAAATGGCGGGAAACAAGCGAGGTTCCACTGCACTTCGGGTACGCAGGACCGTGGACACGGCCCTGCGACCGCATCCCCTTGAGGCCCCTTGCTGGCAGGGCACGTATGAACGTGCCCTTCCGGTTCGACCCTATGCCAACAAGAACGTCAACCGCGCTGCTCTGGGATCCCCGGGAGGGTGACCTGGATCCGGCAGCCCCTTACGGATTCGGCCACACCGATCCGGCCGCCGTGCAGATCGACCGCCCACCGGGCGATGGCGAGACCGAGGCCCGTACCGCCGTCGCTGCCCGGACCCTGCGGGGAGGGCGCCTGGCCCCGGTTGAACCGCTCGAAGACCCGGTGGCGCTCCGCCTCCGGGATGCCGGGCCCCTCATCGATGACTTCCAGCTCCAGTGACTCGGGGTAGGCCCCGCGCCGCGCCAGCACCGTCACCCGGCCGTGCGGCGGGCTGTGCTTGACCGCGTTGTCGATCAGGTTCGCGACCACCTGGTGCAGCCGCTCGGCGTCCGCGTGCGCGGTGAGCTCCGGCGGCGAGACGTCCAGATGCAGATGGACGTCCGTACGGGAGTGATTGCCCGAACCCGACGACAGGCGTCGCTGGGAGGCGGCGAGATTCGCCTCCTTCAGTACGCCCGACAGATACGGCCACACCTCGAAACGGCGTGCCTTGAGGGCGACGACCCCGTTGTCCAGGCGCGACAGGTCCAGCAGCGTCTCGACCAGTCGGCCGAGCCGCTCCGTCTGTTTCAGCGCCGTGCGCATCGTTTCCGGATCGGCGGCGGACACCCCGTCCACCACGTTCTCCAGCACGGCTCTGAGCGCCGCGATGGGCGTACGCAGCTCATGGCTGACATTGGCGACCAGCTCTTTTCGATGCCGGTCCTCCGCCTCCAGATCGTCCGCCATGCGGTTGATCGTCTGCGCCAGGTCGCCCAGCTCGTCCCGCCGCCCGGCGCCGCTCACCCGGCGCGTGTAGTCGCCGTGCGAGATCGACCGGGCCACCGCTCTCATCTCGTCCAGCGGCGCGGTCAGACCGTGCGCCACGAACTGGGTGATCAGCAGCGTGGCGATCACCGAGAAAACCGTGATGAAGCGGAACTCCGTACGGGTCCGCAGCGCGACGATCAGCAGCCCCGTGGTGATGAACACCGAGACCACGACGAGCGTGCCGAGCTTGGCCTTGATCGAGAAGGGCCGCAGTCCGGACCCTGGCCGGCTCATGGCGCGGGAGTCTCCAGGGCGTAGCCCACACCGTGCACGGTACGGATCCGCTCCGCACCGATCTTCCGGCGCAGCGCCTTGATGTGGCTGTCGACCGTACGGGTGCCCGAGGCGTCCGCCCAGTCCCACACCTCGGCCAGCAGTTGCTCCCGGGAGAGCACGGCGCGCGGGGTGTTGGCCAGGCACACCAGCAGGTCGAACTCGGTCGGCGTGAGGTGGACGTCCTCGGCGCGCACCCGGACCCGGCGCTGCGCGTGGTCGATCTCCAGCTCACCCAGACGCAGTATCCCGCTGCGCGGGGTGACGGCGGCGAGCGCCGCCCGCTCCACCCGGCGCAGCAGCACGTGGACCCGGGCGGCCAGCTCCCGCATGGAGAACGGCTTGGTCATGTAGTCGTCGGCGCCGACCCCGAGCCCGACCAGCATGTCGGTCTCGTCGTCGCGTGCGGTGAGCATCAGCACCGGCACCGGACGCGCCGCCTGCACCCGGCGGCAGACCTCCAGGCCGTCGAAGCCCGGAAGCATGATGTCGAGCACCATCAGGTCGGGCTGCCAGGCCTCGGCCGCGTCCACGGCCGCGGGGCCGTCCAGCGCGGTCTGCACCAGGAAGCCCTCCGCCCGCAGCCGGGCGGAAATGGCGTCGACGATCGTGGCGTCGTCCTCGACCACCAGCACCCGGCGCTGAGCCCCCGGGGTGGCCGCGACGCCGTTGTGGGTGGTGTGTGTCTGTTCCATCGCCCCGCCCCTGCCCGTTCTCGCGGGAGCCATTCCCCCGGAGGCACGGTCTTCGCTCGTGGTTTTCGTGGGTGATCCCGTGTGCCGGTCAGCAGCGTAAAGGCAGCGGAGGCCTCCCGGCTACGCAGGGTGTTGCCCCGAGGTCACGAGTTCGGGCCGGGCGGGCGGCCGGATCGTCTGCCTTGTGCCGGTTGACCCGTGCCGCCGCCGGGCCGCACATACCGGGAGGGGGGTTCAGCCGGCCCGGAGTGCGAGATGGACCACGTCGGGCACACCTCGGGCAACGGCCACTTCTTCCGTCCGAACCCCGCTGAACCCGGCATTCCGCAATGCCTGTTCGAAGGCGGGCGACGGCTGCGCGGACCATACGGCGAGCACGCCGCCCGGGTTCAGGCGGTCGTGGCAGTGCGCCAGACCGGCGGGGGAGTAGAGGCTTTCGTTGCCCTCCGTGACCGTCCAGTCGGGCCCGTTGTCGATGTCCAGGCAGAGCGCGTCGTAACGCTCCGTGGTGGTACGGAGGTGGGCGACCAGGTCCGTGGGCAGGATCCCGGTCCGGGGGTCGGCCAGCGCCGCTCCGGAGATCCGGTCCAGCGGCCCCTCCCGGTGCCAGTCCACGATCGCCTGCTCCCGCTCCACGACGACGATCCGCCCCCAGCGCTCCTCCTCGGCGGCCCGCACGAGGGAGAACCCGACGCCCAGGCCGCCGATGAGCACGGACGGGGCCGTCCGGCCGGCGGGCAGCGAGGCCAGTGCGACGTCGATCAGCAGCCGCTCGGAGCGCCCGTCGGAGGTGTCCATCAGGAAGCAGCCGTTGGCGATGATCTCGAAGTGCTCCCCGCGCTCGCGCAGGACGACCTCGCCGAAGGGCCCCTCCCGGCGGTCGAGGACGACGGGGGTGTCGGTGGAGCGCACAGGCAGCGAGTCCATCGGTTCGGGGGCGGTCGTCGCGGACATGATGCGGCTCTCCGGTATCCGGGCGTGGCGGTCGATGCCCGCCCATCCTGGCCCCCGGCGCGGGGCGAAGGCCAGCGCCTTTCCGGCTCCGGGGAGGGGAACAACTGCACGCCGTCGAGCGCTCCCGTACGGGGAGGGGCGCCCGGGAGCGAAGGGGCGCGGCGTACAGCGGGCGACCTGATCGCTCAGAGCGAACACCGTTCGGGGAACATTCGGCGACTCACAAGCATTGAGTCCACATAGCTCAACTTGCCTGCCGAAGGGGAGATCATGACTAACGAGTCCCAGGCGTTCACACCGATCGACCTGCCCGTGCTGCCGCTCGACGACGAGGTCGTCCTGCCCGGCATGGTGGTGCCGCTGGACCTGTCCGACACCGAGGTGCGCGCCGCCGTCGAGGCCGCGCAGGCCGCAGCCCGTCCCGGCGGCGGCAAGCCCCAGGTGCTGCTGGTCCCGCGGATCGACGGCACGTACACGGGGACCGGTGTCCTCGGCACCGTCGAGCAGGTCGGACGCCTGTCGGACGGCGACCCCGGCGCCCTCATCCGGGCCCGTGACCGGGTCCGCATCGGAGCCGGGACCAGCGGCCCCGGCCGGGCGCTCTGGGTGGAGGGGACCGTGCTGGAGACGGCCGCCCCCGACCCGCTGCCCGGATCCGCCGCCGAGCTGGTCAAGGAGTACAAGGCGCTCGCCACCAGCTGGCTGAAGAAGCGCGGCGCCTGGCAGGTCGTGGACCGGGTCCAGCAGATCGACGACGTCTCCGCGCTCGCCGACAACTCCGGATACTCGCCTTTCCTCTCCACCGCCCAGAAGGTCCAGCTCCTGGAGACCGTGGACCCGATCGCCCGGCTGAAGCTCGCCATCCAGTGGCTGAGCGAGCACCTCGCCGAGCAGGACGTGGCCGAGTCCATCGCCAAGGACGTCCAGGACGGCGTCGACAAGCAGCAGCGGGAGTTCCTGCTGCGCCGCCAGCTCGACGCCGTACGCAAGGAGCTCGCCGAGCTCAACGGCGATCCGGAGGACGAGTCCGACGACTACCGGGCCCGCGTCGAGGCCGCCGACCTGCCCGAGCACGTCCGCGAGGCCGCGCTCAAGGAGGTCGAGAAGCTGGAGCGGTCCAGCGACCAGTCCCCCGAGGGCTCCTGGATCCGCACCTGGCTGGACACCGTCCTCGAACTGCCCTGGACCGAGCGGACCGAGGACGCCTACGACATCCGCGGCGCCCAGGAGGTCCTGGACGCAGAGCACGCCGGCCTGGCCGACGTGAAGGAGCGCATCACCGAGTACCTCGCGGTGCGCAAGCGCCGTGCCGACCGGGGCCTCGGCGTCGTCGGCGGGCGGCGCGGCGGCGCGGTCCTCGCCCTCGTCGGCCCGCCCGGCGTCGGCAAGACCTCGCTCGGCGAGTCCGTCGCGCACGCCATGGGCCGCAAGTTCGTCCGCGTCGCGCTCGGCGGTGTCCGGGACGAGGCGGAGATCCGCGGCCACCGTCGTACGTACGTCGGCGCGCTCCCCGGCCGGATCGTGCGGGCCATCAAGGAGGCCGGTTCGATGAACCCGGTCGTCCTGCTCGACGAGATCGACAAGGTCGGCTCCGACTTCCGGGGCGACCCGGCCGCCGCCCTGCTCGAAGTCCTCGACCCCGCGCAGAACCACACCTTCCGCGACCACTACCTGGAGGTCGAGCTCGACCTCAGCGACGTGGTCTTCCTGGCCACGGCCAACGTGCTCGAAGCCATCCCGGAGGCCCTGCTCGACCGTATGGAGCTGGTCCGCCTCGACGGCTACACCGAGGACGAGAAGGTCGTCATCGCCCGGGACCACCTGCTCCCGCGCCAGCTGGAGCGGGCCGGTCTGGAGAAGGACGAGGTCGCCCTGGAGGAGTCGGCGCTGCGCAAGCTGGCCGGCGAGTACACCCGTGAGGCGGGCGTACGGAATCTGGAGCGGGCGGTCGCCCGGCTGCTCCGCAAGGTCGCGGCCCAGCACGAACTGGGTGACCGGGAGCTGCCGTTCACGGTGACGGACGCGGATCTGCGCGGCCTGATCGGGCGCCCGCACCACGTGCCCGAGTCCGCGCAGGACCCGGCCGAGCGCCGCACCGCGGTGCCGGGCGTGGCCACCGGGCTCGCGGTGACCGGGGCGGGCGGTGACGTCCTCTTCGTCGAGGCGTCGCTCGCCGACCCGGAGACCGGGGCGTCCGGACTGACCCTGACCGGTCAGCTCGGGGACGTCATGAAGGAGTCGGCGCAGATCGCGCTGAGCTTCCTGCGGTCGCACGGCGCGGAGCTGGAGCTGCCGGTAGCGGACCTCAAGGACCGGGGCGTGCACGTCCACTTCCCGGCGGGCGCGGTCCCCAAGGACGGCCCGAGCGCCGGCGTCACGCTGACGACCGCGCTGGCCTCGCTGCTCTCCGGACGCCTCGTCCGTACGGATGTGGCGATGACCGGTGAGGTGTCGCTGACCGGGCGGGTGCTGCCGATCGGCGGCGTCAAGCAGAAGCTGCTGGCCGCGCACCGGGCGGGCATCACGACCGTGGTGATCCCCCAGCGCAACGAGGCCGACCTGGACGACGTCCCGGCCGAGGTGCTGGAGAAGCTGGACGTCCGCCCGGTCACCGACGTCCGCCAGGTGCTGGAGATCGCCCTCGCCCCGGCCACGGCCAGGGCCGGGGAGCGGATCCCGGCCGCGGCCTGACCGCCGTACGCCGGCCCGGCTCGAACGGCCCGCTTCCCGCTGCGGCGGGGGCGGGCCGTTCCGCGTGCCAGGGACGTCGTTCCGGGGCATGGCTCAAGGGCGGTAGATCGTGCCCGGCTGCGGCTCGGCGGGGGCCATCAGCTCGGGGACGGTCACGAAGGTGTAGCCGTCCTTCTGGAGAGCGTCGATGATCCCGGGGACGGCGGGGACGGTGCCCTTGTAGATGTCGTGCAGCAGGATGACGCCGTCCTTGCTCGCCTGGTCCAGGATCCGCTTCTTGATCAGCGCGGAGTCGTTCGTCGAGTAGTCCTTGGCGGTGGCGCTCCACAGCACCTGGGAGAGCCCGAGGTCCTTGCTGATGTCCGAGACCGTGTCATCGGTGCGGCCCTGCGGCGGACGCATCAGCCGGGGCTTCTTGCCGGTGATCTTCTCGATGGCCACCTGGGTCTTCTCCAGCTCGGCCCGTATCTCGTCCGGCTTCCGGTCGGTCAGCACCTGGTGCGTCCAGGTGTGGTTGGCGACCTCGTGGCCCTCGTCCTCGATGCGCTGCACCACGTCGGGGTGCTTGACGACGTGGTGCTTGCCCAGCAGGAAGAAGGTGGCGTGCACCTTCTTCTCCTTGAGGATGTCCAGCAGCCTCGGCGTGTCCTCGCCCGGGCCCGCGTCGAAGGTCAGGGCGATGCACTTGGCCTTGCGGCAGTCGACCGGCCCGAACTCGCCCTTGGCGTCGGACGCCGCCTCCCCGCGTGCCGAACCGGGCGCGGTCGTCTCCATCGAGCAGCCGCTCAACGTCAGTGTGAGCGCCGTCACCATCGCCGCGGTCAACCCGATCCGGGGCAACGGCATCTTTCCGGGCACGACACATCACTCCTCTGTGCGGGAAATCCCGCACAGGTGTGCGGCACGACGATGACTGTACATGGCGTGTATACATCGAGTTCATAGTGGGGTGAGGGGCGGTGGCAGGCCCCGGACCGGGGCCGGGTCGGCGTGGTCGGTCCACTCCTGCGAAATACTGGCCGAGCTGCGGCGATGACCGGTCGCGGCGGCAGGCGGCAGCTTTTATCGGCAGGGAACCGTACGAGGGGTACAGACGTGCGCGGAGACGACAGCGGGCCGGAACCTGGTGCGCCCGAGGGGCCGGGCGCACCCGGCGTGAGCGGCGTGGACCATGAGTTCCTGGCGCTGGAGCGTGAGCTGGCCGTGTTCCTGCGCCGGGCGCGCGCCAGCTCGGGCGAGATGGCCCGGGAAGTCCACCCCGAACTGGAGCCCGCCGCCTATGGTCTGCTCGTCCGTCTGGAAGCGGCGGGGCGGCAGCGGGCCACCGAACTGGCCGCCTACTTCGGCGTCGGCAAGGCCACCATGAGCCGCCAGCTCCACTCGCTGGAGAACCTCGGGCTGGTGGCCCGTGAACCCGATCCGGCCGACGGGCGCGCCTGGCTCGTCCATCTCACCGACGACGGCCTGGCCCGCTTCCGCAGCGTCCGGGACGCCCGCCGCGGGCGCTACGTGCGCAAACTGGCCGACTGGGACCGGGCCGAAGTCGCCGAGCTCGCCCGGCTCCTGCACCAGCTGAACGCCCGCGCGGAGAGCTGACCGGCCTACCGCGCAGGCTGCCGGCCATCGGTCGGGCTCAACTCCGCCAAGGGGGCGTCAGGTCGGACCAGCTCCGTCCCGGGCGTGTCGGGTCAGGCCGGCTCCACCAGGAGCGCGGTCGCGTCGTCGTGCGTCTTGCCGCGCCGCAGCCGTACGCGCCCGGCCGCCGCGTCGGCCTCCTCCAGCTCCCGCACCCGGTCGATCAGCCCCTGCGGCCCCTCCTTCCGCAGCAGCCCCAGCGTGTCCGCCCAGTCGCCCTCGCCGAACACCTCCGTCCAGCGGGCCGCGCCGTCCGTGAGTGCGGCCAGCGCCCGGACGTCCGCCGCCGGGACGCTGCCCGTCACCGCGCGCGAGGCGACCGCCGGATCGGCGGCCGCCGTGAAGAAGCCGCTCTCCTTGTTCCGCACCGTGGCGTCGGCGATCTCGTTCGAGGCGAGCGAACCCGGCGGCAGCCGCGTCAGCCGGTCGTCCAGAATCGCCCGGACCGCACCGTCGGGCGACTCCAGGAGCAGGACCGAGTCGGACAGCACCAGGTACTCGATCGCGCGTTCGCCCCACCGCGCCAGGGCCACAGTCGCCTGAGGCGTACGTACGTGAGAAAGGTCACAGGTGGCCCGATGGGCTTCGGCTGTACGGGAGATGGCCGCGGCCAGGATCTCGGTCAGGGTCAGATCAGGGCGGGAACCGGACAGTTCCACCAGCGCGCCGCCCAGTCGCGCGGTGAACCACGGGACCGAGTGCACACAACCGTCGTCCCCACGCGGCGGGGTCACCCCGTCGAGCAGCACCAGCACACCACCCTGGCCGGACGCGGGAAGAGTCCCGGAGACCCAGTCCTCGTTGGGGCGTTCGGGACTGCCGGGAGCGGTGGCGAGTTCGATGCGCATACCGCCAGTCTGCACGAGCCCTTCACCATCCCCGCACGCGGCCGAAGATGGCCTGTACCAGCAGGTCAACGCGGGCGCACGAGGCGGAGGGAAGGGCTCCGGGGAGCGTGCGGGCGGGCATCCTGCCAAAGGCGGAGCGGAACTTCCACCCCGTGGTCCACGCATGGTCAGGGGTCCGGCGGGGGAGACTTGTTCGTCAACTCCAGAGTGATGTTCACTCCTTCGAGTGGCGGAGCGGTTGATGCGCGCCCCCCTCTCATAAGCGCTGGAATGGTCGGAAGCCGTACCAGGAGCGGGGCGCCCTTCCATGTGACCGTGCGTCACCTCTGCTTCAAGGGTGGACGAGTCAAGATTGCGAGCACCGGTGCAGAAGAAGCGGCCGCGGAGCAAGGGCACGACGCGCGACGGTTCAGGGGCGATGCCTCCGGCACCCGGTGCGGACAAGCGGACCGTGCGGGTGCGCAGCCGACTGGTCGCCGGGGTCGCGGTCGTCGGCGTCATCGTCGTCGCGGCGGGCACCCCCGCCGTGCTCGGAGCCTCCGCCGATCTCACCGAGTCCCAGCGGCTGGTCACCCTCGCCGAGCTGAACCAGCAGGCGGTCACCCTCGGGCACTCCCTCGCCGACGAGCGTGACGCCGTCACCGCGTACATCGCCGCCGGCCGGGCCGAGGAAGGCGACGACGGCGTCAGCGCGAAGAACCGCACCGCCCGCACCACCCGTGTCGACCAGCAGATCGACGAGATCCACGAAGCGGCCTCCGCGGCCCTGCGCCGTGACCTCTCGACGGTCCCCTCCCTGCGCCGCTCCGCCCTGACCGGCAAGGGCTCGGCCCTGGAGGCGCACCAGGCGTACTCCGACCTCATCGCCAAGCTGCACGGCATCGCCGCCGAACTCGCGGAGAAGACCCCGCCGCGCGCCGCCGACGCCACCCGGGCCCCGCTCACCCTCGGCGGCGCCTCCGAACAGGCCTCCGCCACCCGCGGCCTCCTCCTCGCCGCGCTCGCCGTGCCGAGCCCCGAGCCGACGGGCCCGCAGACCGACCCCTTCACCGGGCTGCCCGTGCAGACCCAGGACGAGGGCGCCACCCGGGCCGACCGGGAACGCGACGAGCTGAGCTCCGCCGCCCAGCAGGCCCGGGTGCGGGAGCTGGCCGCGCTCGCCGACTTCGACCAGGCGGCGGACCCGGAGGCCCGCGACAAGCTCTCCGCCACCGTCACCGGCTCCGAGGTCAACGACGCCGAGAAGTACCTCACCCGCCTCACCGACCGCCCCGAGCTGTCGGAAGGGGACCGCAAGGTCAGCCCCCGGAAGCTGGAGGCCGCGCTCTCCGCCCGCGTCGACCGGATGCGCAGCGTCGAGTCCGCCCTGACCACCGGCCAGGTCCAGGACCTGGAGGGGCTGCGCGACGACGACGTCACCGCCCTCGAACTGGCCATCGCCCTGCTCGGCGGCTGTTTCCTCCTCGCCGTCGGCGTCTCCACCGCCGTCGCCCGCACCCTCACCCAGCCGCTCGCCGTCCTGCGCATCGGCGCCGCGCGCCTGGTCGAGGACCCCGAGAACGCCGAACCGGTCCGCTACACCGGCCGCAACGACGAGTTCGCCCAGGTCGTCCGGTCGATGAACGCCCTCCACGGCAAGCTCACCGACCTCCACCAGGACCTCGGCGGACGCGTCGAGAGCCTCACCGCCGAACGCTCCGGCCTGATCAAGAGCCGCGAATCCCTGGCGCAGCAGCGGACCGAACTCCAGGAGCGGACAGCCGAGCTGACCACCCAGCTCGGACAGCTCAAGAACACGGTTCACCACACCTTCGTCAACCTCTCGCTGCGCACCCTCGGCCTCGTCGAGCGGCAGCTCGGCGTCATCGAGGGCCTGGAGGAGCGCGAGCAGGACCCGGAGCGCCTGGCCACCCTCTTCAAGCTCGACCACATGGCCACGGTCATGCGCCGCCACAGCGAGAACATGCTCGTCCTAGCGGGCGCCGAGCACGGCCACAGCCACGCCGGGCCGATCCCGCTGGTCGACGTGGCGCGCGCCGCCGTCAGCGAGATCGAGCGGTACGAGCGGGTCACCATCCAGTCCCTGCCGCCGCACGCCCAGATCGCCGGGTTCGCCGCCGACGACCTCAGCCATCTGCTGGCCGAACTCCTGGAGAACGCCACCTCCTTCTCCCCGCCGGACTCCCATGTCGAGCTGTCCGGCTGGCTGCTGGAGAGCGGCGAGGTGATGCTCTCCGTGTCGGACGAGGGCATCGGCATGTCGACGGTCCGGATGGAAGAGCTCAATGCCAGGCTGGCCGACCCGGCCTCGTTCGAGGTCGGTGAGCAGAATGCCGACGGCGCCGGACTCGGTCTCCAGGTGACGTCGCTGCTGGCCGCCCGGCACGGGGTGCGGGTCCAGCTGCGCGAGCAGAAGGGGAGTGGAGTGACGGCCGTCGTCGTCCTGCCGCAGGCCCTGCTGCCCAAGACGCTGCCCGCCGCCAACCCGCCCGCCGTGCAACTGCCCGGCGACGCACCCACGCTCAACCTCCCGGGCTCGGTGGCGGAGGCCAACTCCAACGCCCTGCCCAGCCGTTCACCGCAGCCGGCCGCGCTGCCCGAGCCGGTCGCCGACGCACGGAACGCCCCCGAGACGGCCGTCGAGCCCGGCCCGGCCGACGCCGACCCGATGATCGCCGCCGCCGAGCGGACGATCCGCGAGAACGCCGACGCCTCCGCGAGCGCCGACGCCGGGAGCGCTCCGGCCGAGAACGCCGACGAGAGCCCGGAAGCCACCGCCGTACCGCTGCCGGACCAGGCACAGGACGCCCAGCAGCCGGTCGCGGAAGCCGAGACCGACGCGGCCGCCGACACGGACACCGGCGCCGAGTCGGAGTCCGAGATCACGCTGCAGGTCCGGTTGCCGAAGCCGCCCGCGGACCCGGCCGCCCCGGCAGCCCCCGCGCCGGCCGACCCCTACGCCATCGGCCCCGACCGCCACGAGCGCCCGGCCGAGACCGGCCCCGGCGACCAGGACCCGGACGGGCCCGCGTCCCGCCCCGCGCCCCGCGCCGAGGCGGCCGAGGCGGCCGGAGCAGCCGAGGTGACCGGAAGGGCCGACGCCCCCGCCGAGACCGTCCCCGGTCCCCGCCGCCCGGAGGCCGGCCGTGTCACCGACAAGGGGCTGCCGAAGCGCACCCCCAAGGTGACCAGGCCCGACGCGACCCCCGTCCCCGGCCGCACCGGCAGCCTCGACCGGGACGCCCTGCGCCGCCGGCTCGGCAGCTTCCACCAGGCGGCGAAGGAAGGCCGGCGCGACGTCGAGGCCGAGATCGCCGAGACCGGCGGCATCGCCGCCGCCGAGCCCGGGGGCGTACCCACGGGGCGCACGGGGCACGAGAGCACCACCGCGCACACCACGGGCGCCGCACAGGACACACGGAACGAAGAGACGGGGGACACAGTCGAGGAGGCACGCAGTTGACTGCGCCCAGCACATTCGGGCTGAGTACCGAGGCCCGGAACCTTCACTGGTTGCTGAGCAATCTCGTGGAGGAGGTGCCAGGGGTCCACTCGGTCACCGTCGTCTCGTCCGACGGCCTGATGCTGCTCTCCTCCGACCCCGGCCATCACGAGGCGAAGGCCGCCGGACCGTCGGACGGCCCCAAGGGATCCAGCGCCGACCTGGCCACGATCGTCTCCGGCATCGGTTCGCTGACCGTCGGAGCCGCGAAGCTGATGGACGGCGGCGGCGTGAAACAGACGATGGTCGCCATGGACGAGGGCAGCGTCTTCGTCATGTCGATCAGCGACGGCTCCCTCCTCGGCGTCCACGCCACCCCGGACTGCGACATGAGCGTCGTCGCGTACCACATGGCCCTCTTCGTCGGCCGGGCCGGACACGTCCTCACCCCCGAACTCCGCAGTGAGCTGCGCAAATCGATGGAGAGCGCCCTGTGACCACCGCCGCAGCGGAACCCGCCCCCCGGCTCCCCGTCCGCGGGGCCGACAAGCGCCCCGCCCGGGTCCGCCCGTACTCCCTCACCGGCGGCCGCACCCGGTTCGGGCACGTCCTGCTGGTCGAGACGTTCGTCGCCGCCCTCGAAGCACCCGAGGAGCGCCGCGAACTCACCAACGGCAACCTCGCCTCGCGGGTCATGCCGGAGCTCCAGGCCATCGTCGAACTCTGCCGCCGCATGCGTACGGTCGCGGAGATCTCGGCCCTGTTGAAGATGCCGCTCGGAGTCGTCCGGGTGCTGCTCAGCGACCTGGCCGACCAAGGAAAGATCCGCGTGTACGGAACCGGTCACGGCACCGGCCAGCCCGACCGCGCACTGCTCGAAAGGGTGCTCAATGGACTCCGCCGTCTCTGAGGCGCCGCTCTTCGCCCCGCGTCAGCCGGACTCCCGGGACGACCGGCCGGCCCGGCCCCAGGACCAGCCGGAGGAAGCCCTCCAGGCCTGGCAGCTCGACCACACCCGCGCCCCCACTGCCACCAAGATCGTGGTGGCGGGCGGATTCGGCGTCGGCAAGACGACGTTCGTCGGCTCGGTCTCCGAGATCACCCCGCTCCAGACCGAAGCGCTGATGACCCAGGCCAGCGAGGAGACCGACGACCTCTCCGCGACGCCGGAGAAGACCACCACGACGGTGGCCATGGACTTCGGCCGTCTCACCCTCGACGACGACCTCGTCCTGTACGTCTTCGGCACCCCGGGCCAGCAGCGCTTCTGGTTCATGTGGGACGACCTGGTGCGCGGGGCGATCGGCGCGGTCGTCCTCGCCGACACCCGGCGTCTGGAGGACTGCTTCCCGGCGCTCGACTACTTCGAGAGCTGCGGCCTGCCCTACATCGTGGCGGTCAACCACTTCGAGGGGACCCCCGGTTACGAGGCGGAGGACGTCAGGGAGGCCCTGACCGTACCGCCGCAGGTGCCGATAGTGATCATGGACGCGCGTAACAGGATCACCGTCGTCGAGTCACTGCTGGCCCTCGTGGGCCATGCTCTCGACGTCACACCCGCCTGACGCCTCGAATCAGAAACGACGGAGCACGGAGAGCCGCGATGCGGAAGATACTCATAGTCGGAGCCGGCCAGTCCGGGCTCCAGCTGGCCCTGGGGTTGCAGTCCAGAGGCTACGAAGTCACCCTGATGTCCAACCGGACCGCCGACGAGATCGCGCTCCAGCACGAGCGGGACTACCAGCTGAACTTCTGGGAGTCCCAGGCCCCGAAGATCGAGGGACTCGGCGTCTCCGTCGCCGCCCCCGACTCCTCCCGCGCCATCGACTGGGTCGGCAAGCTGGACGGGTACGCCCAGTCCGTCGACCAGCGCGTGAAGATGGCCGGCTGGATGGAGACCTTCGCCCAGCGCGGCGGACAGCTCGTCATCCACGGGGCGGCCGTCTCCGACCTGGACTACTTCTCCCGCACCTACGACCTGGTCATGGTCTCGGCGGGCAAGGGCGAGCTGGTCTCCATGTTCGGCCGGGACGCGGCCCGTTCGCCGTTCGACGCCCCGCAGCGCGCGCTGGCCGTCGCCTACGTCCACGGCATGGGCCCGCGCCCGGAGCACCCGGAGTTCGACGCGGTCCGCTGCAACCTGGTGCCGGGCGTCGGCGAGCTGTTCGTCATGCCGACGCTCACCACCTCCGGCCGCGCCGACATTCTGTTCTGGGAGGGCATCCCGGGCGGGCCGCTCGACGCCTTCCAGGGCATCAAGGACCCCTCCGAGCACCTGGCGAAGACCCTGGAGCTGATGGAGAAGTTCACGCCGTGGGAGTACGCCCGCGCCACCAAGGTCGAGCTGACCGACGCCAACGGCACCCTCGCCGGCCGCTACGCCCCCACGGTCCGCAAGCCGATCGGGCGGCTGCCCGGCGGCGGCCTGGTCCTCGGCGTCGCGGACGTCGTCGTGGCCAACGACCCGATCACCGGCCAGGGCTCCAACTCGGCGTCCAAGTGCGCGAACGCCTACCTGGACTCGATCATCGAGCACGGCGAGAAGGAGTTCGACGCGGCGTGGATGCAGTCCACGTTCGACCGTTACTGGGAGACCGCGCAGCACGTCACCAAGTGGACCAACGCGATGCTGGGCGTCCCGCCGGAGCACGTGCTGAACCTGATCGGCGCCGCCGGTCAGCTCCAGCCGGTCGCGGACCGCTTCGCCAACGGGTTCAACGACCCGGCGGACTTCGACAACTTCTTCTTCGAGCCCGAGAAGACGAACGCGTACCTGGCCTCGGTCACCGGGGCTTGAGAAACACACCCGCTTCGGCGGCCGGACCCGCACCGCCGGTCCGGCCGCCGAGGTCCGTCCTAAGGGCTGTTCGGCGCCGCGTCCGTGCCGTACCCCGTGTCCGAACCGTCGCGCGCGCCCTCGGGCAGCTCCGGGCGGGTGTACGTGGACAGCGGGGCGCCGCCGGGGTCGGGGCGTACGGCCCCCAGCAGCGGGTTCGACGCCAGCGGTGAGACCTTGACCTTCGCCCCGGGGCGGGGCGCCTGCACCACCAGGCCGTCGCCGATGTACAGCGCCACATGGGTCGCCTTCGGGAAGTAGATCACCAGGTCCCCGGGGCGCAGCGCGGACACCGGCACCCTCGGGAGCTGCTTCCACTGCTCCTGCGAGGTGCGCGGGATCGTCCGCCCCGCCGCCGACCAGGCCCGGGACGTGAGCCCGGAGCAGTCGAAGGAGTCGGGTCCCTCGGCGCCCCACACGTACGGCTTGCCGATCTGCCGGACCGCGTACGCCACCGCGTCGCCGCCCTGCCGGGTGGGCGGCCGGGTGGAGCTGAGCGCCCCGGAGGCCACCAGCTCGCGCTGAGCCTTGTCCACGCCCTGCTGTTCGAGACCGGCGAGCTGGGTGATCTGTTCCTCGGAGAGCGTGGCGAGCAGCCCCTCGACCTCCCTGAGTTTGCCGTTCACGGCGTCGCGCTGCTTCTTCTGTCGCGCGGCGAGCTTCTTCTGCTGGTCCAGCGCCTTGCGGGAGGCGGCGGCCAACCGGTCGGCGCGCCGGGCGGAGTCGGTGAGCCGGTCCACCGTCGCCGCACGGTTCGCCGCCAGCCGCCCCACGACGTGGCTCTGGTCCAGGGCCCGCTGGGGGTCGTGCGCCAGGAGCAGCCGGAGGTACGCGGAGAACTCCGTACGCCCCTGGTACTGCTCCCGGGCCAGCCGCCCGGCGTCCCCGCGGCTCATCTCCAGTGCGGCCCGCGCCTTCGCCAGGTCCGCGTTCACCTTCTTCAGCCGGGCGGTGCGCTGCTTCAGCTTCTCGGCGGTGGCGTTGTAGGTCTCGCTCGCCTCCTCCGCCGCCCGGTAGCGGGTCTGGAGCTCGCGCAGCAGGGCGGCGACGCTTCTGGGTGCCTCGGGGGCGGCGAGGGCGGTCTCGGCGTCGACCTCGGCCGCGTTCTCGTCCGTCGTGTCCGTGTCCGTGGTGTCCGTCGCGTCGGCTTCCTCGGACGGTACGGGGCCGGGCTCGGCCGATGCGACGGTGGCCGGCGAGACCGTGAGCGCCGTCGTCAGCACGGTCGCGCAGACCGCGCGCAGGAGCCTGCCTGACACGACATCACCTCCGTGACGGAGACGCGGCCCGGCAACGGGCCCGTCCATAAGTGAGCGAATCCTATTAATCCGGTCACTCGATGACGGGTGATGCAAGCACCGTGCGGCGCGCCGCACGGGGCATCCCCCGGACGGCGGCGGTGATGACGTAAGGGTGTCGGTCTGCCTCAGGCCACCGGGAAGGCGTAGAAGGACCGGTCCCGCTGGACGACGACGGTCTTGCCGAAGGCGAGCGTCCGATACGAGGCGCGGACGGTCTCGCCCTTCGGGTCGGCCGACCCGATGTCCTGGAACTTCCACAGCCGCTCGCCGTCGGCCGCCGAGAACGCCGTGACCTGGACGGCGTCGGAGGCGATCAGGGTCTTCTCGCTGCCGCTCAGCGTGAGCGAGGGGGCGGGGCCGGTGCCCGGCACCTCGGTGGAGCGGCGCCACACGAGCCGGCCGCTCTCCCGCTCCACCGCGCCGACCAGCCGACTGCGTTCGGTGGTATGGATCAGGGGCCCGGCGATCAGCGGGGTGCCGAACCACGAACCGGCACTGCCCTCGACGCGCCACAGCGGCTTCGTCGTGTCCGCCTCGAAGGCCTGGAGGTCCTGGCCGACCGCCGCGTACAGCGTTCCGTCCTCGTCGCCGGAGGTGGCGGCCTCCAGGGAGGCCGCGCCGTACTGCCTGGTCCACAGCAGCTTGCCGGTCTTCTGGTCGAACGAGCGGACCGACCCCTTCCCCTTGGCCTTCTTGACCTCGGCCGCCGTCAGACTGGCCGCGTCCTGCCGTACGAGGACGTCGGCGGAGCGCTCCGCGACCACCCGGTAGGCGGGGGTGCCGGGGGCTCGGCCCGCGGGCACGGGGGTGCGCCACAGCTCCTTGCGCTGCACGATGTCGTACGCGAAGAAGTAGGCCTCGACGACTTCCTTGTCCTTGCCCTTCTTCTTGCCCTTCTTCGGCTTCGGGGCCTTCACGGTGACCGTGTGCGACCCGGTGAACCAGATGACCGGCCCGGAACTCCCGGCCAGCCGCCCGACGGTGAGGCCCGGCAGGTCGTCGAAGGCCTCGGTGTAGCGCACGCGGTGCACGACCTTGCCGTTCTTCGGCGACAGCCACAGGAACTCCGTCGGGCTCGCCACGAAGACCAGATCGGCGCCCGCCGCCAGCGCGGCCTGCCCCTTCGCCCCGTCCGCACGCTGCCACAGTCGCTTGCCGGTGCGCAGGTCCACGGCGCTGGCCTGGCTCTCGCTGGTCACCACGAGCAGCTTGTCCTGCCAGAGCGCGGTGGTGAGCGGGGACGACTCGGAGGCCGGGTGCGCGTAGATCCAGCGCGGTTCGGGTGCCTGGCCGGGGAGCGTACGGCGGGGCTCGGGCGCGGGCTTGTCGTCCGTCGCCCGGGCGGTGTCGCCGGACCCGAGCGCGGCGACCGAACCGCCGCCCACGATCAGCCCGCCGACGGCCGCCGCCGCGATGGTCAGCAGGGTCCGGCGGCTCGCGGCGGGGTCGGGCGCCGGGGCCGGTGCGGGCGGCAGCGGCAACGACACCATCGGCCCCTGGCCTGGACCGCCCGGCCCCGCGGGACCGGCCGGGAGCGCGGCGGCGGGGTACGGGGCGGGCC
>NZ_QWFA01000270.1 GCF_003501885.1 Streptomyces globisporus
CCGGGCCCGGACCAACAGGCCCGCACCGGCGGCCTGCCCGCCCCCCCCTGGTCGGCCTGCGGGTTCCTCAGAGACGGCCTGCGGCCTTCAGAGCCAAGTACGTATCGGCCAGCGCGGGAGCGAGAGTGTCCGGGGTGGCGTCCACGACGACGACGCCATGGCGGCGAAGCGTGTCCGCCGTGCGGCGACGGTCCGCCTGGGCCTGGCCGGCGGCTGCCGCGTCATACACCGAATCCACTGTTCCCCGTGCGTTGGCCATTTCCTCGATCCGAGGGTCGGAGACCGCGGCCACGAGAACGGTGTGGCGCTGGGTGAGCTGAGGCAGTACCGGGAGAAGCCCCTCCTCGATGGGGGCGGCCTCCAGCGTCGTGAGGAGAACGATCAGCGAACCGCGCGGGGCGTCCGCGAGAGCGGCGTTGCTCAGGCCCCGGGCGTCCGTCTCGATGAGCTCGGGTTCCAGCGTCGCCAGCGTGTTGATGACCGTGGCCAGGACATTGCCCGAGGCCGTTCGGCCTTGGACCCGTGCCCGGACCTGACGGTCGTAGGCGAGGAGGCTGACGCGGTCGCCCGCCCGCATGGCGAGCGCGGTGAGCAGGAGCGTGGCGTCCATCGAGGCATCCAGACGGGGGACGTCACCGACCCGCCCCGCCGACGTACGCCCGGTGTCGAGGACGATCAGGATGTGCCGGTCACGCTCGGGGCGCCATGTCCGGACCGCTACGGCCGACTGGCGTGCGGTGGCCCGCCAGTCGATGGATCGGGTGTCGTCCCCGGGCACATAAGCCCGCAGACTGTCGAACTCCGTGCCTTCGCCGCGTGTCAGAACGCTGGTGCGACCGTCCAGTTCGCGGAGCCGGGCGAGTCGGGAGGGCAGATGCTTGCGGCTGGTGAACGGTGGCAGTACCCGTACGGTCCAAGGGGCCCGGTGCTGCCCCTGGCGTGCGGCGAGGCCGAGCGGGCCGTACGAGCGGACCGTGATGCGTTCCGCCTGCCGGTCGCCTCGACGCGTCGGACGCAGAACGGTGACCAGGCGTCGCTGCTCGCCGGCGGGGACCGCCAGCGTGTGACGTGAAGCGCGGCGTTCGGTGCCCGAGGCCCAACTGC
This sequence comes from Streptomyces globisporus, assembly GCF_003501885.1. Taxonomy (GTDB): domain Bacteria; phylum Actinomycetota; class Actinomycetes; order Streptomycetales; family Streptomycetaceae; genus Streptomyces; species Streptomyces globisporus_D. The sequence continues at coordinate 1,105 of NZ_QWFA01000270.1, forward strand.
TGGGAGGCCAGGCGTCCCGCAGCCGTGCGCGCAGACGCCGACGCGAGGTGTTGGTCACCGTCAGTTGCACTTCGGCCGCGTCACCGAGTCGAACAGTTGTATCCCCGGATCGGGTGAATCGAAGCGTGCGCACTGGCGCGGCCAGGGCGTAGTCGCACAGAATTGCCAGTGAGAGCGGTGCGTTGACCGCCAGCATCCCGGTCCAGCTGGGAGCGAGGATGCCTACGGGGAGTGACCCCAGGGCGGCCAGCAGCGCGGTACGTCCGGTGAGGGCCATGGTCACCGCCTCATCGGGGTACGGGGACGTGGGCGAGCACTGAGGCGATGACGGAGTCGGGAGTGACTCCTTCCATTTCAGCCTCGGGCCGCAGTTGGATGCGATGACGGAGTGTGGGGAGCGCCAGGGCCTTCACATCGTCCGGGATGACATAGTCCCGGCCGGTCAGCCAGGCCCAGGCGCGTGCGGTCGACAGCAGTGCGGTGGTACCGCGAGGGGAGACTCCGAGGGCGAGCGACGGGGAATCGCGCGTGGCACGGCAGATATCCACGACATAGCCGGCGATCTCGGGGGAGACGGTCGTCTTCGCGACGGCTTGGCGTGCTGCTTCCAGATCGGCGGGTCCGGCGACAGCCTTTATCCCGGCGGCCTTCAGGTCGCGGGGGTTGAAACCGTCGGCGTGGCGGGTGAGGACGTCGATCTCGTCCTGTCGCGAGGGCAGCGGAACCGTCAGTTTGAGCAGGAAGCGGTCCAGTTGGGCTTCGGGCAGGGGGTAAGTGCCTTCGTACTCGACGGGGTTCTGGGTCGCGGCGACGAGGAACGGCTCGGGCAGTGGACGTGGCGTTCCGTCGACGGTGACCTGCCGTTCCTCCATCGCCTCGAGAAGGGACGACTGGGTCTTGGGAGGGGTGCGGTTGATCTCGTCGGCGATCAGCAGGTTGGTGAAGACCGGGCCGGGCTGGAAGGAGAACTCGGCGGTGCGTGCGTCGTAGACCAGTGAACCCGTGACGTCGCTGGGCATCAGGTCGGGAGTGAACTGGACGCGCTTGGTGTCCAGTTCGAGGGAAGCGGCGAGCGCGCGGACCAGGAGGGTCTTGGCCACTCCGGGCACGCCTTCGAGGAGTACGTGACCTCGGCAGAGCAGCGCGACGACGAGTCCGGTGACGGCGGGGTCCTGCCCGACCACGGCCTTGGCGATCTCGGAGCGCAGAGCCTCCAAGGAGGCACGGGCGCTGTCGGACGGCTGCGGTTCCGTGGGCATGGGCATCACGGGGGCTGCCGCGGGCGCCGTGGGCTCGGCCGGCTCGGGGGTCGGGGCGCTCATGAAGTGCGTACCTCTCTTTCGAGGGCGTCGAGTTGATCTGCGAGGAGGACCAGGGCGGCGTCGGTGGAAGGAGCCGTACCGAAGAGCAGGGTGTTCAGGTCGCGGTCCGGGGCGGTGACGCGTGCGGACACGGCGGGGAGGAGGGCATCGGGGGTGTGCGCGTCACGGGCGGGCACACCGGCGAGCGGGGCGAGTCGTGTGCGGCTGGCGGCTCGGAGTGCGTCGGCGGCCCGGTCGCGGGCGTTGGCCTTGCGGTAGAGGAGGGAGCGGCCCTCGGCGGATTCGGATGCGCGGATGGCCACCGGCAGTCGTTCCGTCACCAGGGGGCCGAGTCGGCGGGCACGCCAGACGGCGGCGAGGACGGCGGCGAGGGCGAGTTGGAGCGTTCCCCACAGCCAGCCGGAGGGGACGAGGTCGAGGAAGCCGCTCTCGTCGGCCGAGTCGTCCCCCGGGCCGTCCTCCGACTGTTCTTCGTCCCCGTCGCCGGGGGCGCCGCCATCGGTTGTTGCCGATGGATCGGTGAGAGAAGGGAGGTACCAGACGAGATGGGGACGGGATCCGAGGAGTTGCAGGGCGAGCGAGGCGTTGCCCTGCTTGTCGAGACGTTCGTTGTGGAGGATGCCGGGGGAGCCGAGGACGACGGTGTCGCCGCCCTCACCGGTCGGGAGGACGACCAGGCTGGGGAGCCCTGCGCTCGGGTAGCAGGCGACGGCGGTGGGGTCCTGCGTCGTGTAGCGGGTGCCGCCCGTGTCCGCTGTGCCGGCCCGCAGCGCGGCGGGGAGCTCGCACGCCGGGGCGAGAGCACTGACGGCGTGGTGCGACTCGGCGCGGATGCCGGGGGCGAGCCGGTGCGTTGCTCCCGGCCCCGGGGCGACCAGCAGGGTGCGTCCTGCGGAGGCGGAGGTCGCTTCGTCCAGCCGGAGCTGCTGCGACCGGGTCAGGAGGTTGGGGCCGGTGGCGAGGAGGGTGGTGTCGGGTCCTGTCGCGGCGGTGGCCTCGTCGAGAGTGGTGGCGACGGTGACGGATATGCCGCGTGCCTTGAGGAGTTCTGCGACGGCACGGCTGCCCTTGGGGTCCGCGGAGCGGGGGTCGAGCTGTGCGTGGTTCGTGCCGGAGCGTACGGCGGCGAACGTGATGCCGCCGACGACGAGGATGAGGACGACAGCCAGGATGCCTCGGGCGCGGGTCCAGACCTGGCCGGGGGAGGGCGCGGTCGAGGTGGGCGCGGTGGTCGCCGTGGTCATCCGGTGGCTCCTCGGGAGGTTCCGGGCAGCAGCGGCTTCGCCTCGTCGAGTTCGAGGTCGAGGGTGCGCAGGGACAGGTAGGCCGACCGGTCCGCGGTGCGGCCCCCGTATGTCACGTCGTCGAAGCTCCGGGCGGCGGCGCGCAGCCTGACCGTGTGTTCGGGGAGGGTGCGGCCCGCTTCGGCTGCGGCTTCGTCCGCGGTGCGGCCGGGGCGGGGGTCGAGCAGGGCGCGTTCCTCCAGGGACCGGACGACGGCGCGCATGCGTTCCTGGACGGCTTCGGTCCAGCGCAGGGCCGCGGCGTGTGCTTCGGCTGCGGCGCGGTGCTGGGCCGCGCTGCGGGGGCCTGTGCTGTCGAAGAGCGCGTCCGTGCTCCGGGAGGAGCGTCGCGGGGTGCCGAGCCGCCACCAGAGGGCGGCGGCGAGGCCGATGACGATGACGACCAGGACGGCGAGTCCGGCCGGGCCGCCGGGGGCGGCACCCGCGGCGGCGTCGAACACTCCGGCGATCCAGTCCCAGAACTGGTTCAGGGCGCGCTGGAGGAAGTTCGGGTCGTTCTCGTGGTACATCGGCTTCGACAGTTCGCTCTCGGCCGCCTCCCGTGCGGGGAGACGTGGCGTGTCCACGGGTATGTCGCCCGCCGCGATGTCCTGCTGTGCTCTGGTGATGCCCCCCGCCCCCGACACCGCATCAGCTCCTGGGTGTGTTGTCGCCGTAGCCGGGCAGGCCGGCGGCCCGTGCGAGGTCGAGGTCCAGGGCTTCGCGGCGGATGCGCTGGTCCATGTAGAGGAGGGCCATCACACCGGCGACGAACGGGTAGATCAACGTCGAGACGATCACTTCGCCGATGCCGGTGACGATCAGGAAGGGCCAGCCGACGGAGGGCGCGGTACCGCCGAAGAGGTCGCTGACCTCGGTTCCGTCGGCGATCACCGCGATGATGCCGAACGGGATGGAGACGAGGAACGTCAGCAGGAAGGTCAGCAGATAGGTCAGGGCGAGGATCCCGAAGGTGCGCCACCATGCGCCCCGGACCAGCTTCGCCGACCTGCGCAGCGCGGCGACGATGCTCTGCCGTTCCAGCATCAGTGCGGGGGCGGCGAGGGCGAAGCTGACGTTCAGCCAGAGCATCACGACGCAGGCGGCCGCGAAGCCGAGGAAGGCCAGGGCCGCTCCGGCCTCGGAGCCGAGCAACAGGCCGGGGCCGATGCCCACGGCCATGATGGAGGCCATGATCACGGCGACCAGCACGGTCAGCCCGAGCAGAGGGAGGACGCGGGGGCGGGCTTCGGCCCAGGAGTCGGCGAGCGTGGTGGGCCGGCCCAGTACGGAGCGGCTGATGATCACGGTGACGACCGACGCGGTGAAGAGCGTGGCGATCATCGAGAGGAGGGAGACCGGGGCCAGGGAGATCAGCGTCGATCGGGCCGAGTCGGCGGTCTGGCGCAGGGCCTCGGCGCCGGTCGCGTTCGGGTCGATGGAGGTCGGTTCCGGCAGCAGGTAGCGCTGCATGAGGATGACGGCGATCTGGGTGACCACCGAGACCGTGAGGCTGAAGCCGAGTGCGGTACGCCAGTGGGCGCGCAGGGCGGACACCGAGCCGTCGAGGATCTCGCCGAGGCTCAGTGGGCGCAGCGGGATGACGCCGGGCTTCGCGGCCGGGGGCGGTCCTGCCCAGCCCTGCCGCTGCGGGCCGCCGCCCCAGCCGGGTGCGGGCGGCCGGTTTCCGGGGCCGCCGCCGGGGTTGCTCGGTGGGGACCACTGCCCGGGGGGCGGCTGCTCGGGGGACCACTGCCCCGTCGGGCCGCTTCCGTCCTGCGGGTCGGAGGGGCGGGGGATCGCCTTCTCCTTGCCGTCGGAGGGGGCAGATCCGGGCGACGCCCAGCCCGGAGAGTCGTTCATTCTCGCTCCTTCACCGTCCTGACCGCTCATCGGGGCGGCAGGTTGGCAGCCATCGTGCCACGCGTCGGTCCGGGGCGGACCAGCCGCTCCTTCTCGTTCGCACCTTCATATGCGGGTGGCTCACCGGGCAGACTGGGCAGATGGCTGATCAGGACGCGCAATCATCGGTGGGCTTCGAGCCTCCCGCGCTTTCCGTACTCCGCTGGGACGAGCCTCCGGAAGGCCCCGTGCTGGTGCTTCTCGACCAGACGCGGCTGCCCGCCGAGGAGGTCGAGCTGGTGTGCACCGATGTGCCCGCGCTGGTGCGGGCCATCCAGACGCTGGCGGTGCGCGGGGCTCCTTTGCTCGGGATCGCCGGGGGGTACGGGGTGGCGCTCGCGGCGGCGAGGGGCTTCGACGTCGCGGAGGCGGCGGGGCTGCTGGAGGGGGCGCGGCCCACCGCGGTGAACCTCGGTTACGGGGTGCGGCGGGTGGCGGCGGCCTACTGGGCGGCCTCCGGGAAGGGGGAGGG
>NZ_QWFA01000271.1 GCF_003501885.1 Streptomyces globisporus
ATCCGGGACCGACCGACCCCGGTCCCACCGACCCCGGGCCGGGCCCGACCGACCCCACGGACCCGCCGGACCCGCCGGACCCGACCGATCCGCCCGACCCCACGGACCCGCCCGAACCGTCACCGGACCCGACCGACCCGAGCCCCACGGACCCGCCCGCGACCGACCCGGCCCCGACGGGCTGAGGACAGGGGACAGACAGACGACGGGGCCCGGGGGCGTGGCGCCCCCGGGCCCCGTGCGGTCAGCGCTTCTTCTTCGCCGCGGGCGGCGGCGGGTCCGCCGGGTGGGGGGCCATCGGCAGCAGCGAGGACAGCCGCTCCTCGCACAGCTCGACCAGCCGGTCGTAGCCCTCCTTGCCCATCAGCTCGATCAGCTCCGGGCGGTAGGACACGTACACCGGGTCACCGGCCCCGTGCGCCGAGGTGGCCGAGGTGCACCACCAGTGCAGGTCGTGACCGCCCGGGCCCCAGCCCCGGCGGTCGTACTCCCCGATCGTCACCTGGAGCACCCGGGTGTCGTCGGGCCGGTCGATCCAGTCGTACGTCCGCCGCACCGGCAGCTGCCAGCACACGTCCGGCTTGGTCTCCAGGGGCTCCTTGCCCTCCCGCAACGCCAGGATGTGCAGCGAGCAGCCCGCCCCGGCGGGGAAGCCCGGCCGGTTCTGGAAGATGCAGGAGCCCTCCCAGCGGCGCGTCTGTCGCTCGCCGTCCTCGTCGACGCCGACCCAGCCCGTCTCCGTACCGACGTCGTGGAACTGCCACAGCTCGGGGGTGAGCCGTGCCACGTTCTCGGCGACCCGCTTCTCGTCGTCCTCGTCGGAGAAGTGGGCGCCCAGCGTGCAGCAGCCGTCGTCGGCGCGGCCCGCCTGGATGCCCTGGCAGCCGCTGCCGAAGATGCAGGTCCAACGGGACGTCAGCCAGGTCAGATCGCAGCGGAAGACCTGTTCGTCGTCGGCCGGGTCGGGGAACTCCACCCAGGCCCGGGCGAAGTCGAGGCCCTTCTCGTCGGACGGGTCCGGTCCGTTCGCCTCCGGCTGTGACGCCTGCTTGTTCGACTTCGGCTTCTTCGTGGCTTTGTCCTGCTTAGCCTTTTTCGTCTTTGGCACGCGCCCAGAGTAAGTCGCGCGGCGCAGTAGCGTTCCCGTATGAGACTCGGAGTCCTCGACGTGGGATCGAACACGGTTCATCTGCTGGTGGTCGACGCCCACCCCGGTGCCCGTCCGCTGCCCGCGCACTCGCACAAGGCCGAGCTCCGGCTCGCCGAACTGCTCGACGAGACCGGTGCGATCGGCCCCCTCGGCATCGACCGGCTCGTGGCGACGATCGCCGGCGCCGTCCAGGCCGCCGAGGACAAGGGGTGCGAGGACGTGCTGGCGTTCGCCACCTCCGCGGTGCGCGAGGCCACCAACGCGGACCAGGTGCTGGAGCGGGTACGCATCGAGACCGGCGTCGACCTCGCCGTCCTCAGCGGCGAGGAGGAGGCCCGGCTCACCTTCCTGGCCGCCCGCCGCTGGTTCGGCTGGTCCGCGGGGAAGCTGCTGGTCCTGGACATCGGCGGCGGTTCGCTGGAGATCGCCTTCGGCATCGACGAGGAGCCCGACACCGCCGTCTCCCTGCCGCTCGGCGCGGGCCGTCTCACCGGCGCCTGGCTGCCCGACGACCCGGCCGACCCCGAACAGGTCAGGGCGCTGCGCCGGCACGTCCGGGCCAGCATCGCGCGGACGGTGGGCGAGTTCAGCCGGGCCGGCCGACCCGACCACGTCGTCGCCACCTCCAAGACCTTCAAGCAACTCGCCCGGATCGCCGGAGCCGCCCGCTCCACCGAGGGCCTGTACGTCCAGCGCTCGCTGAGCCGCAAGGCGCTGGAGGACTGGGTGCCCAAGCTGGCGGCGATGACCGTCGAGGAGCGCGGCCGGCTCCCCGGCGTCTCCGAGGGCCGGGCCGCCCAGCTGCTCGCCGGGGCGCTGGTGGCCGAGGGCGCGATGGACCTGTTCGGCGTCGAGGAGCTGGAGATCTGCCCCTGGGCCCTGCGCGAGGGCGTCATCCTGCGCCGCCTCGACCACCTCCCGACGGAACGGGCCGCCCTGCCCGGGTGAGGCGAGGAGAGACCGTACGGGACGCGCCACTTCGGTGACGTACGGTCACGGGCTCATGGCCCTGATCACTTTCGGCCAGGACCACTCGGAGTGGCGCATCACTGCCCGTACGCTGTCCAGGTGGCAGAACCAGTGGTGCGCATCCCCGATGCGAAGGTCGCCCTGTCGACGGCTTCGGTCTACCCCGAGTCCACGGCGACGGCCTTCGAGATCGCCGCGCGCCTGGGGTACGACGGCGTCGAGGTCATGGTCTGGACCGACCCCGTCAGCCAGGACATCGAGGCCCTGCGCCGACTCTCCGACTACCACCGGGTGCCGATCCTCGCGGTGCACGCCCCCTGCCTCCTGATCACCCAGCGCGTCTGGTCCACCGACCCCTGGGTCAAGCTCCAGCGGGCGAAGGCCGCCGCCGAGAAGCTCGGCGCCTCCACCGTCGTGGTGCACCCGCCCTTCCGGTGGCAGCGCAACTACGCCCGCGACTTCGTGACCGGGATCTGGCGGATGGCCGATGAGACGGACGTCCGGTTCGCCGTCGAGAACATGTACCCCTGGCGCTACCGGGACCGCGAGATGCTCGCGTACGCCCCCGACTGGGATGTCACCAACGACGACTACCGGCACTTCACGGTCGACCTCTCGCACACCGCGACCGCCCGCACCGAGGCGCTCGCCATGGTGGACCGGATGGGCGACCGGCTCGCCCACGTCCACCTCGCCGACGGCAAGGGCTCGGCCAAGGACGAGCACCTGGTGCCCGGCCGGGGCGACCAGCCGTGCGCGGAGCTGCTGGAGCGCCTGGCCCGTACGGGCTTCGACGGCCATGTCGTCATCGAGGTCAACACCCGGCGCGCGATGTCCTCCGCCGAACGCGAGGCCGATCTCGCGGAGGCGCTGGCCTTCACCCGCCTCCACCTGGCCACCTCCTCCGCCGCCCCCGACCCGTCCCCGAAGATCCACCGCCCGTGACCGAGGAGCCGGACCTCCGCCCGTGACCGAGCATCCCGAACCGACCTCCACGACCGACGGCGCTCCCGCCCCGCGCCGCCGGGGCCGCCCCTCCCGCAAGGCCGCGTCCGAGGGCCCCGACGCCCGTACGCGCATCCTGGAGGCAGCGCGCACGGAGTTCGCCGAGCGCGGCTACGACAAGACGTCGATCCGGGGCATCGCCAAGGCCGCCGGGGTCGACGCGGCCCTCGTCCACCACTACTTCGGCACGAAGGACGAGGTCTTCGCGGCGGCCGTCGAGGTCACCTTCGAACCCGCCCTGGTCCTCCCGGCCGTGCTCGGCGGCGATCCGGACGGCCTGGGGGAGCGGCTGGCGCGCTTCTTCCTCTCTGTGTGGGAGGACCCCGGCACTCGTACGCCCCTGCTGGCGATCCTGCGCTCGGCGGTCACCCACGAGGCGGCCGCGAACGTCCTGCGCGACTTCGTGCTGCGCCGGCTGCTGGAGCGGGTCGCGGCCGAGCTGGACGTCCCGGACCCGACCCTCCGTGCCGAGCTGGCCGCCTCGCACATGCTGGGCATCGCGATGCTCCGGTACGTGGTCCGCGCCGAGCCGCTCGCCTCCGCCGACCCGGAGGACATCGTCGCGATGGTGGCGCCCACGCTCCAGAGATACTTGGGCGAGGGCTGAGGCTGCGGGTGGCGGCTGACCACCCACCGACCATCACGTCCCGCATTCCGGACAGCCTGTCCAGATCTTGGATCCGAGGCGTACGCTCGAAGACAGCCTTTTTATCTGTCGGAGGCAGTCCCCCTGCCGAAGGAGCGAGCGACGATGCCCCAGCTGAGGTCCCGCACGGTCACCCACGGACGCAACATGGCGGGCGCGCGCGCCCTTATGCGCGCGTCGGGCGTAGCGAGCGCGGACATCGGCAAGCCGATCATCGCCGTCGCCAACTCGTTCACCGAGTTCGTCCCCGGCCACACGCACCTCGCCCCGGTCGGCCGGATCGTCTCCGAGGCGATCCAGGCCGCGGGCGCGGTCCCGCGCGAGTTCAACACCATCGCCGTGGACGACGGCATCGCGATGGGCCACGGCGGCATGCTCTACAGCCTGCCCTCCCGCGACCTGATCGCCGACTCGGTGGAGTACATGGTCGAGGCGCACTGCGCGGACGCCCTGATCTGCATCTCCAACTGCGACAAGATCACTCCGGGCATGCTGAACGCCGCCATGCGCCTCAACATCCCGACCGTCTTCGTCTCCGGCGGCCCGATGGAGGCCGGCAAAGCCACCCTCGTCGACGGGACCGTGCGAAAACTCGACCTGGTCAACGCGATCAGCGACGCGGTCGACGAGTCCATCTCGGACGAGGACATCCTCCGTATCGAGGAGAACGCCTGCCCCACCTGCGGCAGCTGTTCCGGCATGTTCACCGCCAACTCGATGAACTGCCTGACCGAGGCCCTCGGCCTCTCCCTCCCCGGCAACGGCTCGGTCCTCGCCACCCACACCGCCCGCAAGGCGCTGTACGAGGAGGCCGGCCGCACGATCGTCGAGATCACCAAGCGGTACTACGAGCAGGACGACGCCACGGTCCTGCCGCGCTCCATCGGCACTCGCGCCGCGTTCGACAACGCGATGGCGCTGGACATCGCCATGGGCGGCTCGACGAACACGATCCTGCATCTGCTGGCCGCCGCCCAGGAGGCCGAGCTGGCCTACGACCTCGAAGACATCAACGAGGTCTCGCGCCGCGTCCCGTGCCTCGCCAAGGTCGCCCCGAACGTCGCCCCCGGCGGTACGTACTACATGGAGGACGTCCACCGCGCCGGCGGCATCCCCGCCCTCCTCGGCGAGCTCCACCGCGGCGGCCTGCTCAACGAGGACGTCCACTCGGTGCACTCCGACACCCTCGCGGAGTGGCTGAAGGACTGGGACGTCCGGGGCGGCTCCCCGTCCCCCGAGGCCGTCGAGCTGTGGCACGCGGCCCCCGGCTGCGTCCGCTCCGCGACCGCCTTCTCGCAGTCCGAGCGGTGGGACACCCTCGACCTGGACGCGGCGGGCGGCTGCATCCGCGACGTCGAGCACGCCTACTCCAAGGACGGCGGCCTCGCCGTCCTCAAGGGCAACCTCGCCGAGGACGGCTGCGTCGTGAAGACGGCCGGCGTCGACGAGTCCATCTGGACCTTCGAAGGGCCGGCCGTCGTCTGCGAATCGCAGGACGAGGCCGTCGACAAGATCCTCCGCAAGGAGATCCAGCCGGGCGACGTCGTCGTCATCCGTTACGAGGGCCCGCGCGGCGGCCCCGGCATGCAGGAGATGCTCTACCCGACCTCCTTCCTCAAGGGCCGGGGCCTGGGCAAGGTCTGCGCCCTGGTCACCGACGGCCGCTTCTCCGGCGGTACGTCGGGCCTCTCCATCGGCCACGCCTCGCCCGAGGCGGCCTCCGGCGGCACGATCGCGCTCGTCGAGGACGGCGACCGGATCCGCATCGACATCCCGAACCGCTCGATCGAGCTGATCGTCGACGACGCCGAACTGGCCACCCGCCGCGAGGCGCTGAACGGGGTGTACGCCCCGAAGAACCGCGACCGCAAGGTCTCGGCCGCGCTGCGCGCCTACGCGGCGATGGCGACGAGCGCGGACCGGGGTGCGGTCCGCGACATCTCCAAGCTCGGCTGACGCTTTCGCCCGGCGCCTCCGCTGACGAGCACGTCGAACGGAGGCGCCGACGCTTCCCGGGGCTCCGGGCGCCCCATTCCGCGGCGTCGGGCGACAAACTCAAGCCCCTCCGGCGATTGAGGAGCGGCGGGGTCCGGGGCGGAGCCCCGGGGGACCCGGCGGCGGACCGGCCTCACCAGCCGCTCCGGTGAGCATTCCGGCCCCTCCGCCGCTGCTGTCAGCGGAGGGGCAGTTTCATTCCGCGGCTCCGGGCGACATATTCAAGCCCCTCCGGCGATTGAGGAGCGGCGGGGTCCGGGGCGGAGCCCCGG
>NZ_QWFA01000272.1 GCF_003501885.1 Streptomyces globisporus
GGGTGCGACGGGGGGCGGGGGTCATGGGTTCGCTCGCACCTTCGGCTGCTGCTGGGTGATGCAGTGGATGCCTCCACCGCCGGCGAAGATCGTACGTGCGTCGACGAGGGTCACCGTACGGTCCGGGAAGAGGCCCCGGAAGATCGCGGCGGCCTCCTCGTCGCGCGGATCGTCGAAGGCGCAGAGGACCACGCCGTCGTTGCAGAGGTAGTGGTTGATGTAGGAGTAGTCGACCCATGCGCCGTCCTCGTCGCGCAGCACGGTGGGCGCGGGCACCTCGACGACCTCCAGGGTGCGGCCCCTGGCGTCCGTGGCGGCGCGCAGGACGGCCCGCAGCTCCCGGGTGACCTCGTGGTCGGGGTGGGCCGGGTCGGGCTGGACGTGGACGAGGACGGTGCCCGGGCGGGCGAAGGCGGCGACGATGTCGACATGGCCGAGCGTGCCGTACGTCCCGTAGTCGCCGGTCAGCCCGCGGGGCAGCCAGATGGCCTTCTCGGTGCCGAGGCGGGCGTGGATCTCCGCCTCCACCTGTTCGCGGCTCCAGCCGGGGTTGCGCTCCTGGCCGAGCTGGACGGTCTCGGTGAGCAGGACGGTGCCCTCGCCGTCCACGTGGATCGCGCCGCCTTCGTTGACGAGCGGGGAGGCGTGGGCGGGTACGCCGGTGAGCTCGGCGACGGCCCGGGCGATGTGCTGGTCGCTCTCCCAGCGGGCCCAGCCCTGGGCGCCCCAGCCGTTGAACGTCCAGTCGACGGCGGCGAGGGTGCGGCCGTCGGTGACGAAGGTGGGGCCGATGTCTCGCATCCAGGCGTCGTCGAGCGGGCGCACGACTAGCTCGACGTCGGGCCCGAGCAGCGCCGCCGCCCCCTCCTCCTGCCCCGGTCCGACCACCATCGTGACCGGCTCGAAGCGGCGTACGGCCCGGGCGACGGCGGCCCAGGCGCGGCGGGCCTCGTCGAGCTCGGCGTCGGAGGCGAAGGTGGGGTTGGGCCCCGGCCAGGCCATCCAGGTGCGCTCGTGCGGGGCCCACTCGGGAGGCATACGGAAGGGGGCGGGGGCGGTGGGCATGGAGACTCCTGGGACGAGGGTTTAGAGCGGCACTCTAACCGTCGTAGCACGCCGTCCGAAAGACCCGTTCGCCTCTGGTTTGAGCAGCACTCAATATCCCGGGCACGCAAAAGGCCGCACCGGCTGCGGAGCCGGTGCGGCCTTCTGGACGGGCCTGGGGGGCTAGCCGAGCGGGTGCATCCAGCCGTGGGTGTCCTCGACGACGCCGCGCTGGATGTCGAGAAGGCGCTCCCGCAGCTTCATGGTGACCTCGCCGGGCTCGCCGCCGCTCTGGGTCCACTCGCCGCCCTCGGACTTCACCAGGCCGACGGGGGTGATGACGGCGGCGGTGCCGCAGGCGAAGACCTCCAGGAGGGTGCCGTTCGCGGTGTCGTCGCGCCACTGGTCGATGGAGATCCGGCCCTCCTCGGAGCCGTAACCGAGGTCCTGGGCGACCTTGAGGAGGGAGTCGCGGGTGACGCCGGCGAGCAGGGAACCGGTGAGGGACGGGGTGATGATCTTCTTCGAGCCGTCCTCCTGGGCGTACACGAAGTAGAGGTTCATGCCGCCGAGCTCCTCGACCCACTTGTGCTCGACCGCGTCGAGGTAGGCGACCTGGGCGCAGCCGTGCTCGGCGGCCTCGGCCTGGGCGAGGAGGGATGCGGCGTAGTTGCCGCCGGTCTTGGCGTCGCCCATGCCGCCGGGGACGGCGCGGACGCGGTTCTCGGAGAGCCAGATGGAGACCGGCTTCACGCCGCCGGGGAAGTAGGCGCCGGCGGGCGAGGCGATGACCAGGAAGAGGTACTCGTTGGCCGGCTTCACGCCGAGGCCGACCTCGGTGGCGATCATGAACGGGCGCAGGTAGAGGGACTCCTCGCCGCCGTGGGCCGGAACCCACGCCTTGTCCTGCTGGACCAGCGCGTCGCACGCCGCGATGAACGTCTCGACGGGCAGCTCGGGCATGGCGAGCCGGGCGGCCGAGCGCTGGAAGCGGCGGGCGTTGGCGTCGGGGCGGAAGGAGGCGACCGTGCCGTCGGGCTGGCGGTAGGCCTTGAGTCCCTCGAAGATCTCCTGCGCGTAGTGCAGGGTCATGTTGGCCGGGTCCAGCGACAGCGGGCCGTAGGGGACCAGCTGGGCGTCGTGCCAGCCGCGGCCCTCGGTCCAGCGGATGGTCACCATGTGGTCGGTGAAGTGTCGGCCGAATCCGGGGCTGGCCAGGATCGCCGCGCGCTCCGCGTCGGACAGCGGGTTCGAGGAGGGCTTGAGCTCGATCGTGGGCGTCGTCATGAGTGCGTGTCCTTCACCGGTCTTGTGTGTGATGGACCGCGCTCACGCCACCTCGGCCCGACGTTTTCCGGTCAGGTCCTAGGACGTCCGAGCTTCACCGCGAGCCACGGCCCCGCGTTCGATTATCACTTGCGGGGGGCCGTGCACGAAATGGTGTGAATGCGGTCCAGAGGTCGATGGTGGCACCCGGGGGCCGCACAGGTGAAGCCGCCGGGCGCTGATGCGACCCGGCGGCTTCGAAGTGGAGTCGTCGGGTCAGCTCGCTACGCGTACCGCGAGGGCGTCGCCGATCTCGTCGGTCGTCCGCGTGGCGGCTCCGTCGCGCTCCGCGAGATCGGCGGAGACGGCGTCCTCGATGCGCGTGGCCTCGGTGTCGTAGCCGAGGTGACGCAGCAGAAGGGCGACGGAGAGGATCGTGGCGGTCGGGTCGGCCTTGCCCTGCCCGGCGATGTCGGGGGCGGAACCGTGGACCGGCTCGAACATCGACGGGAACACGCCCGTCGGGTTGATGTTGCCGGAGGCGGCCAGGCCGATACCGCCGGTGACGGCGGCGGCCAGGTCGGTGAGGATGTCGCCGAAGAGGTTGTCGGTGACGATGACGTCGAAGCGCTCCGGCTGGGTGACGAAGAAGATCGTCGCGGCGTCGACGTGCAGGTAGTCGGTGCTGACCTGCGGGTATTCGGCGGCGACCCGGTCGAAGGTGTTCTTCCACAGGTGGCCGGCGTAGACGAGGACGTTGTTCTTGTGGACCAGCGTCAGCTTCTTGCGGGGCCGGGCGGCCGCGCGCTCGAAGGCGTCCCGGACCACGCGCTCGACGCCGTACGCCGTGTTGACGCTCACCTCGGTGGCGACCTCGGCGGGGGTGCCGGTGCGCAGCGAGCCGCCGTTGCCGGTGTACGGGCCCTCGGTGCCCTCGCGGACAACGACGAAGTCGATGTCGGGGCGGCCGGCGAGCGGGGTCGCGGTGTTCGGGAAGAGCTTGGAGGGGCGCAGGTTGATGAAGTGGTCGAAGGCGAAACGCAGCTTCAGCAGCAGCCCGCGCTCCAGGACGCCGGACGGCACGGACGGGTCGCCGATCGCGCCGAGGAGGATGGCGTCGTGGTTCTTGAGGGCTTCCAGCTCCGCGTCCGGGAGGGTGTCGCCGGTACGGTGCCAGCGCTGGGCGCCGAGGTCGTACTCCTTGGTCTCCAGCTTCACATCCTGCGGGAGGACAGCGTTGAGGACCTTGAGGCCCTGGGCCACGACTTCCTGGCCGATTCCGTCACCGGGGATCACTGCGAGATCGATGCTGCGAGACATGCCGGGAGCCTAACGGTGCGTCCCACCCCATGACATCCGGCGTCCGCCATATGGACGGACGCAAGGATGTTCGGGGTGGGGTGGGTGGTACGGCGGGACGGGCGGAATACGGCTGCGGAGGCGGCTCAGTGGCCGGTCTCGCCGCCGTTGTCGCGGCGGTCCAGGGCGCGCTGGAGGGCGGCGGCGGCGTTGCGGCGCTCGGCCTCGGCCTGGCGGGAGGTGTGACGGACGCGGCGGACAGTGGTCTCGGCCATGATGGATCGACTCCTTGAGATTCCTGAGATCGCGTGGCACCGGCGCGGGCGGTGGAGCGCCGCGCGGTGGTGGGGAACGGGATCGGATTTCGAGGTGCCGGAAGGGGCGGGGAGCGTACGCGGCAGGGGTTACCTGCTTCGGGCGTGCGCCACCATCCGCCGGTCGCTCGATCGAGCGATGCGTTCGGCTTCTACCAAGTTAGGACAGTCGGGCCGTCCTGTCTCCACAGTTAGTCGGACTTCCTACTATCTGAGACGGCCTCTTGGATCGGCGCAGGTCACAGCCCTGGAGGCAGTCCGTCCGGGAGCGGCCCCCGGCCCGGAGGAGTCCGTCGGCTCAGAGGAGGTCGCCGTCGCGCCAGTCGAAGGCCAACGCGTGGGCGGCCCCGGGCAAAGACTGTCCGGCAGCCGCGCGGACGTAGGTGCTGCCCTCCTCCTCGGGGAGCGGGAGCGGGCCGTCCGGGCCGAGGGCGGTGAGCCGGCCCGGCCAGACCTGCCAGCCGCGCGCGGCGTACAGGGCCGCGCCCGCGTCGGAGGCGGAGAGGGCCCCGAAGTCGTGGGCCGCGTCGATGACGTGCTCCAGGGCGGCCATGACCCGGTGGCCGAGGCCCTCGCGGCGGCGGTCGGCGCGGACGGCGACGCCTTCGACGTAACCGGCGCGGTAGGAGCGGTCCGCGTGCAGGACGCGGCGCTGGACGACGGAGCCGTGGGCGATCAGGAGGCCGTCCGTGTCCCGGATCAGGGCGTGGACGCCGCCGAGGGCGTGCTCCCAGTCCTCGTCGGCGAAGTCGCCGTCGAAGGCGGCATCCAGCAGGTCGCGGATCTCCGCGCGCTCGGCGGGGGTCAGCTCGTAGGTGGGGGCGATGCGCACGGCGGGCTCGGTCATGGGGCCCATCCTCGCGCCCGGGCGGCGCGGACCGCACATGGATAACCCGCCCGGGCGGCGCGGACCGCGCACGGGCAGGCGGAGCACACATGGATAACCCGCCCGGACCGGGGGCACGGCGGTCCGGGCGGGCATCGGTTGCCTGCAGTACGGGAGCGTCGGCGGCTCGGTCGGCCGTCACGTCGTACGTCTCGTGGCTCGGCCGACCTTCACCGGCGTACGGGTCGTGGGTCAGTACACCGTCACGCCGTACGCGGAGAGCGCCTCGGTGACCGGCTGGTGGATGGCCGAGCCCGCGGTGCCCGAGCAGCCGGAGCTGCCGGAGTGGATGCCGAGGGCGACGGATCCGGCGAAGTGCGCGCCGCCGCTGTCGCCGCCGGCCGAGCAGGCGGTGGTGCGGACCATGTTGTAGACGGGCCCGTCACCGTAGTTGACGGTGACGTTGACGGCGGTGACCGTGCCGGAGGTCAGCTTGGTCGTGGAGCCGCTCTTCTGGATCGCCTGGCCGACGACGGCGTTGGCGGCCGAGGTGATGTCGCGGGTGGAACCGTTGTAGAGGTCGACGGTTCCGGCGGGCGAGGAACCGTCGGTGTAGCGGACGATGCCGTAGTCATTGGTCGGGAAACTGGTGCCCTCGCGGACGCCGATGACGGAACCGCCCGAGCTGGCCGACCAGTTGGCGGAGATGTTGGTGCAGTGCCCGGCGGTCACGAAGTAACGGGCCCCGCCCTTGGTGACGTTGAAGGCGGCCGAGCAGCGGCTGCCGCCGCCGTAGATCGCGCCGCCGCCCAGTACCTCGCGGCGGAACTCACCGGGGACGCGCTTGATGGAGACCGCTCCGTCGAGCCGTTCGGCGACGGCTTCGAGGCGGGCCATGTCCCGGGCGGAGACGGAGGAGTCGGCCTCGACGGCGACCCGGTTGGTGCGCGGGTCGACACCCCAGGAGGTACCGGCGATCTTCGCCTCGGCCTCCAGGGTCTCCATGGCGGCGTCGAGCTGGGCGGCGCTGCGGGCCACCCGGCGGACGGTGGCGCCGGTGGCGCGGGCCTGCTCCTCGGCCCGGTCGGTGGTGACGGTGACGACCAGCTTCCCGGTCTTCGCGTCGAGGTAGGTTCCGGCGGTGGCGGCGCCGAGCGCGCGGTCGACCTTGGCGTCGAGGGCGTACGCGGACGGGGCGGGGATCGCCGAGGGGGCGGCGGCCGGGGTGCCGGCGGCGGTGGAG
>NZ_QWFA01000273.1 GCF_003501885.1 Streptomyces globisporus
GACCGCCACCGGGCTCATCGTGGGCACGCCCGCCACCCCGCCCCCCGACACCTGTTCGGGCGGCAGAAACCCCGGCGTGCCCACGATGAGCCCGGTGGCGGTCAGGGCGGTCGCGTCGGCGGCGCGGGCGATCCCGAAGTCGATCAGCCGGGGGCCGCTCGCGGTCAGCAGCACGTTGCCCGGTTTGACGTCGCGGTGGACGAGCCCGGCTGCGTGCACGACGGCCAGGGCACGGGCGAGCAGCCGGGCGAGGACGGTGACGCTGCGTACGGGCAGCGGCCCGCGCCGGGCGACGACATCGGAGAGTGTCGACCCGGGGACGAACTCCGTCGCGAGCCAAGGGCGTTCACCCTCGGTGTCGGCTCCGGTGACGGAGACGGCCCAGGGACTGTCGACTCGGCGGGCGGCCTCGGCCTCGCGGCGGAAGCGGGTCCGGAACTCCTCGTCCTCGGCGTGCTCGGGCAGGATCACCTTGATCGCGGCGAGCGCTCCGGCGTCGGTGCGGCCGAGGTAGACGACGCCCATGCCGCCGGCGCCGAGGCGGCCGAGGAGCCGGTGGCCGCCGATCCGGGCGGGGTCGGTGGGTCGCAGGTCGTCCATCGCCCGGCCTCAGCTCTGCTTCTCGACGGCGGATTCCAGCCGGGCCAGCATGGTGGCCTGGGCCTGGACTACCAGGTTGTCGATCTCGTCCCGAGTACGTCCCTTCGCCCCCTTGCCGGTCACGGCGACGGTGAACCGAAGGGTCTGCGCCTGCTGCCATGCGTAGTGGTGCGGCCCACCGAGTTCGGAACTCCGGTACTGCCCCACCTCGCTGAGGGCGTCCTCGGAGTTGGTCTGGGTGGCCTCGCCGCCGAACAGCGCGGCGGCGACCATGGAGCCGATCAGTTCGCCTTCGCGCAGTTGCTGGGTGGGGCAGCGCATGGTCTCCTCGATCGACTCGGCCATCTCCCAGGCCGCGTCCTCGCGGCTGCGGTGCACGGTGACGACGGCACCGAGGCGCACCGGCCCCTTGCCCGCCTCCGCAGGCACCTCGAACGACCGGGTGAGGGTGGCGAGGACGCTGTGCCCGGGCTTCCGCTGCTGCCAGACACAGTCCTCGCCGAGCACGGGCCAGGTCGCGGGGTCGCTCTCGTACGGGCTCCGCTTCACCACCCCGGGGCCGAAGCTGTCGGGTCCGGCGATGACGCGGCCGATGAAGTCGCGTGCCTCGGCCCGGGTCTTCGGGAGCCGCGCGGGGTCGGGTTCGAACGTTCTCTCGGGCGACGGTCCGGCACCGGTGCTGCCGCCGCGGTCCGTGCTCGCGCTCGCCGAAGCATCGCGTTTCCCGGCCTCCCCCGGTCCGTCCGCCGCCCCCGAGCAACCGGCGAGCACTACGGTCACCAGGGTCAGGGCGAGCGGCAGCGCGAACCGGCCCCCTCTTAACGGCACGTGACAGGTCACAGCGCTCCCCCGCTCTCCTCTTCGACGCCGCATCGATCATAGGTTCGGCGGGCCGCAGTGGTGGAGGCATCCGGGGACTGTTTCCTCATCGGGACACGGGGACACCGGAATATCGGGACGCGCGGGCGCTCCCCCCTCGCGGATCCGTTGCTGCCGGGTTCAGGCGGTCTCCGCCAGGAAGTCCTGGAGGTGCTCGACGAGGGCGTCCGGCCGGTCCTGGGGAATGAGCGTGTAGCTGTCGGCCACCTCCACCAGCCGCCCCTGCGGAAGGATGTCGGCGAGCCGTCGCCCGTGGTCGAGCGGCATGACCCGGTCCTCGGTCGCCCAGACCACCAGCGCGGGCCGGTCGAAGGTGCGCAGTTGCTCGGTCCAGCGCAGGAGTTCGGCCTTCTCCGGTACGCCGAGGACATAGGCACGCAGATCGCGCCGGATCTCCGGGGAGGTCAGCAGCGGCCGGAACCAGTCGTCCATCGTGGCGTGCGGGACGGGCCGCTTGCTCATCCATCCCCAGGTCATGGGCAGCCGCCGGGCGGGCTTCAGCCGAAGCAGGGAGAAAGCGGCCCGGAGCCCTCCCGGCAGCCTGGCGAAGGCGGCGAGGTTCCGGCCGGGCAGGCCGGGCGGGTAGTTGTCGAACGCCTCGCAGGAGGTGATGACGAGCCCGCCGATCCGGTCGGCCCGCCCGTCCGCGACCAGGGCCTGAGCGCCGCCCCAGTCGTTCATCACGAGTGTCACGTCCGACAGTTGGAGGGCTTCCAGGAACTCGGCGACCAGCCGCGCGACCCCGAGCACGGACAGGTCGGCCGCGGCCTCCATGGGCCTGCGGTGCCCGCCGAGCGGCAGGGTCGGCACGATGCACCGCACCCCGTCGCCGAGCCCGGCGACGACCTCGTCCCACAGCGAACCGTTCATGGCCACGCCGTGCAGGAGGACCACGACGGGCCCGTCACCGCCGGTGTCGCGGTACTCGATCACGCCCGCCGAAAGCCTCACATCGTCCATGCGGTCAACATAGTCCGGCCGCCCTCGGGGCAGCACCTGACGCAGCGTAGGGATTACCCCGCCGTCCTTGATAACGTCGCCCCCGCGGCTGCGGACTTCTCCCCCGACCCAGCCGTACGGGGTGGGCACGGGGACCGGGCGCGGCAGGACGAAGAGGGCCGACAGATGAGCCTTGCACAGGTGCACTACACCTCCGCCGCGCCGGGGGACGAGGGATCGGCGGGCCGGTTCACGGCGGTCGGCCCCGGGGTGTCCGGGTCCCTGCTGACGGAGATCGAGCCCTTGCTGCGCTACGAGCTTCCCGACAGCGTTCCCGACCGCCCGTCGAACGGCGAACTCCGCTCGCTGCCGCAGTCGTTCACCTACGCCGTCCTCTCCGACGGCAGCCGTCTGGTGTCCCGGTCGGCCCCGGTTCGGGAGACGAGTGGCGGCGCAGGGCCGGGGGTCCGGTTCCACGCGCACGCGGTGCATCTGCCGCCCGGGGTGCCGCTGCCGGGCGACCGGCTGCCGGTCGAAGCGTGGCGGTCGCCGCACTGGGTGGCGGTGACGCCCGGCGGCGCGATACCGGACCCGCTGACGCTGCCGCCAGGCCCGACGGCGGTCTCCGAGGGCCTGGACGACTTCGCCGTGTCGCGCGGCCCCTGGCTCGCGGCCGTCCTGGCGGATCTGCGCCGGGCCGGCGAGCCGACGGAGCCCGGCGCGCGGCCGGTGGTGCTGGTGGAACGGCAGTGCGCGGACGTGGCCCGGTGGCTGGGGCTCGCCTCCGTGACCCTGCCGAGGGAGAGCACGGAGCGGCTGACGTTCACCACGTACACCCGGCGGCCGGAGAGTTCGGCGGTGCGGGTGGCGGGGGTGCTGCCCGAGGACGCGGAGGCGGCCCGGGCGGCGGGCCTGCGGGTGCATGTGTGCGCGGAGCAGCCCCCGTCGGGCGGTGGTACGGACGACGTGTGGGCGGCGACGGCGGCGCGGGTCTGGCGGAGCCGGTCGCCGGAGCTGTTCCGGGAGGCTCGGGAGCTGCCCGGGGAGCCTTTCACCGCAGGCCCGTTGGCGGTGACGGCCCTGTGTGCGGGGATCACGCTCGGGCCGGACGAGCGTACGGCGGCGGCCTGTTGGGCGTCGGACCGCCCGTACGCCCTGGACGCCAAACGCACGGGACAGCTGGTCGAGGCCCTCACATCCCCCGGTATCGACGACCGTACGGGCCCCGAGTTCGACGCCGCGGGACGGCTGTTCGGTGCCCTGGAGGGCCGCTGCCCCGCAGCGGTGACCGCTCCGCTCGCGGCGATGCTGGTGACGGAGGCGGTACGGGGCGGCAACGGCTCGCTGGAACTGCCGCGCCGGGACGCGTTCGTGGGGCCGGAGGGCGCGGCTGTCGCGGAGCGGCTCGCTCCGGAGATCCTCAGCGAGCTGGGCGACACGACCGGGTCCCGCCCGGTGGCGCGAACCGTACAACTGCTGCGGGTGGCACGGCTGCTGGGCGTGGACGGTACGGACGCGCTGCCGGGCGTCGTGGACCGCCTGGCGCCGGCGCTATTGACAGAGGCAGCGGCCCGGGACAGGGACGGGACGGGCGCCCCGGACTTCGCCCCGGCCCTGCTGGAGCTGCTGGACGAGCAGTTCGAGGTGAGGACGGCGTTGCTGGGCGCGCTGGACCGGATCGCCCCGCGGGACCCCGGGGCGGTGGCCCGGTTCCTGGAGCGGGTGGCGCTGCCGTTCACGGGGACGCAGGCGTTGCCGCACCTGCGGATGTGCGCCGAGGTGCCGGGGGCGATGGCGACGCTCGGCGGGGACCGGGCGGCGGTCTGGCACCGGGTGCTGCGGGCGGCCGGCCTCTCTCCCTTCGCCGAGCCACTGGTCCTTCGCACGGCGGTGGGCCTGGTGTGGGAGGACCGGGCCCCGACGGTCGAGGAGGCCCGCCTCCTGCTGGACGCGGCCACGTCGGACTCGCACCGCGCGGCCGGTACGTGGGCCCGCCTGGTCGACGCGGCACTGGGCGCGTCCGCCGCGGAGCCGTCCGCCACCGGGACGCCCGCCGCCGGTCCGTCCGCCGCGAACACCGACGAGGCGGCCACCCTCGCCCACGACCTCCTGCGCGGTTTCCCGGGGGAGATCGGCGGCCGGGAACGGGCGGGCCTCCTGCTGCTGGACCTGGTCCGCGAACTGCGCACGGGTGCACCGGAACCCGGCTGGGCGGAGACGGTCCGCACCCTGTGCGCCCAGGCGGAACCGGTCGAACCGGCACTGAGGGAGCGCGCCCACACGGCCCTGGTCGAACGCCTGCTGGCCCCGGACCGCCCGGGCGCCGAGCTGTACGACTTCGTCCACGGCGACGACGCCGAGCTGATCGCCGCGTACGACCGCACCGCCCGGACGGAGCCGGTACGGACCCGGCTGCGCACCCAGCCCGCCTACGCGGCGGACTGCTTCACCGTCTGGACGGCCCACCCGCACGCGGGCACGACCTGGCCCCCGGTGGCCGCCGCCCTCCTGGACGAGGTGCTGCGCCCGGCGGTCCGCGCCATGTCCGCCGAGGACGTCGCGGAGGTCGAGGCCACGGTGGGCCGCACGGGCAGCAGCGGCCGGGCGGACGCCTTCCGCACGTGGAACCGTTCGAGCACGCTGGGCCGCCTGGGCCGGCGGATCGCGGGGCGGGTGCGACGGGGGTGAGCCCCGGGAGAGGAAAAGGCACGCGACCGTACGGGGTCAGCGGGTGAATCCCTTTACCTGAACGGCACTTCCGCAACTATGCGCGTCCGCTTTCTCCACCTGGAACCCCGCTGAGGCGAGGATGCCCAGAACAGCATCCCTCATGCAGGTCTGCACCGCTTCGAAGTGACGGATCCCGTAGGACAGATCCGACGGATCAACAGCAGCAGTCAACGCCGGGACGGCTGCAAGCGCTCGATCCGGTCCGGGTCGCCGCCGAGCAGGTCATCATGGCTGATGGTGAAGTCCCCGTTCGGCAGCGTCTGCCCGTCTCCGTACTGCCGCCCGATGACCGCTGCGGGAAGGAACTCGCGCAGGCTGTGGCGCATGCCCCCGGAGTAGGCGACGGGCGCGCCCCAGTCGGCGGCGGCCTCGTCGGTGGAGAACAGCACCCAGTGGTCCACCGGCACTGCTGCGTCGAGGGCCGGTGCCTTGCCGGTGTGACTGTCCAGGGCCGGCACGGTCAGCCGGTCGGGGTCCAGCGGCTGGTACCAGAGCAACAGAGGCTTGGCCCGTCGCGCCTCGGCGTTGTCGAAGCAGCACACGACGATGGTGTGGTCCGGGAAGTGCTCGGCGTAGAAGCTCAAGAGCTCCGGGTCGAGGGCGGGGCGCCGGTGCGGCGGCACCTGCCACAGCGCGGCGGGGATCGCGGTGGGGTCGTCCGCCAGGAGCACCGTGTAGACGTCGTGGTCGAAGATCTGAACGGCCGCCTGCGGTTCCGCGCCCATCCACACGATGTCGTCGGCCATCGCTGCGGCGTCCTCCACGGCGGAGACCATGCGGTGCAGGACGTCGCCGGAGCGCCCCGCCGAGAGGAAGTGGTGTGGCGTGAGCTGCCTCGTGGGCACGTGCAGCAGCATGGCGTTCGGGCCGTCCGCCAGGTTGACGGCCGTGTTCTGGTAGCCCAGGACGTGGACGAGGCCGTGCTCGCCGTGGTGGTGGCGCCCGCAGTACAGGATCGTGCCGGAGAACGCCGCCTCCCCTGTCGATATGCACATGGCAGCAAACGTACCGCCCGGTCCGGAAGAATGATCCGGGAGTCGGCCCCGCTCAGGGCGACCGGGCAGTCGGAGCCGAGAGCCCCCGACTAAAATCGTTCTTCATGTCGAAGCCTGACGAGTTGCTCACTGAAGTCGCTGCCCTGGTGGAATCCGGGCACAGCAACCAGATGTCTCTGACCGTGGTCGCCGGGGGTGCTGTCATCACCGGCCGCCTGGCCCCCGAGTCCGTCTGGAGGCAGCGGGTCTCCGAGGTCCTGGCGGACTCGACCCAGCTGAACGATTTCTCCGCCGTCTTCACCGCCATCGCGCGCAAGGAGGGGCCGCCCACGCATCTGCATTTCCATGTGGCACGGATCCTCCAGGGGACGGTGGGAATCCCGGAGACGGGCGGGATGTACCGCGTCGCGATCGAGGAAGTCAGCGCCTGGACGATGGGCGACTTCAGCTACTCCGATCACTGACCCCGCCCCCGCTCCCCGACCCTCGCTGCCCGAACCGGCG
>NZ_QWFA01000274.1 GCF_003501885.1 Streptomyces globisporus
GCGGTGGCGCCCGGGGCCTGGGTGGGGATGCTCGGGTTCACGATGCTCGGGTTCGGGCTCTGCGTGATCGTGCCGCAGACCTTCGCCGCCGCCGGGCGGATGTTCCCGGAGAACAGCGACGCTGCCGTGGCCCGGCTGAATATCTTCAACTATGTGGGGTTCTTGGTCGGTTCGCCGCTCGTGGGCGCTCTGGGCGATGCGTGGAGCTATCGCGGGGCCATGCTCGTACCGATGGTTCTGGTGCTGGCGACGCTGGTGTATGCCCGCGCGTTCGGGCCGGAGCCCGCCCGATACGGTGGCGGGCATGAGCGGCCGCGCACAGCTGATGTGGGATGACGCAGTTACGGGATACGACTTCGGGGACACCCACCCCATGGACCCGGTCCGCCTCGCCCTGACGATGGGGTTGGTGCGGGCGTTCGGGCTCGATACGGCGGTGGATCTGCGGTCGGCGAAGCCCGTGGGGGACTCCACCCTGCGGCTCGTGCACCGGCAGGACTACGTGGCGGCGGTGCGGGCCGCCTCCGCGAATCCTCGGGCCGCTGACCAGAACTACGGGCTCGGGACCGTGGACGATCCGGCGTTCGCCGGGATGCACGAGGCGTCCGCCCTGATCGCCGGGCTGTCCGTCGGGGCCGCGGAGGCGGTGTGGAGGGGCGAGACCGAGCACGCGGTGAACTTCACCGGGGGGCTGCATCACGCCATGCCGGGGTCGGCCGCCGGGTTCTGCGTCTACAACGACCCGGCCCTCGCCATCGCCCGGCTGCTGGAGCTGGGCGCGGAGCGGGTCGCGTACGTCGATGTGGACGTCCACCACGGGGACGGGGTGCAGGCTGCGTTCTGGGAGGACCCGCGTGTCCTGACGATCTCGCTGCACGAGCACCCGAGGACGCTGTTCCCGCAGACCGGGTGGCCGGAGGAGACCGGGTCCGGGGACGGCGAGGGTTCCGCGGTGAACGTCGCGCTGCCCGCCGGGACCGGGGACGAGGGGTGGCTGCGGGCCTTCCACGCGGTGGTGCCCGAGCTGCTGGCCGACTTCCGGCCCCAGGTGCTCGTCACCCAGCACGGGGCCGACACGCACTTCGAGGACCCGCTCGCCCACCTCGCGGTGTCGCTGGACGCGCAGCGGGCGGTCATGGAGTCCTGTCACCGGCTGGCTCACGACCACGCCGACGGGCGGTGGGTGGCGCTCGGCGGCGGCGGGTACGCGGTGGTGGACGTGGTGCCCCGGTCGTGGACGCACCTGGTGGGGATCGCGGCGCACGCTCCGGTCGATCCGGAGTCGGTGGTGCCGCCGTCCTGGCGTGATCTCGTCTACGCCCGTACGCGGCAGCTGGGGCCGGGGCGGATGACGGACGGGCGTACGCCGTCGTGGAAGGCGTGGGAGGACGGGTACGACCCCGCGGACCGGCTGGACCAGGCGGTGCTCGCGACCCGGAAGGCCGCCTTCCCGCTGCGGGGGCTGCTGACCTGAGGCGCCCGGCGCGGGGCATTGTGCCGCGCGTTACGCCAACGGTGGGGCGTAACGGGATTCCGGCCCGCTCCGGCTCCGCGATACGGCAGCATCCCAGGGGTGTTGAGCACCGGGGCGCTGCGCGCCCATCTGCTGGCGGCCCGGCTGGCCGGGCCCGTGGCCACGTCGCGCGAGACCAGTCTGCGCAGCTACCGGCTGTTCGCCGCCCGGGATCCGCGGGTGCTGCTGGGGCTCGCGCCCGAGCGGGCCTGGGGCGAGGGCGAGCTGCTGCGGCTGATGGCGGACCGGTGCGGGGTCTCGGGCGACCCCGCGCATGTGAGCGGCCCCGATGCGATCGATCCGGATCGGACGGTGGCCGCGCTGGACGCGTTCGCGGAGCGGTTGGCGCTGGTGGCCGAGCGGCGGGCTCCGGTGCTGCTGGGGACCGGGCATCCGCACCGGCTGCTCGGTTTCTACGCCGGGCTGGCAGACGCTCTGTCGGCGGCGGGCTGTCCTGTTCTCACCCCCGCGCAGGGGCGATGTGTCGACATAACGACCCGGTTTGGCGTACGCCCGTACCGTCTCGACTACGTACGGGGTGTCGCCCTGGTGCGCGAACCAGGGGGGCGGCCCACCGGGGGCGAGACCGGCGCGCACACGCATTCGCCGCTTCCCGTGCGGCTCGCGCTCCAGGACGCGGCGGAGCGGCTCGGGGTGCTGCCCGAGCTGGTGATCGGGGATCACGGCTGGGTCTGCGGTGCAGGTCAGCTGGGGATCGAGGCGATCGGTCCGGCGGACACGGACGATCCGGCGCTGTTCGTGGGGGAGGCGGAGGGGCGGGTGTCCGTGGTCGTTCCGCTCGACGACGGCGTACGGGCGCCGTTCTACCGGCCGTTGACGCGCTATGTGCTCAATCGGGCCCGTCTGTCACAGTAAGCCGTCGATCGCCTCCCCTCTTCCCCACTCGCACCACCCGCCCCTAATCTGGGGAGTGAGCGCACAACGACGAAGAGTCACCGGAGGGGAAGCCGGTGCGCGTCCGGTGCGGAGGGACAGGTGGATCATGGCTGCTGACAACGAGAGGCCTCTCAACGAGGTCAAGTTTCTGACCGTGGCGGAAGTCGCCTCGGTCATGCGAGTGTCGAAGATGACGGTGTACCGCCTGGTGCACAGCGGTCATCTGCCGGCGATCCGGGTGGGCAGGTCCTTCCGGGTGCCGGAGCAAGCGGTTCACGCGTATCTCCGCGAGTCCTTTGTGGGGGTGGAATCAGCCTGAGGTGAGCCTCGGGTTGCCCGCGGATTACGTCCCTCGGACAGTGGCGGGTAGGCTAGGCCGACGTAGGTCGTGTGGGCCCAGACGCCCCGCACCAGTGAAGAAGAAGTGAGCGAGGGTAGTCGTGGGCTCTGTTATCAAGAAGCGGCGCAAGCGGATGGCCAAGAAGAAGCACCGCAAGCTGCTCAAGCGCACGCGCGTTCAGCGTCGCAACAAGAAGTAAGCGAACGCAGTTCGTGAGATCCGCAGCCCCTCCGCCGTTCCGGTGGAGGGGCTGCGGTGCGTTACAGGGAACCGTCCACCCGCTACGGTGACCGCCAGGGAAGTTACCGCGGGAAGCAGGGGAACAGGGAAGCAGGGTTCGGCTTCCCATGCCGACGGAAGGCACTGGTCTTGGGGAAGGTCGTCCTCGTCACAGGAGTGGCCCGGCAGCTGGGGGGCCGCTTCGTCCGGCGCGTCCAGCGCGATCCCGGGGTGGACCGGGTGATCGCGGTCGACGCGGTTGCGCCCCCGCACCAGCTGGGCGACGCGGAGTTCGTCCGCGCCGACATCCGGCAGTCGGCCATAGCGCGGATCCTGGCCGAGTACGCCGTCGACACGGTGGTCCACCTGGACGTCTCCGGCAAGGCGCTCGGCGCCGGCGGCCGGACGGCGATCAAGGAGACCAACGTCATCGGCACCATGCAGCTGCTCGGCGCCTGCCAGAAGTCGCCGACGGTGCAGCGGTTCGTGGTGAAGTCCAGCACGAGCGTGTACGGGTCGGCGCCCCGCGACCCCGCCGTGTTCACCGAGACCACCCCGCCCAAGTCGCTGCCGAGCGGCGGCTTCGCGAAGGACGCGGTGGAGGTCGAGGGGTACGTACGGGGCTTCGCCCGCCGCCGCCCGGACGTGGCGGTGTGCGTGCTGCGGTTCGCCAACATCCTGGGGCCGCACCCGGACTCGCCGCTCGCCGACTATCTGTCGCTGCCCGTCCTGCCGACCGTCTTCGGCTACGATCCCCGGCTCCAGTTCGTGCACGAGGACGATGTGATCGACGTTCTCGGGATCGCGGCGAGCGAGCCCCGGCGCGGAACGCTGAACAGCGGCACGTTCAACATCGCCGGCGACGGGGTGCTGCTGCTGTCGCAGTGCTCGCGGCGTCTGGGGAAGCCGACCGTTCCCGTGCTGCTGCCCGCCGTCACCTGGGTCGGCTCGGCGCTCCGTACGATCGGCATGACCGACTTCTCGCCGGAACAGATCCGGCTGCTCACCCACGGCCGGGTGGTCTCGACGGTGCAGATGCGCGAGACCCTCGGTTTCCGGCCGGAGTTCACCACGGCGGAGACCTTCGCGGAGTTCGCGCGGAGCCGGGGGCCCGGGCTGCTGCCGCCGGAGACGCTGGGCAGGGCGGTGGACCGGCTGGCGGCGTTGCCGCTGCCGAAGGGTGCCGGACCGCGGGAGCGCGGTGCCGGTGCGGTACAGACGACTCACGGCGCCAGGTAGAGGAGCGCACCGACGATGGCGGATGCCAAGGTCATTCCGTTCGACGACGACCGTTCGCGGTCCGGTGGCGGTGCGCGTCCCGCGCGGCGCAGGACCGGGACGGGCGGCAGCGGCCGGGGCGACGGCTCCGCTGCTCCGGTGAGCGCCCTGCCGGGGGCGCAGGTCCCCGAACAGCCCGGCCTCCTGTCCGACGGGTCCCCGGAGACCGGGGAGGCGGACGGTGGGCCCCGGGAGCCCGGTCCGGACGCGGTGGACGCGGGTCGTCCGCCGGCCGGGGGCTGGGAGCGGCGCATCGCGGGCGGGCTCGCGTTCCTGCGGCGGCGGGTCACCGGGGATTACGACGTCGACGAGTTCGGGTACGACCGGGAGCTCACCGACCAGGTCCTGATGTCGGCGCTGCGTCCGCTGGCGGACAAGTACTTCCGGGTCGAGGTGAAGGGCATCGAGAACATCCCGTCGGACGGCGGGGCGCTCATCGTGGCCAACCACTCCGGGACGCTGCCGCTGGACGGGCTGATGCTCCAGGTCGCGGTGCACGACAACCATCCGGCCGAGCGGCATCTGCGGCTGCTCGCCGCGGATCTGGTCTTCCATCTGCCGGTCGTCAACGAGCTGGCGCGCAAGGCCGGTCACACGCTGGCCTGTGCGGAGGACGCGCAGCGGCTGCTGGAGACGGGCGAGATCGTCGGGGTGATGCCGGAGGGGTTCAAGGGCATCGGCAAGCCGTTCGGCGAGCGCTACAAGCTCCAGCGCTTCGGGCGGGGCGGGTTCGTGTCGACGGCGCTGCGGGCGGGTGCGCCGATCGTGCCGTGCTCGATCGTGGGGGCGGAGGAGATCTACCCGATGATCGGCAACGCGAAGACGCTGGCCCGGCTGCTGGGCTTCCCGTACTTCCCGATCACGCCGACGTTCCCGTGGCTGGGGCCGTTGGGTGCGCTGCCGCTGCCGACGAAGTGGACGATCCAGTTCGGTGAGCCGATCCCGACGGACGGCTATCCGCCGGAGGCGGCGGAGGATCCGATGCTGATGTTCAACCTGACGGACCAGGTGCGGGAGCAGATCCAGCACACGCTGTACAAGCTGCTGGTGCAGCGGCGGTCGGTCTTCTTCTGAGCCCGCACTTCACGAGGAATCTTCTTCTGAGCCCGCACTTCACGAGGAAGGGGCCGGTACGCGATCCGCGTACCGGCCCCTTCCCCTGTCCGATTCGGCTTTACGGCCTGAGGTTCTCGCCGTCGA
This sequence comes from Streptomyces globisporus, assembly GCF_003501885.1. GTDB lineage: Bacteria > Actinomycetota > Actinomycetes > Streptomycetales > Streptomycetaceae > Streptomyces > Streptomyces globisporus_D. The sequence goes on from NZ_QWFA01000274.1 coordinate 5,448, forward strand.
TGCCGAGGCCCGGGAGGAGCCCGGGGAGGAGCGGGGGCAGGGTGACGTCCGGGGCGGCGGGTGCGCTCGGGCGGTTCTCGGAGGGCGGCGGGGTGAGCTCGTCCGTGGGGAGCTCGTCCAGCAGGCCGTCCGTGCCGCCGCCGAGCAGGCCGTCGTCCGGGGTGGCGTCGGAGGAGCCCGACGAGCCGGAGGGCTGGGGGTCCGTGCTGCCGTCGGTGCGGTCTCCGGGCTTCTCGGGGGAGGCCGGAGGCGCGGTGGCGTCGGTGCGGGGGGAGCCCTTGCCGGGGGCGGTGGTGGTGTCGGAGCGGCCGGTGTCCTTGTCCTCGCCGGGGG
>NZ_QWFA01000275.1 GCF_003501885.1 Streptomyces globisporus
TGGTGGAACCGGGGGTGTGGGAGCGCGTGCGCAAGCTGGTGGCGGGGTGAGGGGTGGGGCCCTTGCGGGGCGCTGCCCCGGGCCCCGCTCCTCAATCGCACGTACTCCAGCCCGTCCGGCGATTGAGGACGTCCTTCCGGGCAGGGCCCGAAAGATGTCCTCGAGCGCCGGACGGGCCGGGACGGCCGGACGGGCCGGGCGGGCTCACGCCCAGAGCTGGCCCTGCAGCGTTTCGATGGCCGCTTCCGTCGTTTCCGCTGTGTAGACGCCCGTCGACAGGTACTTCCAGCCGCCGTCCGCCACCACGAAGACGATGTCCGCGCTCTCCCCCGCCTTGACCGCCTTCTTCCCCACCCCGATCGCCGCGTGGAGCGCGGCGCCGGTGGAGACGCCCGCGAAGATGCCCTCCTGCTGGAGGAGTTCGCGGGTGCGGGTGACCGCGTCGGCGGAGCCGACCGAGAAGCGGGTGGTGAGGACCGAGGCGTCGTACAGCTCGGGGACGAATCCCTCGTCGAGGTTGCGGAGGCCGTAGACCAGGTCGTCGTAGCGCGGTTCGGCGGCGACGATCCGGATGCCGGGGCGGTTCTCGCGGAGGTAGCGGCCGACGCCCATCAGGGTGCCGGTGGTGCCGAGGCCCGCCACGAAGTGGGTGATGGACGGGAGGTCGGTGAGGATCTCCGGGCCGGTGGTGGCGTAGTGGGCGCCCGCGTTGTCCGGGTTGCCGTACTGGTAGAGCATCACCCAGTCCGGGTGCTCGGCCGAGAGTTCCTTCGCGACGCGGACCGCGGTGTTGGAGCCGCCCGCGGCCGGGGAGGAGATGATCTCGGCTCCCCACATGGCGAGCAGGTCGCGCCGTTCCTGGGAGGTGTTCTCCGGCATGACGCACACGATGCGGTAGCCCTTGAGCTTGGCCGCCATGGCGAGCGAGATGCCGGTGTTGCCGCTGGTGGGCTCCAGGATGGTGCAGCCGGGGGTGAGCCGGCCGTCCTTCTCGGCCTGTTCGACCATGTGGAGCGCCGGACGGTCCTTGATCGAACCCGTGGGGTTGCGGTCCTCCAGCTTGGCCCAGATGCGGACGTCCTCGGACGGGGACAGCCGCGGGAGGCGGACGAGGGGGGTGTTCCCCACGGCCGCCAGCGGGGAGTCGTACCGCATCAGCGCATGCCGCCGGCGACGGCCGGAAGGATCGTGACGTTGTCGCCGTCGCTGAGCTTGGTCGAGATGCCGTCGAGGAAGCGGACGTCCTCGTCGTTGAGGTAGACGTTCACGAAGCGGCGGAGCTGCTCGCCGTCGACGATGCGCTCACGGATGCCGGTGTGGCGGCTCTCCAGGTCGGCGAAGAGGTCGGCGAGGGTGTCCCCGGTGCCTTCCACGGCCTTCGCGCCGTCGGTGTAGGTGCGGAGGATGGTCGGGATGCGGACCTCGATGGCCATGGCGTGGGCTCCTGTCGAAAGCGGAGAGGTGGCGTGGGGCGCGCGTTTCTGCCCCCGCGCGGGGGGTGGTGCGTATGGGTGGGCGCGCGGACCGCGGCTCAGGCCGGGCGGCTCACGGGCAGGCTGCGGCCGGGACAGATCGCGCTCGCCAGCCTGCACAGGTCGACGTGCAGCCGCGCGACGAGCAGCGTGCCCGGCGTCTTGTTGCTCACGTCATGGGGAACCATGCGGGCATCGTATCGATTCCCTGTGCGGAAACCCGAGTGTGATCCCACATGGTGGATGGTGATCGTTCGCTATGTGGACAGAGTTCGGCTGCCCTGTCCCTCCGGGAGGTAGACGACCGTGGGCGCGCCGGTCTTCGGGTGGGCGCTCACCTCGGCGGCGACGCCGTACACCTCGCCGAGCAGTTCGGCCGTGAGGACCTCTTCCGGGGTGCCGGAGGCGACGACCCGGCCGTCCTTGAGGACGTAGAGGCGGTCGCAGTAGTAGGCGGCGAGGTTCAGGTCGTGCAGGGCGAGGAGGTTGGTGGTGCCCAGGTCGCGGACCAGGGAGAGGATCTCCAGCTGGTAGCGGATGTCCAGGTGGTTGGTCGGCTCGTCCAGGACGACGAGCGAGGGCTGCTGGACCAGGGCGCGGGCGACCAGGGCCCGCTGGCGTTCGCCGCCGGAGAGGGAGGCGAACGCACGGGGTTCGAGCGCGGCGATCCCGACCCGGTCGAGGGCCTCGGTGACCAGGGTGGTGTCGGCGGCGGTGTCGGCCTCCCAGAACCGCTTGTGCGGGGCGCGGCCCATCGCGACGACCTGACCGACAGTGAGCTCGAATCCGGCGTGGCCGTCCTGCGGAACGGTGGCGATGCGCTGGGCGCGGGCCTTCACGGGGAGGGTGGCGAGGTCGTCGCCGTCGAGGAGGACCCGGCCGTGGGTGGGGCGCAGGGTGCCGTAGACGCAGCGCAGGAGGGTGGTCTTGCCGCTGCCGTTGGGGCCGACGAGACCGACGGTCTCGCCGTCGGCGGCGGTGAGGTCGACGGCGTGGACGAGATGGCGGCCCTCGCCGGTCCCGTACGAGAGGCCTTCGGTGCGCAGGGTGGTCACGGGCGGGCTCCCTCGGGACGTGGCTTCGTCGTGCCGGTGCTCCCCCGGCTCGGACGTACGTGCCTCATGCCGGTGCTCCTTCGGGCCTGCGCCGCAGCATCCAGAGGAAGAACGGGCCGCCGGTCAGGGCCGTGAGCACCCCGACCGGGATGTCCTGCGGGGCTGCGAGCGTCCGGGCGGCCAGGTCCGCGAGGACCAGGAACACCGCGCCGCCGAGCGCGACGACCGGGAGGAGTGCGCGGTGGGCGGCGCCGACCGCCATCCGGGCCATGTGCGGGACCATCAGACCGACGAAGCCGATCGCCCCGCTGTACGCGACGAGCACCCCGGTCATCAGGGACGCGAGGACGAAGACGGCGGCCCGGAAGCGGGCGGTGTCGAGGCCGAGGACGGTCGCGCCCTCCTCCCCCACCAGGAGCAGGTCGAGCGGGCGGGCCAGGGTGAGGAGCACGGCCGTGCCCGCGACCAGGGTGATCGCGGGCAGCGCGAGCATGTCCCAGCGGGCCGCGCCGAGGCCGCCGAGGGTCCAGTAGAGGACTTCCTGGAGGTGGTCGGCGCGGGCGGAGGTGACCAGGATCAGGCTGGTCAGGGCGGAGAGGACGTAGGAGACGGCGACCCCGGCGAGGACGAGCCGGTTGGTGGTGATGCCGCCCCCGCCGCGCGCCAGGGTGTAGACGAGCAGCAGGGAGAGCAGGGCGCCCGCGAAGGCGGCGGCGGGGATCGTGACGGTGGTGGCGAAGGACGCGCCGATACCGAGGACGATGACCAGGACCGCGCCGGTGGAGGCTCCGGAGGAGACGCCGAGGAGGAACGGGTCGGCGAGCTGGTTGCGGACGAGGGCCTGGAGGACGGTGCCGATGACGGCCAGTCCGGCGCCGACGACGATGCCGAGCAGGACCCGGGGCAGCCGTACGTCCAGGACGATCGTGCGGAACGGGCTCGCCTCCGCCCGCCCGGTCAGGATGTCGAGCACCTGGCCGGGCGGGATGCGGACGGAGCCGAGGGCGAGGGCGGCCAGCACGGCGACGGCCAGGAGCGCGGCGAGGACGCCGAGGACCAGGACGTGACCGAGCGGCCGCCGCGGTGCGGAGGCGCGGCAGGTCACGGGGTGGTGGCCGCCTTGACCGCCTCCGGGTGGAGCTGGGCCGCGAGCTTGTCGACGGCGGCGGGGACGCGGACGCCGAGGACCGCGTCGGACAGCGGCATGACGGCGAAGCGCTTGTTCTCGATGGCGGGGACGTCGGCGAGGGCCGGGTCGGTGAGGAGGCGCTTCTTCTTCTGTTCGACGGTGGTGGCGCCGTAGTCGTAGATCACGATGACTTCGGGCTTGCGGTCGACGACGTTCTCCCAGGAGGCGTCGCCGAAGGGCTTGTCGAGGTCGGCGAAGACGTTGGTGCCGCCGGCCCGTTCGATCAGCTCGTTGCCGATGCCCTCGCCGCCCGCGGTGAAGGCGGTCTTGTCGCCGCTGTCGTAGACGAAGACGGAGACGGGCTTCAGGTCGGCCAGCTTCTTCGCGGTGGCGGCGTTGTCGGCCTTGGCCTGAGTGATCCAGGCCTCGGCGCGGTCGCTGATGCCGAAGGTGCGGCCGACCTCGCGGATCTCCTCGTAGAGGGTGTCCATGGGCTGGTCGCCCTCGGTGCAGCTCTCGGTGTTGAGGCGGGTCTCGATGCCGGACTTCTCGAACGCCTCGCGGCCGCGGCCGTCGCCCGCGGTGAAGGCGCTGGCGTAGCCGCCGTAGACGAAGTCGGGGTTGGCGGCGAGGACCTGCTCGTAGGAGGGGTACTCCTTGGCGAGGACCGGGACGGAGGCGTAGTCCTTGGCGTACTTCGGCAGGACCTTGTCGTCGAGGTAGGCGGTGCCGACGAGGGACTTCTTCAGGCCCAGTTCCAGCATGATCTCGGTGACGTGCTGGTTCATGGTGACGACGCGCTTCGGCGGGGCCTTGTACGTCGTGGTGACACCGCAGTTCTTGACGGTGTACGGGAAGCCTTCGCTCGTCGCCGACGCCTTGTCCCCGGTGGCGGCGTCGCCGGCGGAGGAGGAGCAGGCGGTGAGGGCGAGCGGGAGCAGCACGGCGGCGGCTATGAGCGCAGGGGTGCGCCGGGACATGGCGGGGCCTCTCCGGGGGATTTCCGCGTCCCCTGGTCGATGCGAGAAGGCGGCGGGCCAGTTCCTGGCTTCCGGGCCGCCCTCCGGCACGGAAGCCGTACGGGAGGGGGCCCGGTCACAGTGGCGGGACCGTGCCGGATTCGCACCGGCTTCCTGGTTCCTGCCGCCTTGATGGGTTGGGGTGCAGTGTGCCAGACCGGTTCGGGGGCTCCGCGCGGTACCCGGGGGCTCAGTACGCGTCGACGACCTGCACGTCTTCCTCGGTGATCTCGCCGTCCACGATGCGGTACGAGCGGAACTGGAAGGGGCCCGAGCCGTCGGTGTCGGCGGTGGAGACCAGGACGTAGTGGGCGCCAGGCTCGTTGGCGTACGTGACGTCGGTGCGGGAGGGGTAGGCCTCGGTCGCCGTGTGCGAGTGGTAGACGATCACGGGTTCCTCGTCGCGGTCGTCCATCTCGCGGTAGAGCTTGAGGAGGTCGGCGGAGTCGAACTCGTAGAACGTGGGCGAGCGGGCGGCGTTGAGCATCGGGATGAAGCGCTCGGGGCGGTCCGTCCCGGCCGGGCCCGCGACCACTCCGCACGCCTCGTCGGGGTGGTCGGCGCGGGAGTGGGCGACGATCTGGTCGTAGAGCGTCTGGGTGATGGTCAGCATGGCGCCAGGATAAGCAGGCGGCCCCCTGCGTACCGGTGGGTGGTACGCAGGGGGCCGCATGCTGGACGCCGTCGGCCTTTGGGGCGGCCGGGCGGTCCGGGAGGAGGGTGGTCGTGGGGCCCGCCCTCGGGGTCGATGAGGCTCCCGGGGGCGGACCCCGGGAGCCCGGCTCAGCGGGTCCCGGTCGTGGCCTTCTCCGGCTCCGGAGCGCGCGACTGGAGCACCCGGTAGGAGACGAAGAGGATGAGCGCCCACAGCGGTGCGCAGTAGAGCGAGATCCGGGCGTCCTTGTCGATCGCCATCATCACGATGACCATGCCGATGAAGCAGAGCGCGAACCAGCTGGTGAACGGGGCGCCCGGGGCCCTGAACGAGGACTGCGGCAGGAGACCGGCGTCGGCCTTGCGGCGGTAACGGATCTGGCTGATCAGGATCATGATCCAGGCCCACATGCCGGAGATGGTCGCGAAGGAGACGACGTAGTTGAACGCCTCGCCCGGCCACTGGTAGTTGATCCACACGCCGACGAGCATCAGGGCGGCGGAGAACGTGGTGCCCACCAGCGGCAGGCCGTTCTTCGTCAGCTTGGTGAAGGCGCGGGGCCCCTGGCCGTTGAGGGCGAGGTCGCGGAGCATGCGGCCGGTGGAGTACATGCCGGAGTTGCAGGAGGAGAGCGCCGCGGTGAGGACGACGAAGTTGACGATGGCGGCGCCGACGCCGAGCCCCATCTCCTCGAAGGCCTTCACGAACGGGGAGACGCCGGGCTTGAAGGTGGACCACGGCACGACCGAGAGGATCATGATCAGCGCGCCGACGTAGAAGACGGCGATGCGCCACGGCACGGTGTTGATGGCCTTGGGCAGCACGGTCTTGGGGTCCTTGGACTCCCCGGCGGTGACGCCGACGAGTTCCACGGCGAGGAAGGCGAACATGACGATCTGGAGCGTCATGAGGGTGCCGGTGATGCCGTTGGGGAAGAATCCGCCGTCGTTCCAGAGGTTGGAGACGGTCGCGGTGTCGCCGGCGTCGGAGAAGCCGATGGTGAGGACGCCCGCGCAGATCAGGATCATGCCGATGATGGCGGTGACCTTGACCATGGAGAACCAGAACTCCAGCTCACCGAAGAGCTTCACGGAGATCAGGTTGGCGCCGTAGAGAATGACGGTGAACACCAGGGCGGACAGCCACTGCGGAATGTTCCACCAGTACGTCATATAGGTGGCGGCGGCGGTGACTTCGGTGATTCCGGTGACCACCCAGAAGAGCCAGTAGGTCCAGCCGGTGACGAATCCGAAGAACGGGCTGATGAATTCGCGGGCGTACTCCGAGAAGGAACCCGAGACGGGGCGGTACATGAGCAGCTCGCCCAGCGCCCGCATGATGAAGAAGATGACCAGACCTGCGATGACGTAGGCCAGAATGAGGCTGGGCCCGGCCCGGTCGATGGCTTTGCCCGCGCCGAGGAAGAGCCCGGTGCCGATGGCTCCGCCGATGGCGATCATCTGAATCTGGCGAGCTCCCAGACCGCGCTGGTATCCCTCGCCACCGGTTCCGGCGTCCCCGGCGTTTCCGCCGGGCTGACCCTTGTCGACCTGTCCCTCGTCGACGTGCGCCGATGTCATGGTGGTGCGCCTTTCTCCACGCTGATCCGCGCCGTACAAGGCTGCGGATCAGGTCCTGATCCCCCCGGATATGGATGGAGTGCGACCGGCGTTCGGCCGGTGTGTAGCGCCCCCGGGAGACAGGGGTGGCGTCCCCGGGCGGTCGTGAAGATTTATCACGGCCGTCACAGGACACCGTGGGACATTCTGTGGTGCACACCACAGGCAGAAGGGGACATAAATCCCCACCCGGAACGAATGACCCGAATGACTTGGTGGGATCATTACTCGGATCTGAGCGTCCGTTGAGCGAACGACGGGCCCCCGCCACAGCGTGGCGGGGGCCCGTGGCTTCCGGAGGCTGCCTACGGCATGAGGGTCTCGACCAGGGATTCCTGGAGGGCGCCGAGCCAGAGGTAGGCCATCACCATGGGCTTGCGCGGATCGCTGTCGGGGAGCCGGTAGAGCGAGCCCTCCTCGCCCTGGTCCTCGTCGGAGACCTCCAGCCGGGCGCCGATGGTCAGGCGCAGGTCGTTGAGGGAGCGGAGCCAGTTGAGGCACTCGTCGCCGGTGAGGGCGAGGACGGCCCCGCCGCCCGCGGCGGGCGAGAGGGCGTCCAGGGTACGGACGACGGCGAGGGCGTCGTCGCGCTTGCCGGAGCGCAGGTCCATCTCGGTGAACCGGCGGAACTCGGCGGACCGCTCACGCAGCTCCTGCTCCTCCTCGGGCTTCCCCGCCCGGGCGGGCCCCTCGGACCCTGA
>NZ_QWFA01000276.1 GCF_003501885.1 Streptomyces globisporus
GTGCCGCACCCTCCGCGACCGGCCGGTCCCCGCCCCCGGCGACCGTGACGGTCACACCCGCGCCCGCCCCGCCCCGGGCGGCCCGCTCCTCGATCACGGCCCGGACGCCCCGGACGTACGCGTCCTCGTCGGCGGCCACCGTCCGGCCACCCAGGACCACCCGGTCGATGTCGAGCAGGCCGACCAGGTTCGCCGCGCCCGTGCCCAGGACCCGGGCCGCCTCGCCCCGGTCGCCGCGCGCTTCGGCGGCCAGGCACAGGGCCTCGATGCAGCCGCGCCCGCCGCAGCCGCACAGCGGGCCGTCCAGCTGGAGGGTCTGGTGCCCGAACTCACCGGCCCCCGTCCGCGCCCCCCGGTGCACCTCGCCGCCGAGGACCAGGCCCGCGCCAAGACCCGTACCGAGGTGGAGGTAGGCGAAGTCGCCGCCGCCCGCGCCGCCGAGAGCGAGGGCGAGGGCGGCGGCGTTGGTGTCCTTGTCCAGGACCACCGGCAGCCCGGTCCGCTCGGCGAGGGCGGCGCGCAGCGGGTACCCGTCCCACTGCGGGAAGCCGGTGACCCGGTGCAGCACGCCGTCCCGGTGGTCGAGCGGGCCGGGCGCCGCGACGCCCACCCCGAGCACCGGCTTGCGCGGTTCGGCCGCGCTCAGGTCCCGTACGGCGTCGGCCGCGTCCGCGAGGACCTGCTCCGCCGGGGCGCCGAGGTCGAGGGGTGCGGTGGTGACCGCGACCGGCCGGCCCGCGAGGTCGACGAGGACGGCGGTGAGCCCGTCGCGGTCGAGGTGCAGGCCGACGGCGAACTGGGCGTCGGGGACCAGCCGCAGCACCGTGCGCGGCTTGCCGCCGGTCGAGGGGCGCAGGCCCGCGCCGACGGCGAGCCCGTCCTCCCGCAGGCGGGCGGTGATCTTGCTGACGGCCTGCGGGGTGAGGCCGGTGCCCTCGGCGAGCTCCAGTCGGCTGATGCCCTCCGTCCCCGCCGCGCGCAGCAGGTCCAGCACCAGCGCGGCGTTGTGGTGGCGCAAGGCAGGCAGGTTGACCCCGGCCTGGGTTTTCGTCCGGCTCCCGTTCACGGCTCACTCCTCTTCACCGCCCCATTGTGCCGGTCGCTTGCACTTTGGCAACAGCGTTGCTTAAGTGGATCGCATGACCCCCTACGCCTCCGACGCCCCTCTCCGCGTCGCTCTCGTCGGCTACGGCCTGGCCGGCTCCGTCTTCCACGCCCCGCTGGTCTCCGCGACCGACGGCCTGGTCCTCGACACGGTCGTCACGTCGAACGAGGAGCGCCGGGCGGAGGCCCGTGCCGCGTTCGGCGACGTCCGGTTCGCCGCCTCGCCGGACGAGCTGTGGGAGCGCGCGGACGAGCTGGACCTGGTCGTGATCGCCTCCCCGAACAAGACGCACGTCCCGCTGGCGACGGCCGCGCTGAAGGCCGGTCTCCCCGTCGTCGTGGACAAGCCGATCGCCGGGACCGCCGCCGAGGCGCGCGAGCTGGCGGCCCTCGCCGAGGAGCGCGGGCTGCTGCTCTCGGTCTTCCAGAACCGCCGCTGGGACAACGACTTCCGCACCCTGGCCGCGCTGATCGCCGACGGCGAGCTGGGCGAGGTGCAGCGCTTCGAGTCCCGGTTCGAGCGCTGGCGGCCGCAGCTGAAGGGCGGCTGGCGCGAGTCGGGTGACCCGGACGAGATCGGCGGTCTGCTGTACGACCTGGGCAGCCATGTCGTCGACCAGGCGCTGGTGCTCTTCGGAGCAGCTGTGCAGGTGTACGCCGAGTCCGATGTACGGCGTCCCGGTGCGGCGGCGGACGACGACACGTTCATCGCGATCACGCACGAGAACGGGGTCCGCTCGCATCTCTACGTCAGCGCCACCACGGCCCAGCTCGGCCCCCGCTTTCGCGTGCTCGGCTCGGCGGCGGGCTATGTGAAGTACGGCCTGGACCCGCAGGAGGCGGCCCTGCGCGAGGGGCTGCGCCCGGTGGCCGGCCGGCCGTGGGGCGAGGAGGTGGAGGAGCTGTGGGGCCGCATCGGCTCCGGCGAGTCCCCGCTGACCGGCGGCGGCACCCCCGTCCGTACGCTGCCCGGCGACTACCCCGCGTACTACGCCGCCGTCGCCGCGGCGATCCGTGGCACCGGCGACAACCCGGTCACCGCACTCCAGGCGGCCGCGGCCCTGGACGTCCTGGAGGCCGCCCGCCGCTCGGCGCGCGAAGGCGTCTCGGTCATCCTCCTCCCCCACCACGACGAACCGCACCACGACGCAGAGGAGCGGCGCGCATGACCACCACCTCCCCCACCATCTCCGAGCTGATCGCCCAGGAGCGCCGGCTCACCCTCCCGCACTTCTCCTACGACGACGCGTTCGCGCTGGGCAGCCTGCTGGTCGGGCTGGCGCGGGAACGGCACGCACCGGTCGCGATCGACATCCGGCGCGGGGCGCAGCAGCTCTTCCACGCGGCGCTGCCGGGTTCGAGCGCGGACAACGACGCGTGGATCGACCGCAAGCGCAAGGTGGTCGAGCGGTACGGCGAGAGTTCGTACCTGGTCGGCACCCGGTTCCGCGCGAAGGGCACGACGTTCGAGGAATCGTCCCGCCTGGACCCGGACACGTACGCAGCGCACGGCGGTTCGTTCCCGATCGCGGTGGAGGGCGCGGGCGTGATCGGCACGGTCACGGTGTCCGGCCTGCCGCAGGCCGAGGACCACGCGATGGTGGTCGAGGCGCTGGAGCAGTTCGCGGCGACGCCGGAGGCCTGAGCCGGCCGTACGGGGAGGGGGCGTCGTCACGTACACGTACAGCGACGACACCCCCTCCCTCCGGCTACGCGTCCTTCAGTTCCTGCCGCTGCCGGCCGAGCCCCTCCACCTCCAACTCCACCACATCGCCCGCCTTCAGATAGGGCTTGGGCTCGGGCTGCCCCATGGCGACCCCGGCGGGCGTCCCGGTGTTGATGATGTCGCCCGGGTAGAGGGTCATGAAGTGGCTGAGGTAGCGGACGACCTCGCCGACCGGGAAGATCTGCTCGGCCGTGGTGCCGTTCTGCTTCAGCTCGCCGTTGACCCAGAGGCGCAGCGGCAGGGCCTGCGGGTCGTCGACCTCGTCGGCGGTGACCAGCCAGGGGCCCAGCGGGTTGAACGTCTCGCAGTTCTTGCCCTTGTCCCAGGTGCCGCCGCGCTCGATCTGGAACTCGCGCTCGGAGACGTCGTGGGCGGTGGCGTATCCGGCGACATGGGCGAGCCCCTCCTCGGCGGAGCCCAGGTAGCGGGCGGTACGGCCGATGACGACGGCGAGCTCGACCTCCCAGTCGGTCTTGCGGCTGCCGCGCGGTACGAGGACGGTGTCGTCGGGCCCGACGACGGTGTCAGGGGCCTTGAAGAACAGGATCGGCTCGTCCGGAATGGCCGCCCCGGTCTCGGCGGCGTGGTCGTGGTAGTTCAGCCCGATGCACACGATCTTGCCGATGCGCCCCAGCGGCGGCCCGATCCGCAGCCCTGTCGCGTCCAGGGCGGGCAGCAGGCCTGGGGTCTCGGCGGCCGCCCGTACGCGGGCGAGCGCGGAGGCGTCGGCGAGCAGATCGCCGTCGATGTCGGGGACGATTCCCGACAGATCACGCAGAGTCCCGTCGTGGTCGAGAAGTGCGGGACGCTCGGCGCCCGCCGTACCGACTCGAAGCAGCTTCAACGGTCCAACTCCTCTTGATCGAGGTGGAGAGCCCGCCGGCGGGGTGCGGCCGCCGAGGGACTTGGCCGATCGTCCAAGAGATCGGATCACTCCGCAATACCTCGTTCACACACTGGACCGGCGCATCGGCCGCGCGGACTACGCCGCGGTGGCCATGGCGCCACCGGCGAGGGGCATGTCGCGGTAGAGCCAGGCCCGCTCGACGGCGGTCCAGGTGGTCGTGGTGACGACGTAGAGAGCGGCGGCCAGGGGGACGACGGCCACGGTGATCAGGGTGAAGAAGGACAGCAGCGGCATGAGCTTGGTCATCGCGCCCATCCCGGGCACGGGCTGTCCGTCAGGGCCGGCGGCGGGCGTCATCGGGTTGGCGGCCATCTGCCGCTTGGTGCGTCCGTAGTTGAACGCGGCGACGGCGGCGACGACCACGAAGAGCCCCAGGTAGACCAGCCCCTGCCCGCCGAACAGCCCGCCGTGCGCGAGCGCGTCGTGCCAGCGCCCGCCGAGCGGTGCGCCGAGCAGGTCGTGGCTGAGCAGCGCGTTGGGCTCGCCGCCGATCGAGCTGCTGGAGAACAGGTGGTAGAGCAGGAAAAACGCGGGCATCTGGAGCAGGCTCGGCAGGCAGCCGGAGAGCGGCGACACCTTCTCGGCGGCGTGCAGCTCCATGATCGCCTTCTGCATCCGCTCGGGATTCCTGCCGTGCTTCTTCCGGAGCTCGGCGATCTGCGGCTGGAGCCGGCTGCGGGCCTTCTGCCCGCGCGCGGCGGCCCGCGAGAGCGGGTGGACGGCGAGCCGGACGAGCGCGGTGAACAGGATGATCGCGGCGGCGGTGGACGCGGTCTGGAAGAGCGGCTGCAGCAGATCGGCGAGGGAGCCGACCAGGCTCGCGAAAGCGGACATGAAGGCGGACATGGGTGAGCCCTCCGGGGGTCTCGTCGTGCCGGGAGGTACCTGCGCAGAAGGCGACGAGGTACGGGGTGGTTGCTCGGCGGCAGGACGACCGGCGCGGGGGCGCACCGCAGTTACGGAAGGTGGTGCGGTGGTGCGCTACGCGGCGGCCGTCAGGAGGGCGTGCCCGGGTGCCCGGGGCCTGGTGCGACCTCGGGCGTCGGGGTCGCGTTGCGGGAGGAAGGCGGTGCGCCGCTCCCGGTCCCTGATGGCGGTACGGACCCGGGTGCGGGGCACCGGGGGCGCGCAGCGGGCGCTGATGACGGCGCAGGCGAGGAGCGCGGAACCGGCCGCTGCGGTGGCGGCGAGCGCGACGGCGGCGGAGAGGCTGCCGCCCTCGGCGAGGAGGATCTCGGTGAGGAAGAGGAGGAGGAGCCCGGCGGGCCGGAGCAGCCGGGCGAAGGCGCGGCGCAGGGCGTTGGCGTCCCGCACGATGTGCACCTCCGGTTCCCTGGACGATTCCTCGTACCGCTTCTGCGAGGTGCCGCCCATCGGAGTGAACGGCACTCTTTCGTTATACACGATGATCGGGGCGGCCTTCGGGGTTCCCAGGTCCTTCAGCGGGGCCGCATCGAGGTGAGCTGCCCCCAGACGACGAGCCGGTAGCGGGAGCTGAACTCGGGGGTGCACGTGGTGAGGGTGAGGTAGTGGCCGGGCTCGCTGTAGCCGACGGTGGTGGTGATGTTGCTGCGCGGCACGGGCGCGATGACCCCGCTGTCGGAGGGCGCGGTCCGGGCGAGGCGTTTCCCGACGGTGTACGTGTAGACGGCGTCGCGGGTCTCGACGGTGATCCGGTCACCGCTGCGCAGCCGGTCGATGCGCCGGAAGGGCTCGCCGTGGGTGTTGCGGTGCCCGGCGAGCGCGAAGTTCCCGGCCTGCCCGGCCTGCGCGGTACGGGTGTAGTGCCCGACGTACCCCCGGTCGAGCACCCCGCCCTTGCTGGTGCCCTCGGCGACAGGGGCGGTGAGCCCGATCCGGGGGATGCGCAGGACGGCGTACGCCTGGTCCCAGCGGGGGGCGGGGGTGCTCTGCCGGGCAGCGGTGGCGGTGGTGAGCGACAGGAGAGTCCCC
>NZ_QWFA01000277.1 GCF_003501885.1 Streptomyces globisporus
ATGGAAGACGGGGCGGGCCGGGGGCGGGCCCCGGAGGGAGTACGCCGGGAGCAATCCCCGCGCACCTCGCGAAACGCCGCCGTAAGCTCGCGGACATGCAGGTCATCCAGTCGACGAAGCTCGCCAACGTCTGTTACGAGATCCGGGGCCCCGTGCTGGAGGAGGCGATGCGGCTGGAAGCGGCCGGTCAGCGCATCCTCAAGCTGAACACGGGCAACCCGGCCGCGTTCGGGTTCGAGTGCCCGCCGGAGATCCTCGAGGACATCCTGCGCAACGTCGCGGGCGCGCACGGATACGGCGACGCGAAGGGCCTGCTGTCCGCGCGCCGTGCGGTGATGCAGCACTACCAGACCAAGGGCATCGAGCTCGACGTCGAGGACATCTACCTGGGCAACGGCGTCTCCGAGCTGATCCAGATGTCGATGCAGGCGCTGCTGGACGACGGCGACGAGGTGCTCGTACCGGCTCCCGACTATCCGCTGTGGACCGCCTCGGTCTCGCTGGCGGGCGGGACGGCCGTGCACTACCGGTGCGACGAGCAGGCCGACTGGATGCCGGACCTCGCCGACATCGAGCGGAAGATCACCGACCGCACCAAGGCCCTGGTGATCATCAACCCGAACAATCCGACCGGTGCGGTGTACGACGACGAGATGCTGCGCGGTCTCACCGAGATCGCCCGGCGGCACAACCTGATCGTCTGCTCGGACGAGATCTACGACCGGATCCTCTACGACGGCGCGACCCACACCCCGACGGCGGCCCTGGCCCCAGACCTGATGGTGCTGACCTTCAACGGGCTCTCCAAGAACTACCGGGTGGCCGGCTACCGCTCCGGCTGGATGGCCGTCTGCGGACCGAAGGCGCACGCCACCTCGTACATCGAGGGGCTGACGATCCTCGCCAACATGCGGCTCTGCGCCAACATGCCCTCGCAGCACGCGGTGGCCACCGCGCTCGGCGGACGGCAGTCGATCGAGGACCTGGTGCTGCCGGGCGGCCGGATCCTGGAGCAGCGGAACACGGCGTACGACCTGCTGACCTCGATCCCCGGGGTGACCTGCGTGAAGCCGAAGGGGGCGCTGTATCTCTTCCCCCGGCTCGACCCCAAGGTCTACAAGATCAAGGACGACCGGCAGATGGTGCTGGACCTGCTGCGGGCCGAGAAGATCATGGTCGTACAGGGCACCGGTTTCAACTGGCCCGAGCCCGATCACTTCCGGATCGTCACGCTGCCGACGGTCGAGGACCTGACCGACGCGGCGACCCGGATCGGCACGTTCCTGGACGGTTACGGGCAGCCGTAGCCGGGGCCGGGGGTGTGAGGCGTACGGACAACCGCAGCCGGGCGGCGTGCCATGGGCGGTCACGGACAGCCGTGCACCGATCACACTTCCGGATCGCTGACAACTTTAGACTCGTTCCAATGTAGGATGGTGACACGCACCCTCGGGAGGCCATCCATGTACGAGCCGATCCGCAGCCCCTCGGTCCACACCCCGGCCGACGACGCGGTCTTTCCGCGCCGCAGCCGCGAGGAGGAGCTGGACATCCAGCTCGCCGGGCATCTGGCCGCCCTCCTCGCAGTCACCGACGAGCTGGGCCTGCGCACGGCGGGCGACCGTATCGCCGAGCAGGTGGCCCGGCTGCGCGGCGCCCCGCCCGCCCGGCACGCGGGCCTGACCGCCGCCGCCCCCGCGGACCTCCACCGCCGCGCCCACGCCCTCGCGGGCCGCGCCCTGCTGGTGGCCGCCTCCCGCGCCGACACGACCGCCGCCATCCTCTCCGCCGAGCGGATGGACGCCCACACCGCGGCGCTCGCCGCCCTCGCCGCCCCGGCCTCCCCCGGGCAGCTGGTCGGCGCCCACTGACGGCCCCGGTCCGCGCGCCTCGGAGGCGTGCGGACCGGGTGCCACGAGCCGGCCGTCGAGCCCCGCACAGCCGGCCGACCCCGTACGGAGGCCCGGCCCCGGCAGCCACGCGGACGGCCTCGCGGACGACGCGCGGCGGGAGCCCGGGTCAGCCGGTCTTGCGGACCCGCACGGTCGCCGACGCCGTCGAGCCGCTGTGCAGCTCGTCGCCCGCGTAGCCGACCGTGTACGTGACCTGGCCGTTCACCCGCGGCAGGTCGTTGATCCGGAACGTGCCGTCGGCCGCGACCGCCGCCGACGTCAGGACACCGGTCCCCTTCTTGTCGGCGCGCTCCACGGACAGCGTGACCCCGGCCGGGAGGGCGCGGCCCTGCCAGGTCAGCCTGCCGGTGATCTCCAGCCCCTGGCCCTTCACACCCTCGGCCGGAGCGGTCAGTGCGAGCGCGGTCGGCGCCTTGGCGACGGAGACGGTGAGGGTGACGTCCTGGGCCGGACGGTGGGTCAGGTCTCCGGTGAAGGAGACGGTGTACGTGGCCTCGCCGACGAGCGCGGGCACGTCCAGGACCGTGAACGAGCCGTCCGCGTCGACCTCGACGGCGGCGAGCCTGCGGTCGCCGTTCGCGTCGCTTCGCACCGCGGAGACCTTCACCGGCTCGGCGGGAGCGGGGCCGTCGAGCTCCAGCCGCCCCCGGATGCCGAGGGGTTCACCGACGACCGGCTGCCCCGGGGTGGTACCGAGCACCCCGGTGAAGCGGGAGTCGTGCTGCACGGCCGGGGGCTGGATGACGTGCAGCCAGTACTCCGTACCCGGCACGTTGGTGGTGACGGCGAAGAGGCGCGAGCCGTCCGCGGACCACCCGAGGCCGCGTGGAGCGACCCGGTTGCCTTCCAGTGCCCCGTCGAAGGCGAACTCCAGCGGGGCCGTGCGGTCCGCCGGGTCGGCCGCCTGCACCAGCAGGTCGGCGGTGCTCCCGGTGGCGGCGGCCCCCCGCGCGAGGTACTTCCCGTCGCCGCTGAAGGCGACGGCCGAAGCCGTGGCACCGTCGGGCAGCGGCTGGTACTGCACCGGGGCGTCGGACAGGTCGGCGGCGTCCAGCAGCCGGGTGCCCGCGGCGGCGTCGGCCACGGCGATCCGCGTACCGTCGGAGGACTGCGCGACGTCCTTCAGGTCCAGCGCGCCCTTGCCGTCGCTGCCCGCGAACCGGCGCTCGGGTCCACGTACGAGCGTGCTGCCGGTCGCGTCGAAGGCGGTGAGGAAGGGATCGGCGACTCCCGCGGTACGCGACTGGCCCATGACGAGGCGGCCGGGAGCTTCGGGGCCGCTCCACAGACGCAGCCGCCCGTAGTCGTTCCAGCCGGTGTAGCCGACTCCCGTGCCCTCGGCCGTGTACAGCCGGCTGTTCCGCGTGTCGCAGTCGCTGCTGGCCGGGGCCTCGGTGTACCACTGCTTCCCACCGGCGAAGGCCACATCGCGCGGGCATTCCACGACGTAGGCGGCGTACGCCTGACCGGTGCGGGTCTGCGTCTGCGTGTCGAAGGAGAGGATGCCGTTCGACTGCGACACGTAGAGCTTGGAGGCGTCCGTGCTGAGCGCCATCCCCGAGGGCGAGGTGTCGGTGGCGAGCGAACCGGTGTACTCGCCCTGGAAGTTGTAGACAAGGACCCGGCCCGCGCTGCGGGACCGGGCGTCGTCGGTGATGTAGACGCGCTGGTGGACCGAGTCGACGACGACGGCCGAATAGGAGGAGACCGGGAGCTTGGCCACCTGCTCCCCCGTCGCCGCCACCGCCACCGGAGCGGCGACGGCGGTCAGGCCCGCGGTGCCGAGAGCCAGCACGGTCAGAGCCGCCGCCGTACGTAGGCAATGCCGAGAAATCTTCAACTGAGGTCCCCCCACGGACTCTTCGCGGCCTGACGACGAGCGGGCCGCCTTGTGAAGGCCGAGTCAACAAGAGTGAAGATCCCGTGTGCAAGCATACGGCGATGCATGGACGTTCTGCGTAAAACGGGGCGGCCCCCGGAACCGTGAGGGGGTTCCGGGGGCCGGGAGGGGTGTCCTTGGTCGGGGACCGGCCCTCCGGGGCCGTCGGTGACGACGGGCCCCGTACCGCGGCGGATCGTTCGGCCCCACAGGTCAGGGCGGATGTCCGATGGACCCGGCCGCGGGGTCCGCGGGGAGTGCCGGGTTCAGCCCAGGCGCTCGACGAGCGCGTGGTACTCGTCCCACAGCTCCTTGGGCGTGTGGTCGCCGAAGGTGTTGAGGTGCTCGGGGACCAGGGCGGCCTCCTCGCGCCAGACCTTCTTGTCGACGGTGAGGAGGAAGTCGAGGTCGGCCTCGGAGAGGTCCAGCCCCTCGGTGTCCAGCGCACCCTTGGCCGGCAGGATGCCGATCGGGGACTCGACGCCCTCGGCCGTGCCCTCCAGGCGCTCCACGATCCACTTCAGGACGCGGCTGTTCTCGCCGAAGCCGGGCCAGACGAACTTGCCGGCCTCGTTCTTGCGGAACCAGTTCACGTAGTAGATCTTCGGCAGCTTGGCCTGGTCCTTGTCGGCGCCGACCTTGACCCAGTGGTTCATGTAGTCGCCCATGTTGTAGCCGCAGAACGGCAGCATGGCGAACGGGTCGCGGCGCAGCTCGCCGACCTTGCCCTCGGCGGCGGCGGTCTTCTCGGAGGCGACGTTGGCGCCGAGGAAGACGCCGTGCTGCCAGTCGAAGGACTCGGTGACCAGCGGGACGGCGGAGGCGCGGCGGCCGCCGAAGAGGATCGCGGAGATCGGCACGCCCTTGGGGTCCTCCCACTCGGGCGCGATGATCGGGCACTGTCCGGCGGGGACGGTGAAGCGGGCGTTGGGGTGGGCGGCGGGCGTGGCGGACTCGGGGGTCCAGTCGTTGCCCTTCCAGTCGGTGAGGTGCGCGGGCGCCTCCTCGGTCATGCCCTCCCACCACACGTCGCCGTCGTCGGTGAGCGCGACGTTGGTGAAGACGGAGTTGCCCCACATGGTCTTCATGGCGTTGGCGTTGGTGTGCTCGCCGGTGCCGGGCGCGACGCCGAAGAAGCCGGCCTCGGGGTTGATGGCGTAGAGGCGGCCGTCCTCGCCGAACCGCATCCAGGCGATGTCGTCGCCGATGGTCTCCACGGTCCAGCCGGGGATCGTGGGCTCCAGCATGGCAAGGTTGGTCTTGCCGCAGGCGGACGGGAACGCGGCCGCGACGTACTTCGACTCCCCGCGCGGCGGCGTGAGCTTGAGGATCAGCATGTGCTCGGCGAGCCAGCCCTCGTCGCGGGCCATGACGGAGGCGATGCGCAGGGCGTAGCACTTCTTGCCGAGCAGGGCGTTGCCGCCGTAGCCGGAGCCGTACGACCAGATCTCGCGGTCCTCGGGGAAGTGCGAGATGTACTTGGTGGAGTTGCAGGGCCAGGGGACGTCCTGCTCGCCCGCGGCCAGGGGGGCGCCGAGGGTGTGGACGGCCTTCACGAAGAAGCCGTCGGTGCCCAGCTCGTCCAGGACGGCCTGGCCCATGCGGGTCATGGTGCGCATGGCGACGGCGACGTACGCGGAGTCGGTGATCTCGACGCCGATCGCGGAGAGCGGCGAGCCGACGGGCCCCATGCAGAAGGGCACGACGTACATGGTGCGGCCACGCATGGAGCCGCGGAAGACGCCGTTCTCACCGGTGAAGATCTCCCGCATCTCCGCGGGGTCCTTCCAGTGGTTGGTCGGCCCCGCGTCCTTCTCCTCCTTGGAGCAGATGAACGTGCGGTCCTCGACGCGGGCGACGTCGGTGGGGTCGGAGGCGGCGTAGTACGAGTTGGGCCGCTTGACCTCGTCCAGCTTGGTGAACGTGCCCTTGGCGACGAGCTCCCCGCACAGGCGCTCGTACTCGGCCTCGGAGCCGTCGCACCAGACCACCCGGTCCGGCTGGGTGATGGCTGCGATCTCGTCGACCCAGGAGATGAGCTCCTGGTGGTGGGTGGGGACAGTGAGGGGAGCCGCGATGTCGCGCGCCACGATCGCTCCTACGTTGAGGGTGTCAGTTGTCTGTAGGCCCCGTGGGGGCTGCGACCCGGATGCTTCGTACCCTTCGAAATCCCCTGGCGCTCATCCGGTGCCGACTGCACTCATTTGATCATCCGACCGATCCGCCCATCTGTCCAGGGGGCCTCACACGTGAGCATCGCCACTCATTTGCGCCCCGTATCCGCTACCTACGGTGGCGTAGGTAGCATGCGGCATGCGAACATACATCTTCCTGATCATCGCCGGCACCTACACCCCGCTGACCCTGCTCCTGCTCCCCGAGTCGACGGCCCGCCCCCTGCTGTGGGCGGTCTGGGCGGCCGCGGCGGCGGGCATCGTCTTCCGCGTCTTCTGGGTCGGCGCACCGCGCTGGCTCTACACCCCGTGCTACATCGCGATGGGCTGGGCGGCGGTCTTCTTCCTGCCCGACTTCATGCGGACGGGCGGCATCGCGGTCCTGGTCCTGGTGATCGTCGGCGGGGTGCTCTACAGCGCGGGCGGCGTGATCTACGGCATCAAGAAGCCGAACCCGTCGCCGCGCTGGTTCGGCTTCCACGAGGTCTTCCACTCGCTGACGCTGGCGGCGTTCATCGCGCACTACGTGGGCATCTCGCTGGTGGCGTACCAGCACGGATAGACGCGCACGGGTTACGGACGAGGGGCCGGTCGCACGAGACGACCGGCCCCTCACGGCTGTCCGCGGGCGTCACCCGCCCAGCTTGCCCGCCAACTCCCCCGCGTCCGTCGTCGGCGCGTCGCAGACGAAGTGGCGGCAGACGTACGCGGTCGGCTCGCCGCCCACCAGCGGCCGGTCCACCAGCAGCGGGAACTCGGCCCCCGCCCCCGGCCCTTCCCCGGCCGCGACCACCGCGCCCGGGG
>NZ_QWFA01000278.1 GCF_003501885.1 Streptomyces globisporus
GGTGCCGTGGGGGGCGGGGATCCGTCCCGTGGGGGGGTGTCTTGCGTGTGCCCGGGGCCCACCAGGTCATACATGTGATCTACGTCACACTCCGCGTACGCGCCTCACCCGATCGGCACCCGGCCCGGCAGCACGGACCGAACGGCCCAGTCGCACCGCCACGACCTGCGGTGATCCATTCCGGCAAGGGTGCCGCGCCGGTCCGTACGGGTGAAAGCTGACCCCACGTCAGGAGGCGTGGCGAGCTGGGCCCCCGTTGGCTCGGGGCAGGACACACCCGCTCGCGCCGTCTGCCCGGAGGATCCCCATGCGCAGTCCTGCCCGCCTCGTGACCGGCACCGTCGGTGCCGCGTTCACCGTCATCGCGTTCGGTCTCACCGCCGCCGCTCCGTCCGCGTACGCGGGTGACTTCGGCCGCCTGGAGATCACCCCGGCGACCGCTCCCCCCGGCGCCACCATCACCGTGAACACCACCGCCTGCGGCAAGAAGGGCTCGGGCATCGGCGACGCGAACGAGCTGGACGCCGGGGACTTCGAGATGCGCCCCGGCACCCACAAGGAGGTCGTGGTCGGTCAGTTCACCGTGCCGCACGACACCCGGCCCGGTGTCTACGAGATCGTCGTCTCCTGCGACAACGGCAAGGACGCGGTCGGCGACCTCAAGGTGATCGGCGGCGGCAAGCACGAGAAGCCCATCCACGACCGCCCGTCCGGCCATGTGCGGACCGGGGTCGGCGGCAGCGTCGAGCCGAACTCCACGCAGGTCGCCCTCGGCGTCGGCGTGATCGGCCTGGCCGCAGTCGGCGGACTGTGGCTGCTGCGCCGCCGCTCCGAGGGCGCCGAAGGAAGCTGATCCGAGGGCGCCGCGGGAAGGCCCTTCCGAAGGCGCCGACGGAACGGCGGGCGCCACGGGGAGGCCCTTCCGAAGGTGCCACAGGAAGCTGAACCGCCGCTTCCCCTCTGACCGGGCGGGGCGCGTCCCCGAGCGCGTCCCGCCCGCCCGGACCACCGACCGAGGACGACGCCGTGTCACCGAGCGCGCAGAAGGCCAAGGGCTGGCTGGTGGGCATCGCCGTGCTGTGCGGCATCTGGCTCATCCAGAACGGGCCCGGCGGCCAGCTGATCCCGCCACAGCCCTCCAGCGCCCAGGCCTTCGCCGCCGGACCCCAGCTCCAGCCCGGCTCCCCGGTCGCCGAGCCGCTGAACCCCTCCGATCCGGTCCGCATCCGCATTCCGACCATCGAGGTGGACGCGCCGATGACGCCGCTGGGGCTGGCCGCCGACGGCAGCCTCGACGTACCGCCGGACGAGGACCGCAACCTCGCCGGCTGGTACGAGGACGGCGTCCCGCCCGGCGCGCGGGGCACCGCGATCGTCGCGGGCCACGTGGACAACGCGGAGGGCCCGTCCGTCTTCTACGCCCTGGGCGCCCTGACGAAGGGGACCCGGGTCGAGGTGGACCGCCGGGACGGGCGCACGGCCGTGTTCTCGATCGACGCCATCGAGGTCTACGACAACGACGACTTCCCCGACCAGCGCGTCTACGGCGACGCTCCGCACGCCGCGCTCCGGCTGATCACCTGCGGCGGCGGCTTCTCCGAGGAGACGGGCTACCAGGGCAACGTGGTGGCGTACGCGCACCTCACGGACGTGCGCTGACCACCTGGCGCCGCTACGCGTTCCACTGGTCGAAGCCGAGCTTGGCGACCAGCGAGAACACCACCGTCAGCAGCACCGCCCGGACGAAGCCGCTCCCCCCGCTCAGCGCCATCTTCGCCCCGATCATCCCGCCCGCCAGGTTGAAGACCGCCATCACGGCCGCGAGCTGCCACAGCACGGTGCCCTGGTACGCGAACATCGCCAGCGCCCCCGCGTTGGTGCACACGTTGACGATCTTCGCGGTGGCCGACGCGGTCACCAGGTCGAGGTGGAGCACGGCGGTCAGGGCCAGCACCAGGAAGGTGCCGGTGCCCGGCCCGAACAGCCCGTCGTAGAAGCCGATACCGCCGCCGACCAGCACGATCGCCGTGATGATCCGGGCCCGGGCGACCGGCCGGTCCGTACCGCCGCCCGCGGCCGCCCCGAAGGACGGGCGCAGCATCACGAAGGCCGCGACCCCCAGCAGCACGACCATGATCACCGGACGGAGCACCTCGCTGCTGATCCCGGCGGCGAAGAACGCCCCCGTCATCGACCCGGCGAGCGCCATCAGCCCGATCCGCACCGCAAGACCCACCCGTACCGGGGCTTTGCGCAGGAAGGTCACCGCCGCACCCGAGGTGCCCACGATCGCGACGGCCTTGTTGGTGCCGAGGACCTGGGCCGCCGGCACGTGCGGCAGGCCGAGCAGCAGCGCGGGCAGGAGCAGCAGTCCGCCGCCGCCGACCACCGCGTCGATCCAGCCCGCGGCAGCCGCGGCGAGGCAGAGGAGGATCAGGGTCGTCAGGGTTATGTCAGGCACGAACCGACATTAGACGCCTGTCGCACATGCCCTTCACCCGGTCCCTCACAGGGCCCCTGCCCGGTCGCTGAGCGCAAGGTTCCGCCCGGGAAACAGACGGGATGCGGCCGGGTAACACCTCCCGCCCAGGCTCGGGGCATCAGGACAACCGACGGAGGCCACTGAGATGCCGGAGCCCACCTTCGAGCCGCGCACCACCGCCGCCGCCTCGAACGCCACCCCGAACGCCCAGGCGCACACCGCCGTCCCGACGATCGTGGTCGTCGGGCACGGCATGGTCGGCCAGCGGTTCCTGGAGACCCTGGCCGAGCGCGGACTGACCCCGGCGGCCGGCGGCGCCCGGGTCGTCGTGCTCTGCGAGGAGCCCCGGCCGGCCTACGACCGGGTGCGGCTCACCTCGTACTTCGCCGGGCAGAGCCCCGAGGACCTCTCGCTGGTGGAGCCGGACTTCATGGCCCGGCACGGCATCGAGCTGTACGTCGGCGACCCGGCGACGGCCGTGGACCGGGCGGGGCGGACGGTGACCTCGCGGTCCGGGGCGGTGTTCCCGTACGACACGCTGGTGCTGGCGACGGGCTCGTACCCCTTCGTGCCGCCGGTGCCGGGGAAGGACGCCCGGGGCTGCTTCGTGTACCGGACGATCGAGGACCTGCTCGCGATCGAGGAGTACGCGAAGGGCGCGGCGACCGGTGCGGTGGTCGGCGGCGGGCTGCTGGGTCTCGAGGCGGCCGGGGCGCTGAAGGGGCTGGGGCTGGCCACCCATGTCGTGGAGTTCGCGCCCCGGCTGATGCCGGTCCAGGTGGACGAGGGCGGGGGCGCGGCGCTGCTGCGAACGATCCAGGACATGGGGCTGTCCGTGCACACGGGGGTCGGCACGCAGGAGGTCACCGCCGGCGAGGACGGGGCGGTGACCGGGATGTCCCTCTCCGACGGGTCCTCGCTCGCGGTCGACCTGGTCGTCTTCTCGGCGGGCGTACGGCCCCGGGACCAGCTGGCCCGGGAGTGCGGCCTCGCGGTCGGGGAGCGCGGCGGGATCGTCGTGGACGAGGAGTGCCGGACGTCGGACCCGGCGGTGTTCGCCATCGGCGAGTGCGCGCTGACCGCCGACGGCCGGGTGTACGGGCTGGTCGCGCCGGGCTACGACATGGCCCGGACGGCGGCCGAGGTGATCGCGGGCGGGCGGTCCGCGTTCACGGGGGCGGACCTGTCGACGAAGCTGAAGCTGCTCGGGGTGGACGTGGCCTCGTTCGGCGACGCGCACGGGGCGGCCGAGGGCTCGCTCGACGTCGTCTACTCCGACGCCCGGGCGGGGGTCTACAAGAAGCTGGTGATGGGCCCGGACGGGACCCTGCTGGGCGGGGTGCTGGTCGGGGACGCGGAGCAGTACGGCACGCTGCGGCCGCTGACGGGCTCGGTGCTGCCCGTCGCACCCGAGCAGTTGGTGCTGCCGGCCGGGTCGGGTGGCGGCCCGGTGTCGCTCGGCCCCGGCGCGCTGCCCGACGAGGCGGTGATCTGCTCCTGCCACAACGTGACCAAGGGCGCGATCTGCGAGCACACCACCCTGCCCGAGGTGAAGAAGTGCACCAAGGCCGGTACGGGCTGCGGCAGTTGCCTCAAGGTGATCGGGCAGCTGATGCCGCCGCCGGAGGACTCGGGGCTGTGCGGCTGCTTCCCGTACAGCCGCAGCGAGCTGTACGAGATCGTCCGCACCCTGGAGGTCACCTCGTTCGCCGAACTGCTCGACTCGCACGGCCGCGAGGAGGCGCGTGGCGGCGACGGCTGCGAGGTCTGCAAGCCGACGGTCGGCTCGGTCATCGCCTCGCTGGCGCCCACGGTCGGTGCGAGCGGCTACGTGCTGGACGGCGAGCAGGCGGCGCTCCAGGACACCAACGACCACTTCCTGGCCAACCTCCAGCGCAACGGGTCGTATTCGATCGTGCCGCGCATCCCGGGCGGTGAGATCACCCCGGAGAAGCTCATCGTCATCGGCGAGGTGGCCCGCGACTTCGGCCTCTACACGAAGATCACCGGCGGCCAGCGCATCGACCTCTTCGGCGCCCGGGTCGACCAACTGCCGCTGATCTGGACCCGGCTGGTGGACGCGGGCTTCGAGTCCGGGCACGCGTACGGGAAGTCGCTGCGCACGGTCAAGTCCTGTGTGGGGCAGACCTGGTGCCGCTACGGCGTGCAGGACTCCGTGAAGATGGCGATCGACCTGGAGCTGCGCTACCGGGGCCTGCGCTCCCCGCACAAGCTGAAGTCGGCGGTCTCCGGCTGCGCCCGCGAGTGCGCGGAGGCCCGGGGCAAGGACTTCGGGATCATCGCCACCGCCCAGGGCTGGAACCTGTACGTCGGCGGCAACGGCGGGGCCACCCCGCGCCACGCGGACCTGCTGGCCCAGGACCTCTCGGACGCCGAACTGGTGCGGCTGATCGACCGGTTCCTCATGTTCTACATCCGCACCGCCGACCGACTGGAGCGCACCTCCGCCTGGCTGGAGCGGATCGACGGCGGCCTGGACCACGTCCGGGACGTGGTCGTCCACGACTCGCTGGGGCTCTGCGAGGAGCTGGAGCGGCTGATGGCCGACCATGTCGCGGGCTACCGCGACGAGTGGGCGGAGACCATCAACGACCCGGAGCGGCTGCGCCGGTTCGTCACCTTCGTCAACGCCCCCGACGCCCCCGACCCCTCGGTGAGGTTCGTTCCGGAGAGGGACCAGATCAAGCCGGATCTGGACCTGCTCGCCGGACCCGTCCTCGCCGTCCGCACCCTCGAAGGGACCGCATCCTGATGGCTACCGCGACGATCACGACAGCGCAGGGCACCGGATCCGTCCGGCTCGCCCACGGCGAGGACTGGCTGACGGTCTGCGAGCGGGGGCTGCTGATCCCCGGCCGGGGGGTGGCGGTGCTGCTGCCGGACGGGGACCAGGCGGCCGTCTTCATGGACCGGGCCGGTCAGGTGTACGCGATCGGCAACCGGGACCCGTTCACCGGGGCGTACGTCCTCTCGCGCGGGCTGCTCGGCTCGGCGTGCGGGCGGCCGTTCGTGGCCTCACCGCTGCTGAAGCAGCGCTTCGACCTGGCGACGGGGGCGTGCCTGGACGACGACGAGGTGTCGGTGCCGGTGTTCGCCGTACGGGCGGACTGACCCGGGCCCCGGGGGCCGGGTCAGTCCGCCCGTACGGCGAACACCGGCACCGACACC
>NZ_QWFA01000279.1 GCF_003501885.1 Streptomyces globisporus
CATCTCAGCGCCCGCGCCCGGCCGCTGAGCCGTCCGCGGCCGCCGAGCCCTCTTCCGCCGCCCCGGCCGGAGAGCAGACCAGCAAGGACCTGAGATGACGTCCCCGGCCACCCCGCAGGACCGCCGGCAGGCTCCGGAGGCGGGCCTGCTGAGCTTCTACGAGTCGCCGATCCCGATCCGGCCCGCCACCCTGGGCGACGCGATCGCCTCGGAGTGGACCAAGCTCCGTTCCGTGCGCGCCACGGTCTGGACGCTCGGCGTGATGGTCGCGCTGATGCTGACGCTCGGGGTGGGCACCGCGCTGCTGCTCGCGGCGAACGACACCAACCTGGCGGGCGAGCCCGCGCTGGCCCTCGGCCTCTTCGGGGTACTGCTGGGCTCGCTCTGCGTGATCACGCTCGGGGTGCTGACCATCGGCTCCGAGTACAGCACCGGCATGATCCGTACGACGCTGACGGCGTGCCCCAGCCGGGCCCGGGTGCTCGCGGCGAAGGCGATCGTCTTCTTCTCGCTGGTCTTCGTCATCACGACGGTGACCGCCACGGTCGTGGCGGTGTTCCAGACCGTGATCCTGAGCGGTACGGTCGCCGCCTCGGGCGGCGCGTGGGCGCTCGCGACGGTCGGCGTCGGGCTCTACATCGCGGGACTCGGCCTGCTGTCGCTCGGGGTCGGCGCGATCGTGCGGCACACGGCGGGAGCGATCACCATCATGATCGGCGTGGTGCTGCTGCCGCTGGTCCTCGCGCCCTTCATGTTCGCCGAGGCGCTGCGGGGCGTTCAGCGCTTCCTGGTCGAGTACTCGATCCCCAACCAGCTCAGCGCGCTCTACGGCACGACGATGACCAATTCCGGCCCGTCCGCCTGGGAACCGCTGCTGGTGATGCTGGGCCTGGTCGCCGTGGCGCTGGGCGGGGCGGTCGCGCTGCTGAACCGGCGCGACGTCTGAATCAGGCCGGATCCGAACGACGGGCTCAGTAGCGCGGCGCGTTCCGGGACCGCTGCACCTTCGTGGTGCGGCGGTCCTTCGCGTTCCAGCAGGCCTTGTGCCAGTGCCTGCGGTCGTCGATCCCGCCGTACTCCGGCCAGGTCACCAGGTGCGGGACCCCGGAGGGGATCTCCTGGTCGCAGCCGGGGCAGCGGTACCGCTTGCCCTGGGCGCTCGCGCCGCTCACCGGGCGCACCGACCACTCCTCGCCCTGCCAGCTCTCGGTGGCCCCTCCCCCGCCGTACCTGCCGGGCGCCGCACCGGGGCGTTCGTCGGGACTCTCGCCGCCACGGGGGCGGTTGCGGCGCGGGGACACGGGACACCTCACGGGAGCGGATCGGGCTGGGGGCCACCAAGCCTAGGCGGTCTCGTCCGGGGCAGTCGTCGATCAGCCCGCCGGTACGGTCCGGCAGTGGGGTGAGTTAGCGGAAAATCGCAACAACTTCCGTCCGGACCGTGCCTTTGGCACGTGTCAGACGTTGTTGCCGGTGGGGGAGAAACGCGTCGGGCCGCAAGGAGGCAAGAGACGATGCGCATCGGAACGTTCGTTCTGGCAGCCCAGTTCCCGGGACAGGGGCCGGGTGAGGCTCTGCACCGGGCCGTCCGGTCCACCGAGGCCGCGGAGGAGAGCGGGCTCGACTCGGTCTGGCTGGCCGAGCACCACTTCGTGCCGTACGGGGTCTGCCCGTCGGCGACGACGCTGGCCGCGCTGCTGCTGGGCCGCACCCGCAGGATCCGGGTCGGCACGGCGGTCAGCGTGCTGCCCAACCACCACCCCGTGGCTCTCGCCGAGCAGGCCGCGCTGCTGCATCTGACCAGCGGCGGGCGCTTCTCGCTCGGGGTGGGCCGGGGCGGTCCGTGGGTGGACCTGGAGGTGTTCGGCGGCGGTCTCGACGCGTACGAGAACGGCTTCCCCGAGGCGCTGGACCTGGTGCTCGACTGGCTGCGGGAGCCGCGCGTCGCGGGGCGCGGCGAGCGGTTCGGCTTCCGCGAGGTGGCGGTGGTGCCGCGCGCGGACGAGCTGCTGGTGGCCCCGGCGGACGCGGGGCCGGACACCGCCGGACCGGGCGGCGGGCCCGAGATCGTCGTGGCGTGCACCTCGCCGAGGAGTGTGCGGCTCGCGGCGGCACGGGCGCTGCCGATGCTGCTGGGCATGCACTGCGGGGACGAGGAGAAGGCGGAGATGGTCGCCCTGTGGCGTACGGCCGCGCGGGAGGCCGGGCATCCGCCCGAGGTGGTGGAGGGGGCCGCACATGTGTCCGCCGGGGTGGCCCAGATCGCGGACGGCGCCGGGGACGCCACGGAGATGCTGGTGAAGACGATGCCGGGCTGGTTGCGCCAGGGCCTCGACGCCCATGTCACGGTCGACGGCAGGCACCGAGTGATGCGGGACCCGGTCGCGTACACGGAACTGCTGTGCGGGCTGCACCCGGTGGGGACGCCGCGGCTGGCCGCGGACCGGCTCGCGGCCACCGCCGAGCGGACCGGGATCACCCGGTTCGCGCTGCTGGTGGAGGGATCGGGCGATCTCGCGGCGACCGAGGAGAACGTGCGGCGGCTGGGTGCCGACGTGCTGCCGCTGCTCACCTGACCTGTGCCTGTGCATGGACGAGGACCTCGCGTGGGACATGTGGTGCGGTGGTACGGGAGCTGCCGCCCCGGAGCCAGTTGCACCTCCCGCGGCCCGGAACGGCAGCAGAAGCGTTCAGCAGTCCCGTAGTTCGGGCGACTGGTTGAGCAACTGGCCCCTCACCGAGGTGAACTTGGCCAGTCGGTCGTCGACCGAGGCGTCCAGCGGGAACACCGCGACGCGGTGGCAGTTCTGGAATGCGAGACGCACTCCGAAGTGCCGCTGCAGCGCGCCGCGTATCGCATCACTCGCGAGCGCGCGCAGCAGCTGACCACGAGCCTGCTCGTTCGGCGGCGGCGTCTGGTTGTCGGCGAACTCTCCGCCGTCGACCTTCAGCTGGGCCACCAACGAGCTGATCATCTCCCATGCGAAGGGCAGGGAGGTCCGGACGCAGTCGACGAAGTCGGCTTCGTCGACCTCGCCTCGCTCGGCCTGTTCCAACAGCGCCGGTGAGACGTCGAGCGACATGGGTTCTCCTCTCGCGACCCCGGAGAGTGGCCGGGGCCTTACGGGCAGGGAAGGGGGCGACGACGCAGCGTGCACGGGCGACGACCTCCTGCTTCCACGGTAAGCGCGCAGTCGGGGCCGCACCAGGAGATTGGGAACACAACCGGCCAATAACGAAGGGGCGCAAAGAGGGGCAAGCCCGCGCCGCCCCGTGCGGCGTGCACCGAGTGACGGGAGGCGACGGGTGGGGAAATCGCGTCGGGCCCCTGTCGTCGAGTAGCGTTGCCCACCATGCGTCTCGTCATCGCCCGTTGCTCCGTGGACTACGCGGGCCGGCTCACAGCCCACCTGCCCTCCGCCCCCCGACTGATCCTGGTGAAGGCGGACGGAAGCGTCTCCATCCACGCCGACGACCGGGCGTACAAACCGCTCAACTGGATGTCCCCGCCGTGCACCCTGAAGGAGGGCGTCGACGGTGAGGAAGGCGTCTGGACCGTGGTGAACAAGGCGGGCGAAAAACTGATCATCACGATGGAGGAAGTCCTCCACGACTCGTCGTACGAGCTGGGCGTCGACCCGGGGCTCATCAAGGACGGCGTGGAGGCGCACCTCCAGGAACTGCTCGCCGACCGGATCGAGATCCTCGGCGAGGGCCACACCCTGATCCGCCGTGAGTACCCCACCGCGATCGGTCCGGTGGACATCCTGTGCCGGGACGCGAACGGGCAGACGGTGGCCGTGGAGCTGAAGCGGCGCGGGGACATCGACGGTGTGGAGCAGCTGACGCGCTATCTGGAGCTGCTGAACCGCGACCCTCATCTGGCGCCGGTGCGGGGCGTCTTCGCCGCGCAGGAGATCAAGCCGCAGGCCCGGGTGCTGGCGACGGACCGGGGCATCGGCTGTCTGGTCCTGGACTACGACGCGATGCGCGGCATCGAGGACGACAAGCTGCGCCTGTTCTGACCGTCCGGCACGTCTACGGCGGAGAGCCGGGGTGGCTCACGCGCAAGCGTGAGCCACCCCGGCTCTCCGCGTCCCGCCCGCTCAGACGGCCGGGTCGGCGACCGCGCCGGACTCCGATGCGCTCGCGGACTCGACGGGGCCGACCGCGGAGGTGGAGGTGTCCGGCTCCGAGGGTTCGCCCGTGGACGGAGTGGGCGTCGGGTCCGGCGACTCGCTCTCCGACTCGGAGGGCGTGGGGCTCGGGCTCTCGCTCTCGGTCTTCGTGGGCCGGGGCGACGTCTTCGTCGGCGTCGGCTCACCCGGCGTGCTGCTCTCCCCGTCCGTCGGCTCGCCCGTCGGTGACGTACCGCTCGACGAGGAGGCGCTCGGGGAGGGCGATCCGGAGGTGCTGGGGGTCGCGGAGTCCGAGGCGCTCGGGGTCGCGGACGTCTCGTCGGTGGCCGGCCCGGTCGGGGACGAGCCGTCGTCCGTCTCGTCGGCGGGCAGACCGTCGTCGGCCGGGTCCTCGGTGGCCGTCTGCTCGGTCGTGACGTTGCGGCTGTCCGGCTCGTCGCCGTCCGAGGTGACGCCGAGGGTGACGACGGTGCCGAGCACCGCGATCAGCAGGGCGCCCGCGCCCGCGGCGGCCAGGTTGCGCCGGGCGCCGCCCAGGACGGCGCGGCCGGAGACCTTGCGTGCGGCGGGGCCGGGCGGCAGCGAGGAGATGACCGTGGGCTCCTCCTCGGCGGTGTTGCGGAGGAACAGCGGCGCCCCGGATATCCCGCCCGGCGGCGTACCCGGAAGGTCCGGGCGCACGGCGGTCGCCTCGCCGCCCGAGGGAGTCCCGCCGAGGGGGGCGAAGTCGCCGGAGCGGTCCGCGACCAGGGCGAGGGCGCGGCGCCCGGCCACGGCCCCGGACTTGTCGGCGAGCACGCCGCGCATCCCGATCGAGGTCTCCAGCTCGGCCCGGGCCCGGTCCGGGTTGCCGGTGCAGAGCGCGAGGACGCCCAACTCGTGGTGGAAGTAAGCCTCTTCGGCGACCTCACCGGCGATCCTGGCGGCCTCCTGGCCGAACCTGAGCGCCCGCTCCCAGGCTCCCCAGCCCAGCCCGGCGGCGAAGGCCGGGGAGGCGCTGCGGGCCAGCAGGACGGCCGCGCTGGCCGCACCCGCCTCGTCGCCCGGGACCAGCCGGGCCAGGGCGGCGACGATCGCGTCGGCCTCGGCGACGGCCCGCTGCGGGGTGACCGAGGGGTGCGAGGTCCACCAGGCGTAGTGCTGCGCGGCGGTACGGGCGTGGGTGGCGGCGTCGTCCTCGTAACCGGCGGCCACGAGCTGGGCGAGGACTCCGGCGGCGAGGCGGTAGCGCGGGCCGGCCGGGGAGAGCAGATAGCAGCCCGCGAGTTCGCCGAGCGCGGCGTCCGCGTGGGTGTCGCCCACGAGGGCCGGCAGATGGGCCTGGTGGGGCACCTCGCCGCCGAGGGCGACGGCGAAGCGCAGGGTGGCGCGGGCCGCCTCGCTGAGCCGGGAGGCGAGCAGCTCGGCGGGCGCGGCGCCCTCGCCGAGGCTCGGCAGGGGGACGTCGAGGGCGTCGGCGGGGGG
>NZ_QWFA01000028.1 GCF_003501885.1 Streptomyces globisporus
GCCCGGGGGGACCTGTATGGCGGGGGTGGGGAGGTGCTGCATTGCCTTTCTCCGATCCGGTCGGTTGGACAGTGCGGGAGTGCCCCGGGCCGGAGTCGATCCGGCAGCCTCACGCCGTGTTCCGGGGCGGTCGATCAGTGCTGGTTGCGCTGGGCGTCGCGGGCGTCCATCTCGTCGTTGAACTGGGCGTACTCGGCGGCGTCGATCGCCTCGTAGTCGGCGTGCATCTGCTCCAGCTCGGCCTGCCGCTGCTCGTATGCGTCCATGTCCATGGCGGGTTCCTCTCCTCGTTCTTCGGTCGGCTTGGGGGTGTCGTGGCAGGTGACGCACATGCCGAGCGAGCGCGGGATGCAGTACCCGGCGTCGGTGCGGCAGGTGGGGCAGGTGCGGCGGGCCCGCATCGCCGCAGCGAGTGCGGCGGTGCGGGCCGGGGTCATGGGGCGTACGGGCTTGGCCCGGTCGACCCGGTAGAGGTAGGCGACCAGCGGCCCACGGCGACGCCGTGGCCGCTCAAGCTGAGCGGCTACGTCCTGACCTCCCGGCCGCAGCCCCAGCGCTCGGAGCTGACGGCGGGTGGCCAACCCGTCCGGGGCGAGACGCCACCGGTAGCAGGGCAGGGCGCTCATGACGACGCGCCCTCAAGGACGAGCCCGGCCCCGTCGCGGTGTTCCTGGTAGCGGGCGGAGACCCACCCGGTCGACCAGCCGCACAGGTCCGCAGCCGCCCGGACGGGCAGCCCTTCACCGAAGGAGGCGTGGACGACGAGCCGGGCTTTGTCCTCGGGGAGCTTCTCGTTCACCGGACCAGCGGACAGCAGCGCCGCGCGTTCACGGGCCTCACGCTCGGCCCGCTCCTGCTGCTGTCGGCGCGCCTGCTGCTCGCGCTCCAACCGGTCCCGCTCGCGGCGCTGGGCAGCTTCGCGTTCGAGGCGTTCACGCTCGGCCTGCTGCTGTTCACGCATCTGTTCACGGCGTTCACGGGCCTCCCGCTCGGCACGCTCCCGAGCCTCAGCCCGCTCGCGTTCCTCACGCCGCGCAGCCTCTTCCCGGGCGGTCTGTTCACGGGCGATCAGCGCTTCGTGCTCGCGCTGTTCACGGGCCAACTGGGCCGCGTGCTCCCGCTCCTCACGCTGCCGCCGCTGCTGTGCCTCACGGCGCTCGGTGGCGGCCTGCTCGCGCTCGGCGCGCTCGACTTTGAGCTGGGCTTCGCGGGCTGCCTGGGCGGTGGTGATGGCCCGCCGGTAGGCGAGTCCGGTCTCTGCGGTGACGATCAGAAGGAGCGGTGCGACCGCGTGGACAGCGGCCCCGACCAGGTCTTTCTTGAGCGCGGAGTCCGCGACGTTCAGGGCCAGGGTCATGAAGCCGGTCATCCACCGCAGGGCGATGGGCCACCGGCCACCGTGCCCGCCCATCCCGGCCAGGACCGCATCCAGCCGCACCACAATCACGACCGCCGCGTCCACGACGAGAGGGAGGATCGGGGCCGTCCACTCCCACCCCTTCGGACTGTGGCGCTCCATCAGCGGCGTCACCGTGAGGATGGAGAACAGCATCGCCCCGCCCACGATCAACCACGTCCCGACTGACAGGGCGCGTTCCGCTGAACGGATCTGAACAGCGTTCACGACGCCACCTCCAGACCCGCCACGGGCGCCGGGATCACGGAGTAGCCGACCAAGCGCAGCCGGGCCCCCGTGAACACGGCATGAGCGTCCAGGACGCGGGTTGTGCCCCGGCTCTGAACCTTGTGAACAACGGCCCCGGGGGTGATGTCCAGGGCCTCACGCCACGCCTCGAACGCGGCCAGGTCGTTGTGCGCCGACAGCTCCAGCTGGTCGGGGAAGATGGTGGAGACGTGGACGTCGACGGCCGGCAGGTCCGGGAACCGGGCCATCAGTGAGGCCAGCGCGGTGACCGCGGCGGACAGCCCGCTCATCGTCGGCGCGCTCATACCGCACCGCCCGACGACGTTGCAGCGGAACGGTCGGCCACCGGGCGGACGGGGATCTTGGCGAACATCCTCCGCCGGGGCGCGGGGGTGGCGTCCCACTTCCACTCGGCCCCGCCCCGGGCCTCGTAGCCGAGAGCGGCCAGAACGGCCACGCGCTCGTGAACGGTCGGGACGGGCTCGGCGCGGTTGAAGCCGTGCACCGGCCACTCTCGCGGCTCGTAGCCGGTCAGGACAAACAGCTTCCAGGTCCCTGACACGTCCAGGACCATGCGGGCCTCGGGAAGCAGCGACATCACGCCACCTCCCCAGCGGTCCGCGTGTTTGCCAGGTCACGGCGGGCAGCCAGCACCCGGCGGCGGGCCCGGCGGATGCGCTGGTGGTCCAGCTCGGTCGGGGTGCGGTCGATGGTCATGATCTGCGCGTCCAGCAGGTCGACGTCCGCCAGAATGGCGGGCATCTCCGTCTCGATCGCGTCCAGATCGGCGTCCGACGGCTCACCGTCGAACGGGGCAGCGCCCGTAACGGCCGCCTGAAGTGCTGCGATGCTCTTCATGGGTCTGTTCCTCTCAGGAAGGAACGGCTCAACACGAACCCCCGGAGTTGCTGCTCCGGGGGTTCTCGCCGTTGGAACCAGGAACCGGCTCCCCTCAGCCCCGCCCGTACGACCCCAGAGGGGCGGACGGGCGGGGGAGGCAACCGGCCGCAGCGGTCATGGGCACTGCGGATGGTCTTGACGTGCAGATGTCTCCTTCGGGAACACGAGCTCCCGGGTAGGCGTATGGAGACGTGACCTTTCGGTCTAAGCCCTCCGGTTGACCAGGGATCCGGGACCCTCGGCCCGATCTCTCACGGGCCCCTTGGCGTCGCATCCGAAGACGTGACGCCCAGTCGTGCAGGTCGAAGCAGCCCAAAGAAGGCCCTCTTCTGCGTGGGTCACCGCCCTCTTCCGAAAGTTCCGGATCGGGCGGTGGCCACAACAAGAGACTGGACCGGTGGACCGGTCCAGTCAAGCGATGAATCTGTGTGCCGCTGCTTCGTTGCGAGGGAAAGTGCAGGTGAGGAGGCATTTCCTAGCGACAAAAAAAGCTGAACCGGTGGACCGGTCCAGCCGTCTCTGTTGCTCGTTGAGTGCCTACATGGCGTAGGTGTCCACCTGCTCGAAGAGCGAGGAGGGTGTGACGCCCTCCTCACAGACCAGCGGCTTCCCTTGTTCGTCGTACGCCGTGTGCAGCAGCACGGCTACTGGTGCGCCCTGCGGCACCCCCAAGCGTTCCGCCTCCGTCTCCGACGCGCCGCGCACGGTGGTGACGTCAACGCCTTCGGCCGGGGCCCGCCCGGTCTGGCGCCGGATGTAGCGTGTCGTGCCTTCGGCGATCGGGTGAGTGTCGGCAAGGCGCGGCGACACCTCCGCGACCTCCGGGGGGAACCACGCCTCAACGCAACTGTTCGGCGATCCGTCCGGGAGCTGGAGGACCCGAACGCGCCGAAGCGCCGTTGTCCCGGGGGGGAGACCGAGGGCGGCGGCGACGCGGGCAGGGGGTTCCGCCCAGTCGGGCTCACCTACGCGCAGGAACGGCATCCCTCCCAGGATGCGCGCCGACCCCGCACGGCGGGCGCCGGCGGGGCGTGCCACGGGCGTTTCCGTGACGACGAACCCGGTTCCCTGCTTGGCCACGACCACGCCATCGTTTCGCAGTACATCGACGGCCTTGATGGCGGTTGCTCGTGACACATCCCACTGCTCGGCCAATTCGCGGCCGGATGGAATCGTGGCCCCGGGGGCGATCTCACCAGCGGCGATGCGGGCGCGCAGGAACTCTGCGATCTCTTCGTACTTCAGGACTGCCATGGCTTCCCCTATTTCCTGCGCTGGACTGGTCCACCGGTACACACGATACTGCGACCATGTCGAATCTCGAATTGGCACCCTCCGTGATGCGGTTCTATGGCGAGACGGTCAACGAGGACAGCCGCCTGCGCAGCTCGGCAGACGGTCGGATGGAACTGGTCAGAACTCAGGAACTCCTCCGACGCTTTCTGCCCCCCGCGCCGGCGCGTGTGCTCGACGTGGGCGGGGGGACCGGGATTCACGCTGAATGGCTGGTGAAGGACGGCTACGACGTAGCTCTGGTAGATCCGGTGCCCCGTCACGTTGAGGCCGCTTCGGCGGTGTGCCCGGCGGTCGTCGGGGACGCGCGCGACCTGCCCGAGCCGGACGACACCTTCGACGTCGTGCAGCTGCTTGGGCCGCTCTACCACCTGCCCGACCCGGTCGACCGGCGACGGGCACTCGCGGAAGCCTCCCGCGTGGCCAAGCCCGGCGGGCTGGTCGCCGCTGCCGCGATCAATCGCTATGCGTCGCTCTTCGAGCACGTCACGTACGCCCACCTGCACACCGAACGGATTCACAACTCCGTCTCCAAGATTCTGGAGACGGCGGTCTACGACGGGGCGCGCGGGTTCACCCTGTCGTACTTCCACCGGGCCGAAGAGCTGGTGACTGAGCTGGTCGCCTCCGGGCTGGAGGATGTGCAGGTCTTCGGCATCGAGGGCCCCGCCTGGTCGCTGGTGAAGGCGGCAGAACAGCAGCCGGGCGAAGGTCCCACGGAGGAGCTGATCGCCTCAGCCATGGACGCGGCCCGCATGGCAGAGCCGTACCCGGAACTCCTCGCCGCCAGCTCGCACCTCTTGGCCGTCGGTACGGTTCCCGTCGACAGTGCCGACCGGCGGCCCTGACCTGCGGACGGGACCTTGGTGCCGGGCCGTCTGTGGGCCGTCGGAGGGCCGCCGACAACGACCCACAACCACCATCAACGACCGGCACCGTGCGGCCCGGGTCGTCGCTGAGCTGGGCGACGGCCCGGGGCACCTCGGCGTGTCTGCGACACTGGATGAACCATGCCTAAGCCCGGAGAACTCACTTTCGTCGCGCCCCGCGGAGCCAAGAAGCCGCCGCGGCACCTCGCCGACCTCACGCCCGCCGAGCGCAAGGAAGCGGTCGCCGCGACCGGCGAGAAGCCGTTCCGCGCCCAGCAGCTCTCGCAGCACTACTTCGCGCGGTACGCGCACGACCCGGCCGAGTGGACCAACATCCCGGCCGCGTCGCGGGAGAAGCTCGCCGAGGCGCTGTTCCCCGAGCTGATGTCCGTGATCCGGCACATCAGCTGCGACGACGACACCACCCGCAAGACCCTGTGGAAGCTGCACGACGGGACGCTCGTCGAGTCCGTCCTGATGCGCTATCCGGACCGCGTCACGATGTGTATCTCCTCGCAGGCCGGCTGCGGAATGAACTGCCCCTTCTGCGCCACCGGGCAGGCCGGCCTCGACCGCAATCTGTCGACCGCAGAGATCGTGCACCAGATCGTCGACGGCATGCGCGCCCTGCGCGACGGCGAGGTGCCCGGCGGTCCCGCCCGGCTGTCCAACATCGTCTTCATGGGCATGGGCGAGCCGCTCGCCAACTACAAGCGGGTCGTCGGCGCCATCCGCCGGCTGACCGACCCGGAGCCGGACGGCCTCGGTCTCTCGCAGCGCGGGATCACCGTCTCCACCGTGGGCCTCGTCCCGGCCATGCTGCGCTTCGCCGACGAGGGGTTCAAGTGCCGCCTCGCCGTCTCGCTGCACGCCCCGGACGACGAGCTGCGCGACACCCTGGTCCCCGTCAACACCCGGTGGAAGGTCCGCGAGGTCCTGGACGCCGCCTGGGAGTACGCGGAGAAGTCCGGCCGCCGGATCTCCATCGAGTACGCCCTGATCCGGGACATCAACGACCAGGCCTGGCGCGGCGACCTGCTCGGCCGGCTCCTCAAGGGCAAGCGGGTGCACGTCAACCTGATCCCGCTGAACCCGACGCCCGGCTCCAAGTGGACCGCCTCGCGCCCCGAGGACGAGAAGGCGTTCGTCGAGGCCATCGCGGCCCACGGCGTGCCCGTCACCGTCCGGGACACCCGCGGTCAGGAGATCGACGGGGCCTGCGGTCAGCTGGCGGCCTCCGAGCGCTAGGACAGGACCCAGGACTCCCGGGCCTCTCCGGTTCGGCCGGAAACCGCCGGTGTAGCCTGGGCCGAAATCAACTTCATATTCCGACAGGGGAGCGCCACAGCGCTGAGAGTGCGGCACCAAGGACAGGTTGGCCGCAGACCCTCTGAACCTCGCCCGGGTCATTCCGGGTAGGAAGTTCGGACCTTACTCAAGCTGTTGCGCCCTGCCCGCTTCCGGTTCGCCGGACAGCGGGCGGGGCCGCGTCTCTTCCTGGTCACCTCCAGGAGGAATCACATGAACACCACCACGAAGTGCGCGGCGACCGCGCTCGCGGCGGCGCTCGGCGTCACCGTGCTCGCCGGCTGCGGCAGCGACGAGGGCCCGTCGGGCTCCGGGGCGTCCAAGGGCAGCGGCTCCAAGACCGTGACCCTGGTCAGCCACGACTCCTTCAACGTCTCGGACGACGTGCTGAAGGCGTTCACGAAGGAGACCGGCTACACGGTCAAGACCCTCAAGAGCGGCGACGCCGGGGCCGCGCTCAACCAGGAGATCCTGACCAAGGGCTCTCCGCGTGGCGACGTCTTCTTCGGCGTCGACAACACCCTGCTCTCC
Organism: Streptomyces globisporus; assembly: GCF_003501885.1. Lineage (GTDB taxonomy): Bacteria > Actinomycetota > Actinomycetes > Streptomycetales > Streptomycetaceae > Streptomyces > Streptomyces globisporus_D. The sequence goes on from NZ_QWFA01000028.1 coordinate 6,547, forward strand.
CGCGCCCTCGACAACGGTCTGTTCACCGCGTACGAGGCCAAGGGCCTGGACCGCGTCGCGCCGGACACACAGACGGACGAGAAGCACCGCGTCACGCCCGTCGACACCGGTGACATCTGCGTCAACTACGACAAGAAGTACTTCGCCGACAAGAAGCTCGCCCCGCCGCAGACCTTCGCGGACCTGCTGAAGCCCGCGTACGAGAACCTCCTCGTCACGGAGAACGCGGCCAGTTCCTCGCCCGGTCTCGGCTTCCTCCTCGGCACCATCGCCGCCGAGGGCGAGGACGGCTACGAGGCGTACTGGAAGAAGCTGAAGGCCAACGGCGTCAAGGTCGTCGACGGCTGGGAGCAGGCCTACAACGAGGAGTTCTCCGGCTCCGCCGGCGGCAAGAAGGCCAAGGCCGACCGGCCGCTCGTCGTCTCCTACGCCTCCAGCCCGCCCGTCGAGGTGCTCTACGCCGACCCGCAGCCGAAGGAGGCCCCCACCGGGGTCGCCACCGGCACCTGCTTCCGGCAGACCGAATACGCCGGGCTGCTGACCGGGGCGAAGAACGAGGCGGGTGGCAAGGCGCTGCTGGACTTCATGATCAGCAAGACGTTCCAGGAGGACATGCCGCTGAACATGTTCGTCAACCCGGTCGTGAAGGACGCCGAGCTGCCGGAGCTGTTCACGCAGCACGGCGAGAGGGTCGACACGCCTCCCACCGTCACGCCCGAGAAGATCGCCGCCAACCGTGAGCAGTGGATCCAGTCGTGGCAGTCGCTGGTCCTGAAGTAGGCGTCGAGAAGGAGGCCGCCCGGCCCGCCGGTGGCGGGTCCGGGCGGCGCGGGGCCGCGGTGCGGCTCGGCCTGATGGCCGTGCCCGTCGCGTTCTTCGCCCTGTTCTTCGCCTATCCCGTGACCGCCATCGTCGGCCGCGGACTCAAGGCGGAGGGCGACTGGCAGTTCGGGCGGATCGGCGAGGTGCTGAGCCGCCCGGACATCCTCGACGTCCTCTGGTTCACCACCTGGCAGGCTTTCGCCTCGACCGCGCTCACCCTGCTGATCGCCCTGCCCGGGGCGTATGTCTTCGCCCGCTTCGACTTCCCGGGCAAGCAGCTGCTGCGAGCGGTCGTCACCGTGCCGTTCGTGCTGCCCACCGTCGTCGTCGGCACCGCCTTCCTGGCGCTGCTCGGGCGCGGCGGGCTTCTCGACGAGCTGTGGGGCGTCCGCCTCGACACCACCGTGTGGGCGATCCTGCTGGCCCACGTCTTCTTCAACTACGCCGTGGTCGTCCGCACGGTGGGCGGGCTCTGGTCCCAGCTCGACCCGCGCCAGGAAGAGGCCGCGCGGGTGCTGGGGGCCGGACGCTTCGCCGCGTTCCGCCGGGTGACACTGCCCGCGCTCGCCCCCGCCGTGGCCGCGGCCGCGCTGATGGTCTTCCTCTTCACGTTCACCTCCTTCGGCGTCGTACAGATCCTCGGCGGACCGGCGTACTCCACCCTGGAGGTGGAGATCTACCGGCAGACCGCGCAGCTTCTGGACCTGCCGACCGCCGCCGTGCTGACCCTGGTGCAGTTCGCCGCGGTCGGCGGAATCCTCGCCGTGCACGCCGCGACCGTACGCCGCCGGGAACGGGCGCTGAAGCTGGTCGACCCGGCGCAGACCTCCCGCCGGCCGCGCGGACCCGGACAGTGGGCGCTGCTCGGCGGCGTACTGCTCACGGCGCTGCTGCTGATCCTGCTGCCGCTCGGTGTGCTGGTGGAGCGATCCCTCGACGGAGCAGACGGTCCTGGCGGTTACGGCTTCGGCTACTACGAGGCCCTCCAGTCGGTCGGGGCGGGCGGCTCCTCGACCTTCCTGGTGCCGCCGCTTGAGGCCGTCGGCAACTCCCTGCGGTACGCGCTCGTCGCGACGCTCATCGCCCTTGTCATCGGCGGGCTCGCGGCGGCGGCCCTGACCCGGCGGGCCGGTCGGCTGGTCCGGGGCTTCGACGCGCTGCTGATGTTGCCCCTCGGGGTGTCCGCCGTGACCGTCGGCTTCGGCTTCCTGATCACCCTGGACAAGCCGCCGCTCGACCTGCGGACCTCCTGGATCCTGGTCCCGCTGGCCCAGGCGCTGGTCGGCGTCCCCTTCGTCGTACGGACCATGCTGCCCGTGCTGCGGGCCGTCGACGACCGGCTGCGGGAGGCCGCCGCCGTGCTCGGGGCATCGCCGCTGCGGGCCTGGCGGGAGGTCGATCTGCCGCTGGTGCGACGGGCGGTGCTGGTCGCGGCGGGCTTCGCGTTCGCCGTCTCCCTCGGGGAGTTCGGTGCGACGGTCTTCATCGCGCGGCCCGACAACCCGACCCTGCCGGTCGCCGTGGCCCGGCTGCTGGGGCGGTCGGGGGAGCTCAACTACGGGCAGGCGATGGCCCTGAGCACGATTCTGATGCTGGTGTGCGCGGTGTCGCTGCTGCTCCTGGAGCGTATCCGCACCGACCGATCCGGGGAGTTCTGAACGACATGCTGAGCTTGCGGGAAGCCACCGTACGGTTCGGGGAACGGGCCGCGCTCGACGCGGTCGACCTGGAGGTCGCCGACCACCGGATCGTGTGTGTCCTCGGGCCCAGCGGCAGCGGCAAGTCCACCCTGCTGCGGGCCGTCGCCGGGCTCCAGCCCATGGACGGCGGCCGGGTCCTGCTGGACGGACAGGACCAGGCGGGCGTCCCGGTGCACCGGCGCGGGCTCGGCCTGATGTTCCAGGACCACCAGCTCTTCCCGCACCGGGACGTCGGCTCCAACGTCGCCTTCGGGCTGCGCATGCACGGCACCGGGCGGGCCGAGACGGACGCCCGGGTCCGTGAACTCCTGGAGCTGGTCGGCCTGCCGGGAGCCGAACGCCGTGCCGTCGCCGCGCTCTCCGGCGGCGAACAGCAGCGCGTCGCCCTGGCCCGCGCGCTCGCCCCGCGCCCGAAGCTCCTGATGCTCGACGAGCCCCTCGGCCAGCTCGACCGGAGCCTGCGTGAACGGCTCGTTGTTGAACTCCGTACGCTCTTCCAGGAGTTGGGGACGACCGTGCTGGCCGTCACACACGACCAGGGCGAGGCGTTCGCGCTCGCCGACCGGGTCGTCGTGATGCGGGACGGCCGGATCGCGCAGGAAGGCACCCCGCTGGACGTCTGGCAGTGCCCCGCCTCCGCGTTCGTCGCCCGGTTCCTCGGCTTCGACAACGTCACCGCCGCGACCGTCACCGGCCAGGCCGCCGCCACCGCCTGGGGCAAGGTCCCGGTGCCCGAGGGCTCCCCGCAGGGCGAGGTCGACCTGCTGGTCCGGCCCGTCGGGGTCCGGATCGGAGCTCCCGAGGACGGCCTGCGCTGCACGGTCGGCGTCCGCACCTTCCGGGGGAACCACGTGACCGTACGGCTGCTGCCCGAGAACGCACCGGTGCTGGAGGCCGAATGCGCCCTGCGGGACACCCCGGACGAGGGCGCGGTCGTGGGCGTCCGCTTCGACGCGGCGGAGACGGTGGTGCTGGCAGGGGCCGGGATGCCTTCAGGGGCCTGAGTTCCCCGCCACCACCAGACCCAGTTCGTACGCCAGGATCACCGCCTGCGCCCGGTCCCGCAGCCCCATCTTCGCGAAGAGCCGGTTGATGTGGGTCTTCACCGTGTGGTCGGTGATGGTCAGCCGGTCGGCGATGTCCGCGTTGGACAGACCCCGGGCGATCAGGACGAGCACCTCGGCCTCGCGCGCGGTCAGCCCGTCGATCGAGCGCTTCGGCGGAGCGCTGACCCGCTGCCGGGCGAACTCGGCGATGAGCCGCCCCGTGATCTCGGGGGCCAGCAGGGCGTGGCCGCCCGCCACCACCCGTACCGCGTGCAGCAGTTCGGGAAAGGTCGCGTCCTTCAGCAGGAAGCCGCTGGCTCCGGCGGAGAGGGCGTCGTAGACGTACTCGTCCAGGCCGAACGTCGTCAGCATCAGCGCCCGGGTCACCCCGTTCGACGCCGCGACGATCTCGCGCGCCGCGTCGATACCGCCGAGACGGGGCATCCGGATGTCCAACAGGGCCACATCGGGTTGCAGTTCGGCCGCGCCGAGCACGGCCTGTTCGCCGTCCTCCGCCTCCCCGACCACTTCGATGTCGTCCTGCGTGTTCAGCAGACCGGAGAAGGCCGTACGTACGACGGCTTGGTCGTCGGCCACCAGCACCCGGATCACCACGGCAGCTCCGCCTCCACGAGAAAGCCGCCGGCCGGACCCCGGCCGGTGGTGAGCGCCCCGCCGAGCAGGGAGGCCCGTTCGGCCATGCCCACCAGCCCGTGCCCCGCCCGCCCGGTGCAGCCGGCCGGATCGGGGCCCGGCCCGTCATCGCTCACGCGGACCGTCAACAGGCGCGGCCCGTAGTGGAGTTCCACGACCGAGTGCGCCCCCGGGGCGTGCCGCCGGGCGTTCGTCAGGGCCTCCTGGACGATCCGGTACGCCGACAGCTCCCAGGACGCGGGCAGCGGGACCCGCTCGCCGCTGATCCGCAGCTCGGCAGCGCCGCCCACCGCCCGGTGCTGGCCGAGGAGGTCGTCGAGACCGGCCAGCGAGGGCTGCGGGGCGGTGAGCGGGGCTCGTGAGGTGGCGTCGCCCGTCCGCAGCACTCCGAGCAGCCGCCGCAGCTCCGCCATCGAGGAACGTGCGGTGCCCGCGATCTCCTGGAAGGCGTCCCGCGCCGGAGGTGAGAGGTCCGGTGTCGTGTACGTGGCGCTCTCGGCCCGGACCGCGATCACCGACACCGAGTGGGCGATCATGTCGTGCAACTCCCTCGCTATCGCGGCCCGTTCCGCCTCGGCCGCCTGCCGCCGCTCCATCTCCAGCAGCCGCGACTGGGCGGCCGCCCGGGTGTGCCGGGTCTCCTCGCGCGCCCGCACCGCGTCCCCCGTGCTCACCGCGCCCAGGATCATCACCGTCAGCACCAGCGTCTCGGCGTACAGCCCCAGACTGAACCGGTCGGTCCCCTGGAGCGCGGGCAGCCCCGGGGAGCCGTCCCGGGCCCACCGGTCGATGTGCACCAGGTTGACCGTCAGCGCCGCCAGCGAACCGGCCAGCACGAGGATCGCCGGGTGCTGCACCCGGTGCCGCCCCAGGGTGTAGCAGCCGATCAGGGACCCGGCGATGGTCGCGTACGCCATGTTGCCGTCGGTCGCGAAGCTCAGCAGGGCCGCGCCCACGGTCAGGAACCCGACGGCGGGCCAGGTCGCCCGCAGCGCCAGCGAGGCCGTACAGACCACCACCCCGAACGCCGTGATCGCCGAACCCGGTACGAGGGCCAGCTCCACCACCGCGAAGAGCGTCAGTGCCGCCGCGGTCAGCCAGGCGTACGAGGGGGCCGCCGCCCGGTGCCGCAGCCGTCGCCGCACCTCGCGGACCGGCGGCGGGGCTTCGGGGGCGGCAGCCGGGCGGTCCGGCGTGATGGTGCGCGTCATACGGAGATTCTTCGTCACGGCCGGGGCCGGGCACATCGGAGTACGGGTGGAATTCCCGGTGTCGGCTCATGCCACGGGTTGACCCCGAGGACCGGACAGTGGTGTGACGATCCGTGAACGGCCCGTTCCTAGCCTCGGATCCATGGCAACGACCACGCCCCTCACCCCTCCTGACCAGCACCGCGAGCCGCCACCGCTGCTCGGGGGCGCCTGCTGGTGGGCGTTGTGCGCGGCCGCCGCGCTGGGGCTCGCCGCCTGCTCCTCGCTCGGACCGCACCGCGTCTGGGGAGCCACCGCCGTGCTCGGCTACCTGGCCGCCGCGCTGCTCACCGCACGCGGGCGGAGCCCCCGTACCGCAGGCGCGGTCGCCGTCGCCGGGGCGGTGCTGCTGCCCCTGCTGTGGCTTCTCGCCGTGGACCGGGCGCAGTTGGAGGTGCGGGTGGTCGCACGGTCGGCCGGTCTCCTGCTCGCCGAGGGGACGCCCTACCTCCAACATCCCGTGGTGCCGACGGACTTCAACCCGTACCTCCCGGGCATGGCCGTCTTCGGTCTGCCGGAGGCCGTGGCCGGGCCCGGTCCGCTCACCGACCCACGGCTGTGGATGGGCGCGGCGTTCCTCGGCGCGCTCGCGCTCGCCCTCCCGGCGGGGTCCCGCTGCGCTCCGCTGCGGTGGATCGCCGCCTGCCCGCTGGTCGCGCTGCCGCTCGCGGTCGGAGGTGTCGATCTGCCGGTGGTAGGGCTGATGTGCCTCGGGCTCGCCCTCGCCGGGCGGGGACGAGCGGACGCGGCCGGACTGGCGCTCGGCGCGGCCGCCGCCGTCAAGTGGACGGCCTGGCCCGCGATTCCGGTGGCCTTGGCCCTGCTCGCGGCGGCCTCCCGATCGGCGGGCTGCCCGGCGGATCGGGGGGAGGGCCGCCGCCCGGATCGCGCCGCCGCGCGCTGCGGGCTCGTCGTCCTGCTCACCGCCGCTGTTCTCGTCCTGCCCGCCGCGCTGCGCGACCCGGGAGCCTTCCGGGCCCATGTCGTCGACTTCCCGCTCGGGCTGACCGACGCGGTCTCGTCCGCCGCGAGCCCGCTCCCCGGCCATCTGCTGGCCACCCACGTTCCCGGCGGCCGCACGCTTGCCCTCTTGCTGCTCGGGGTGAGCGCCCTCCTCCTCGCCCTCTCCCTTCTCCTCCGGCCCCCGGCGACGACGGCCGACGCGGCGGGGAGGATCGCGCTCGGGCTGCTCCTGGCCATCGCGTTCATGCCTGCGAGCCGCTTCGGCTACCTGGTGCACCCGCTGGTCCTCCTGGTGTGGGCGGCGGTCCGGGAGACACCCGTCCACCCCTGGCTCCTCCGCGTACGGAAGCAGGTGTCCTGATGACCCGCAGCCGCACCCTCGTGGTGACCAACGACTTCCCGCCGCGCCAGGGCGGTATCGAGACCTTCGTCCGGGCGATGACCGACCGCTTCCCCGCGGACTCCGTCGTCGTCTACACCTCCGCCGAACCCGGGGCGGCCGCCCATGACGCGGCCCTGCCCTACCCCGTGGTGCGCGACCCGGCCCGGATGCTGCTCCCCGTCCCCCGCGTCACCGCCCGCGCGGCCGAACTCGCCCGCCGCCACGAATGCGACAGCGTCTGGTTCGGGGCCGCCGCCCCGCTCGGGCTGATGGCGGACCGGCTGCGCCGGGAGAGCGGGGTGCGGCGGGCCGTCGCCACGACGCACGGGCATGAGGTGTGGTGGGCCCGCACCCCGGGGGCCCGGGCCCTGCTGCGGAGGATCGGCGACCGCACGGACACGGTGACCTACCTCGGCGCGGCGACCCGCGCCCCCATCGCCGCCGCGCTCGGCCCGGCCGCCGTCCGCCGCATGGTGCGACTGGCACCGGGCGTGGACGCGGAGGCCTTCGCCGTACGGCCGGGAGCGCGCGACGGCGCACGGGAACCGGCGCCCGCCGACGGGCCGCGCGGGGCGCGCAAGCGCGTCCGCGAGCGGTACGGGCTCGGCGCCCGGCCGGTGATCCTGTGCGCGGCGCGGCTCGTCCCGCGCAAGGGGCAGGACACCCTGATCCGCGCCCTCCCCGCCGTCCTGCGCTCGGTGCCCGACGCCGTACTCCTGCTGACCGGCGACGGACCCTACGCCCGGACCCTGCACCGGCTGGCCGCCGACACCGGGGTCGCGGACGCGGTGGTCCTCGCCGGCGGGCGGCCCCACCCGGAGATGCCGGAGCACTACGCGGCCGCCGACGTCTTCGCCATGCCCTGCCGCACCCGCAGAGGCGGCCTGGAGGTGGAGGGGCTCGGCATCGTCTTCCTGGAGGCGGCGGCCGCCGGGCTGCCGGTCCTCGTCGGCGACTCGGGCGGCGCGCCCGACACCGTACGGGACGGGGAGACCGGGCACCTGGTCGACGGGCGGGACACGGCCGCGGTCGCGGACCGGCTCGTCGCGCTGCTGCGGGACCGGGCGGCGGCCGAGGCGATGGGGGAGAAGGGCCGGGCGTGGGTCCGTGAGGCGTGGGGGTGGGAGAGCGCGTACGCCACCCTCGCCGGACTGCTGCGGCCCTGACCGCCGAGCCGGAGCGCGTGCCGTACGCCGCGACATCGCGCTCCGGGCCCGGCAAGCTGGAGGTCCGGCCCCGTACCCGTACGTGGTACGGCACCGACAGCGACAGCGACAGCGACAGCATGGCAGGGACAGTGGCAGCGACGAAGGACCGTGAACCATGACCGGTGGCACCCGCGAGGGCATCGACCTCACCCGCGTCCTCGACGCCCCGCAGCAGCGGGTCTTCGCCGCCTGGACGTCACCGGAGGACTTCGCCGCCTGGTACGGGGGAGAGGCGGACGTCCCTTTGGACCGGGTGGCGATGGACGTACGGCCCGGGGGCTCGTGGAGCCTGGTCATCGTGATGCCGGGCGTCGAGATGCCCTTCCACGGGGTCTACCACGAGGTCAGTGAACCCGACGGGCTCGTTTTCACGCTGAAGGACCGCTCCGCCCCCGAGGACGCCGAGGGCGAGACCGTGACCGTCACCTTCAGCGATCTCGGGGGCGGCCGGACCGAACTGGCCTTCCAGCAGCGCGGCGGGAACCTCACCCCCGAGCAGTACGCGGCGGCCGAGGACGGCTGGGAGGCCTTCTTCGACGCGCTGGCCGACCGCCTCGCCTCCCACCCCTGAACTACGCCAGCGGAAGCGCCGCGAGCTGCGCGATCACCCAGGTCAGCGGGGCGAACAGGGCCAGCAGCGCGCCCGCCCGCAGCAGCGTCGCCCGGCGCAGCGTGGCCGCCGGAGCGCCCATCCTGAGCAGCGCCTGCGCGGTGTGGGCGCGGGCGTGCTTGGCCTCCAGCGCCGAGGTCAGCAGCGTCGCCGTCGTACAGCCGAGGACCAGGACCGCGCCGAGTGCGGTGAGCGGACCGTACGGGCGCTCGTCACCCCCGTACAGCGCCGAAGCGGCGATGCCCGCGGACAGCACGGCGCAGACGATGCCGAGCGGGCGGCCGATGCGGCGCGCCTCGTCCATCAGGACCCGGCCCGCCAGCAGCCGTACGGCCCCGGGGCGCACCGCCTGAAGCGCCCGGCCGCACAGATACGTCAGGCTCGGGCCTGCCATCGCCAGGCCGATCGCGGTCAGCGTCCACCCGATCAGCACTGCCACCGGGGTGGAGTCGTACCGTCCGGGCAGCGGGAACGCGTTCCCCGCCGCACCCCGGGAGGCGATCGCCTCGACCGCGAGTCCGGCCGCCGTCAGCGCCACGCCCCACGGGAGTCCGGCCGGGGCCGGTGCGGGCTCCGGCAGCTCCTCGGAGCCGAAGGTGTCCCGCGCCGGGTCGGGCCGCGACCGCAGCGCCAGCGCGCTCGCCGTCGACGCGGCCACCGGCACGAGCGCCAGCAGCATCAGGGCGGCGGCCAGCGGCAGCGGCGTGCCCGCGCCGAGGAACTCCGCCGCGCCCCCGTCGAACGGCATCCCGGTCAGATCGCCGCGCAGATGCAGGAAGAAGAGCAGAGCCACCATCGAGCCGAGCGTGGTCGAGACGGCCGTGGAGACCGCGGCCAGCGCGGACAGCCGGACCGGGCCGAGGCCCAGCGAGGAGAGGCCCGGCCGGGGCCGGGTGCTCGGGTCGGTCCGGGCCACCGCCACGGCGAACTGCACGGTCGCGGCCAGCGGGACGAAGCACCACAGCAGCCGCAGCACCGAACCGGCGGACGCCGGGTGCGCCGCGGCGTACCCGAGGGCGCACAGGAGGAGGAATCCGACACCGGCCGACGCGGCGGCCACCAGCAGCCGCCGGACCAGGACGAGGGGATGGGAACCGCGGGCTAGACGGAGAGCGAGCACGCCGCGCGGCCCTCCGCTTCCGGTTTCGAAGGCAGGGTGACGGTGGCGACGCAGCGGCCGTCCAGCATGGGCACGGTCCGGTCGGCGAGCGCGGAGACCTCCGCGTCATGGGTGGCCAGCACAACGGTGATGCCGTGCGAGCGGGCCGCCGTGGTGAAGGTGCGCAGCACCTGGGCGCGGTCGGCGCGGTGCAGGGTCGCGGTGGGCTCGTCCGCGAAGATCACGGTCGGCGCGCCGCACAGGGCGCGGGCCACGGAGATCCGCTGGCGCTGCGCCTGGAGCAGGGCGTGCGGCCGCTTCTTGGCGAAAGCGGCGATGTCCAGGCGCTCCAGCCACTCGGTGGCGGCCTTTCTGGCGGCCCGGTGCGAGACGCCGCGCAGCAGCAGGGGCAGCGCGGTGTTCTCCCAGACGGTCAGCTCCGGGACCAGCTCGGGATCGGCGGAGATCCAGCCGAAGCGCTCGCGGCGCAGCTGTTCGCGTACCCGGGGGGCCATGGTGTGGACGGGGACGCTGTTGAACCAGACCTCGCCCTCCTGGGGCACGAGCCGGCCCGAGAGGCAGTGCAGCAGCGTCGTCTTCCCGCTGCCGCGCGGTCCGGTCACGGCGAGGATCTCCGCGTCCCGGACGCCGATGGAGACACCGCCGAGACCGGGCGATCCGTTGTGGGAGTGGTGCAGTGAACGCGCCCAGATCACGTCGTTGTCCGGCGGGGCCACCATGGCGTACACCTCGGTTCAGGTCAGATTTCCCGTTCCCCCGTACGGGGGAACGAAGACGCGGCCGATCGGTCACTGGGCACCGTAGATAGTCGGACCGGTCCGGGAGCACGGCACGCGGCCCGGATACGCCCCTTCTCACTCGAAGGGGCGTATCCGGGCCGCGTGGACCGATGAAATGACCGCTGGGCGGCTATCGGCCGGGGGACCTGGTGGCGGTCAGAGCTTCGACCACGCCTCCGTGAGGACGGTCCGCAGGATGCCCTCGATCTCGTCGAACGTGGACTGGTCGGAGATCAGCGGCGGCGCGAGCTGGATGACCGGGTCGCCACGGTCGTCGGCCCGGCAGTAGAGGCCGTTCTCGAACAGCGCCTTGGAGAGGAAGCCGTACAGGACGCGCTCGGTCTCCTCGTCGGTGAACGTCTCCTTGGTCGCCTTGTCCTTCACCAGCTCGATGCCGTAGAAGTACCCGTTGCCGCGGACGTCGCCGACGATCGGCAGGTCGTGCAGCTTCTGGAGCGTGGTGAGGAAGGCGTTCTCGTTGTCGAGGACGTGCTGGTTGAGGTTCTCGCGCTCGAAGATGTCGAGGTTGGCGAGGCCCACGGCCGCGGAGACCGGGTGGCCGCCGAAGGTGTAGCCGTGCAGGAAGGTGTTGCCGCCCTCGTAGAACGGCTCCGCGATCCGGTCCGAGACGATGCAGGCGCCGATCGGGGAGTAGCCCGAGGTCATGCCCTTCGCGCAGGTGATCATGTCCGGTACGTAGCCGAACTTGTCGCAGGCGAAGATCGTGCCGAGCCGGCCGAAGGCGCAGATGACCTCGTCGGAGACGAGCAGCACGTCGTACTTGTCGCAGATCTCGCGGACCCGCTGGAAGTAGCCGGGCGGCGGCGGGAAGCAGCCGCCCGCGTTCTGCACGGGCTCCAGGAAGACGGCCGCGACGGTCTCGGGGCCCTCGAAGAGGATCTCCTGCTCGATCTGGTCGGCGGCCCAGCGGCCGAAGGCCTCCGGGTCGTCGCCGAAGAGCGGGGCGCGGTAGATGTTGGTGTTCGGCACCTTGTGCGCGCCGGGGACCAGCGGCTCGAAGGGGGCCTTCAGGGCCGGGAGGCCGGTGATGGACAGCGCGCCCTGCGGGGTGCCGTGGTAGGCGACCGCCCGCGAGATGACCTTGTACTTGGTGGGCTGGCCCTTGAGCTTGAAGTACTGCTTGGCCAGCTTCCAGGCGGTCTCGACGGCCTCGCCGCCACCGGTGGTGAAGAAGACCTTGTTGAGGTCGCCCGGGGCGTAGTCGGCGAGCCGCTCGGCCAGCTCGACGGCCTTCGGATGGGCGTAGGACCACACCGGGAAGAAGGCGAGCTCCTGGCCCTGCTTGTACGCCGTCTCGGCGAGCTCGTGACGACCGTGACCGGCGTTGACCACGAACAGGCCGGAGAGGCCGTCCAGGTAGCGCTTGCCCTTGTCGTCGAAGATGTACGTTCCCTCGCCACGCACGATGGTGGGAACGGGCGCGTTCTCGTAGTCCGACATGCGGGTGAAGTGCATCCACAGGTGGTCGTACGCGGTTCGGCTGAGGTCCTTGCTCACGGCTATCGGGTTCCCCACATATAGGTCTGCTTCTTGAGCTTCAGATAAACGAAGCTCTCGGTGGAGCGCACGCCGGGAAGGGTCCGGATGCGTTTGTTGATCGTCTCCAGCAGGTGGTCGTCGTCCTCGCAGACGATCTCCACCATCAGGTCGAAGGAGCCCGCGGTCATGACCACGTACTCGCACTCGGCCATGGCCGACAGGGCTTCGGCCACCGGATCGAGGTCGCCCTCGACATTGATGCCGACCATCGCCTGGCGCCGGAGTCCCACGGTGAGCGGGTCCGTGACGGCGACGATCTGCATCACGCCCTGGTCGAGCAGCTTCTGGACGCGCTGGCGCACAGCCGCTTCGGAGAGGCCCACGGCCTTGCCGATCGCGGCGTACGGACGCCGTCCGTCCTCCTGGAGCTGCTCGATGATTGCGAGGGAGACGGCATCGACCGCCGACGGTGATCCGTTCCCTGTCCTGGAGTCTGCGCTGCGACTGGCCACGCACCCACCATGCACCGCTCCTCGTCTGTCTCGCAACCCCAGATCGATGAAATTCGTTGAGTGAGTGCTCAGAACCGACTGAATCCGAAGTTGGGGGCGGTTGGGTATGTCGAAAGCGTCGCCCAAGCGATTAGGGTGGATGTCTCACCCATCGGACAGCCGACAGGAGGGGTGGTTGTGACCACCGAGGTGCGCCGTCTGCGCAACTACATCAACGGAGAGTTCCGGGACGCCGCGGACGGGCGGACCATCGATGTGGTCAGCCCGGTGACGGAAGAGGTCTACGCAACCTCGCCGCTCTCGGGCCAGGCCGACGTCGATGCCGCCATGGAGGCCGCAGCGGCGGCCTTCCCCGCCTGGCGCGACACCACGCCCGCCGAGCGCCAGAAGGCCCTGCTCAAGATCGCGGACGCGTTCGAGGAGCGGGCCGAGGACCTGATCGCCGCCGAGTCGGAGAACACCGGCAAGCCGCTGGGCCTCACCCGCAGCGAAGAGATCCCGCCGATGGTGGACCAGATCCGCTTCTTCGCGGGGGCCGCCCGGCTGCTGGAGGGCCGCTCGGCCGGCGAGTACATGGAGGGCCTGACCTCCATCGTCCGCCGTGAGCCGGTCGGCGTCTGCGCCCAGGTCGCGCCGTGGAACTACCCGATGATGATGGCCGTGTGGAAGTTCGCCCCGGCGCTCGCCGCGGGCAACACGGTCGTCATCAAGCCGTCCGACACCACGCCGGCGTCGACGGTCCTCATGGCCGAGATCATCGGGCAGATCCTGCCCAAGGGCGTCTTCAACGTCCTGTGCGGCGACCGGGACACCGGCCGCGCCATGGTCGAGCACCCGATCCCGGCGATGGCCTCCATCACCGGTTCGGTACGGGCCGGCATGCAGGTCGCCGAGTCCGCCGCCAAGGACGTCAAGCGCGTCCACCTGGAGCTCGGCGGCAAGGCGCCCGTCGTGGTCTTCGAGGACGCCGACATCGCCAAGACGGTCTCGGGCGTCTCCGAGGCGGGCTTCTTCAACGCGGGCCAGGACTGTACGGCCGCCACCCGCGTCCTGGTCCACGAGTCGATCCACGACGAGTTCGTCACCGCGCTCGCCAAGGCCGCCGCCGACACGAAGACCGGGCAGCCGGACGACGACGACGTGGCCTACGGCCCGCTCAACAACGCCAACCAGCTGAAGCAGGTCAGCGGCTTCATCGAGCGGCTCCCCGCCCACGCCAAGGTCGAGGCGGGCGGCCACCGGGTCGGCGACAAGGGCTACTTCTACGCGCCGACCGTCGTCTCCGGCCTGAAGCAGGACGACGAGATCATCCAGAACGAGGTCTTCGGCCCCGTCATCACCGTCCAGTCCTTCACCGACGAGGACCAGGCCGTCACGTACGCCAACGGCGTCGAGTACGCGCTCGCCTCCTCGGTCTGGACGCAGAACCACGCCCGCGCCATGCGCATGTCCAAGAGCCTCGACTTCGGCTGCGTGTGGATCAACACCCACATCCCGCTGGTCGCCGAGATGCCGCACGGCGGGTTCAAGAAGTCCGGCTACGGCAAGGACCTCTCCGCGTACGGCTTCGAGGACTACACCCGCATCAAGCACGTCATGACGTCCATCGAGGACTGATCCTGGATCGTCGTCGCGGTCCTGCGGCCCCGGGCTCCGGCCCGGGGCCGCATGCGTGTCTGGACAAGGTGTGCGGGGCGGACCCGCCCCGCTGGACGCTTGGTCCATTGTCCGCGCGAGCGCCGACCGGCATTCTGCGCGGGTGCGAGCGATCAGGAAGAACCCCATGTCCCGCCGTTCCCTGCTGCGCGCCCTCGGGGCGGGAGCGGCCGGCGCCACCCTGGCCGGCTGCGGGGTGCCCGCGGCGTTCGTCGAGCCGGGGGACCGTGCCGGACACGACAGTTCGGCCACCGACCACACCCTGCACTTCGCCAACTGGCCGCTCTACATCGACACCGACGACGAGGACGAGTCGAAGCGCCCCACCCTCGACGCCTTCTCGCGGCGGACCGGGATCTCCGTCACGTACACCGAGGAGATCAACGACAACGACGAGTTCTTCGGGAAGATCAGCCCCGCGCTGATGAACCACCAGCAGACCGGCCGGGACCTGATCGTCATCAGCGACTGGATGGCCGCCCGCTTCGTCCGGCTCGGCTGGGTCCAGGAGATGGACCGGGCGAAGCAGCCCAACGTCGCCAAGTACCTCGACCCCCAACTGCGCACCCCCGCCTTCGACGAGGGGCGCCGCCACAGCGTCCCCTGGCAGTCCGGCATCACCGGCATCGCGTACAACCGCAAGAAGCTCGGCCGCGAGATCCGGTCAACGGGCGACCTCTGGGAGGACGACCTGCGCGGCCGGGTCACCCTGCTCTCCGGGCTCGACGAGTCGTTCGCGCTGCTGATGCAGGGCAACGGCGTCGACATCACCCGCTGGACGGCCGACGACTTCCACGAGATCTGCGAGCAGACCGAGAAGCGGGTCCGCTCCAAGCACATCCGGCGCTTCACCGGCAACGACTACATCAAGGACCTCGCCACCGGCGATGTGCTCGCCTGCCAGGCCTACTCCGGCGATGTCATCCAGCTCCAGGCCGACAACCCCGACATCGAGTTCGTCGTCCCCGAGGAGGGCGCCGAACTGTGGGCCGAGTCCCTGATGATCCCCAACCTCGCCCGCCACAAGCGCAACGCCGAGAAGCTGGTGGACCACTACTACGAACCCGAGGTCGCCGCCGAACTCGCCGCCTGGGTCAACTACGTCTGCCCGGTCCCCGCCGCCCGCGACGTCCTCTCCTCCTCCAAGGACGAGGAGACGGCCGCGCTCGCCGAGGATCCGCTGATCTTCCCCGACGACGCGATGCGCGAACGGCTCGCCATCGCCCGCGACATCACCTCCGAGGAACGGATGGACTTCGCCAAGAAGTGGAACGGCATCGTCGGCTTGTGAAGCGGTAACAGGGGTGCCGTAAAGGGGCGGTAAACACGGGCGTACGCTGCGGACATGAGCGAGAGACAGGCCCTCACACGGGGGATACGCAGGTGGCTGGTCTTCTTCATCGTCTGTCTGGTGCTGAGCGGGCTCACGGCCTTCCCGCTCGTCACCGAACTCCGCTGGACGGAGGACCTGCTGAGCGCCTCCGCCTCCCCGGTCCCCGAGCACTTCCCGGGCCTGATGGAGTGGATCACCCGGGTCCGCGAGGGGCTCGACACCGTCGACCGCGAGCAGCCTTTCATGCTGTACGGCACCGACTGGCTGGCCTTCGCCCACCTGGTCATCGCGGTCGCCTTCTACGGTCCTTACCGCGACCCGGTCCGCAACATCTGGGTCATCGAGTTCGGCATGATCGCCTGCGCCGGGATCATCCCGCTCGCCCTGATCTGCGGCCCGATCCGCGACATCCCGTTCTGGTGGAGCGTGATCGACATGTCCTTCGGGGTCTTCGGCATCATCCCGCTGCTGATCGTCCGCCGCATGATCAAGCGGCTGGAGGTGCTGGAGCAGGCGGCGGCCGCGAACCCGACGGCCGTTCCGGTGAGCGCCTGAGCCCTCCCGGTGGCCGCCCGAGCCCGTTGCGACGACCGCCCGGGTCAGGGCTTCCGGGCCACCGCTCCGAACTGCGCGACCTCCGGCTCCCGCGGGTTCGTCCGCCAGCGGGAGCAGGACACGATCCCCGGCTCCAGGATCTCCAGACCGTCCAGGAACGAGGCGAACTCCTCGCGGCTGCGGGCGGTGATCGGCGGAGTGGCGTTCTCGTTCCAGAAGCGCATCGCCGCCTCGTTGCCCTCGCCGCCCAGCTCCAGCGTCGGGTGGGTCAGCACGAGGTGGCTGCCCGGGGGAACGGCCGCCATCAGCGTCCGCACGATGGAGCGGGCCTCGTCCGTGTCCAGCACGAAGTTCAGGATGCCGAGCATCATCACCGCGACCGGCCGTCCCAGGTCCAGGGTGGGTTCGGCGGCCCGCAGGATCTGCTCGGGGCGGTGCGCGTCCGCGTCGATGTACTCGGTCGCGCCCTCCAGCGAACTGGTCAGCAGGGCGCGGGCGTGGGCCAGCACGATCGGATCGTTGTCGACGTACACGATGCGGGCGTGCGGCGCGGTGTGCTGGGCGATCTCATGGGTGTTGTTCCCGGTCGGCAGCCCCGTGCCGATGTCGAGGAACTGGTCGACGCCCGCGTCGCCCGCCAGATGGCGCACCACCCGGCCGAGGAACGCCCGGTCCGCGCGGGCCACTTCACCGATGCTCGGGTACATCCCGGTGACCCGGTCGCCCACCCCCCGGTCCACCGGGTAGTTGTCCTTGCCGCCCAGCCAGTAGTTCCACACCCGCGCGTTGTGCGCGACGTCGGAACGTATCCGGGGGGCGGCTGTCTGCGGGCGGGGGTCCATGACGTCTGGCTCCTCGGTGACGGAGGGGGCCCGCGTGCCGCGTGGGGCGGTGCGGCGACGGGCGGTGCGGGCTCTCCATCATGCCGGACCGATCAAGAGCCGCCGCGCCCGGGCGAGTTGGCGAGGAGCCGGTGGAGCGTGTCGATCCGGTTGGTGGTGATCGAGTCGACGCCCCGGTCGATCAGCCGGCGCATCGTGCGCTTCGTGTCGGCCGTCCATGCGGAGACGAGCAGCCCGTCCCGGTGCGCCCGGTCCGTCAGCTCCCGGCTGATCAGGCCGAAGCGGTAGTTCAGCCAGCGCGGCTTCACCGCGGCCAGCAGCTCCGGGCGCGGCGGGGCCAGCGTGGTCCAGGTCAGGGCGATCTCTGCGGACGGGTCGGCGGCGCGCACCCGCAGCATCGCGTCCGAGCTCGCGCAGTAGTACGCCCGCTCGCCCGCCCCGCACTCGCGGACCGTCCCCACGATCTTCTTCACCGAGGCGTCCGTGGAGCCGGGCAGGTCCACCATCACCCGGTGCGTCCCGGCGGCGAGCAGCGCCTCGCGGAGCGTGGGCACCCCACCGCCGGTCAGCTCCTTCAGCTCCGCGTGGTCGATCCTCTCCAGCCGCCGGTCGTGGCCCCACAGCCGTTCCAGCGTCGCGTCGTGCAGCAGGACCGGCACCCCGTCGCGGGTCACGCGTACGTCGATCTCGACCGCGTCCGCTCCCCGTTCGAGGGCGGAGCGGATCGAGGGCAGGGTGTTCTCGCGTGCGCGGTACGGGTCGCCGCGGTGGGCGACGGCGGTGACGCTGGTGACGGTGTCGGCCATGGGGCCATTGTCGACGACCGGGTCAGCGGCCGGGCGCCCGGAGCCAGTTCGCCGTGTACGTGTCGATCTCCTCGGCCAGCTTCCGCTTGCCCGCCGGGTCCAGGAACGAGGCCTCCACGGCGTTCTTCGCGAGGTCCGCGATACCGCGCTCGTCCAGCTCCAGCAGCCGGGCGGCCACGGCGTACTCGTTGTTGAGGTCGGTGCCGAACATCGGCGGGTCGTCGCTGTTGACCGTCACCAGCACCCCCGCCTGGACCATCTCGCGGATCGGGTGGCGCTCGATGTCCGTGACCGCGCGGGTGGCGATGTTCGACGTCGGGCAGACCTCCAGGGCGATCCGGTGCTCGGCCAGGTGCTCCAGCAGCTTCGGGTCCTGCACGGAGCTGGTGCCGTGCCCGATGCGCTCGGCGCGCAGCGCGGTCAGCGCGTCCCAGACGGTCTGCGGACCGGTGGTCTCCCCGGCGTGCGGCACCGAGTGCAGGCCCTCGGCGACGGCCCGGTCGAAGTAGGGCTTGAACTGCGGGCGCTCCACCCCGATCTCCGGTCCGCCGAGGCCGAAGGAGACGAGCCCGTCGGGCCGCCGCTCCACCGCGAGCCGGGCGGTCTCCTCGGCCGCCTGGAGCCCGGCCTCGCCCGGGATGTCGAAGCACCAGCGCAGGACCACGCCCAGCTCGGCCTCGGCGGCCTTGCGCGCGTCCTCGATGGCCTCCATGAACCCGACCTCGGGGATCCCCCGGCGGGTCGAGCTGTACGGGGTCACGGTCAGCTCCGCGTACCGGATGTTCTGCCGGGCCATGTCCCGCGCCACCTCGAAGGTGAGCAGCCGGACGTCCTCCGGGGTGCGGACCAGGTCCACCACCGACAGGTAGACCTCGATGAAGTGCGCGAAGTCGGTGAAGGTGAAGTAGTCGACCAGCGCCTCCGGGTCCGTGGGGACCTTGGAGTCCGGGTGGCGGGCGGCCAGCTCGGCGACGATCCGGGGCGAGGCCGACCCGACGTGGTGGACGTGGAGCTCGGCCTTGGGCAGCCCGGCGATGAAGGGGTGCGGATCGGTCATCGGAAATCTCCCGGTTCGGCGTGACATCGGCCGGGCGTACCGGCCGCACCGATCATCGCAGGCGGGGTCCGGGCCCGTCAGGCCTGGCCGTAGCATGACGGGACCACGATGGGGGAGGCCCATGTCAGACAACACAGAGCAGCCCGGGGGCGGGGCCGCGCCGCGCGATCCGTGGGCACCGCCGGACAGCACCAGGGTGGATCTGGGCAAGCAGGGCGGGCAGACGCCGCCGCCCGCCGCGCACACGCCGCCCGCGGTCCACGACCAGCCGACCGTGACGTCGATGCCGAGCGCCGGACCGGGGGACGGCACCGGCCCGATACCCCAGGCCGGCGGCTTCGGGCCGGCGCCCTCGGACGTACCGCCGCCGCCGATCGGCCCGAACGGCCCCGGCCACGCGGGCCCGCCGCCCGCCGCGCACTACGGCTACCCGGCCCCGCCCGCGCAGCCGTACGGCGGATACCCGGGCTACGGCGCCTACGGCGTCGGTCCGGCCGCCTGGGGCCCGGCGCCCAACAACGGTCTGGGCACGGCCGCGATGGTGATCGGCATCATCTCCGTGGTCGGTTTCTGCCTCTACGGCCTCAACATCATCCTCGGCATCCTCGCGCTGATCTTCGGCATCATCGGCCTCGGCCGTGCCAAGCGCGGCGAGGCCACCAACCGGGGCATGGCGCTCGCCGGGGTCATCCTCGGTTCCGTCGGCATCGTCGTCGGCGCCGCGCTCCTCGGGGTGATCATCTGGGCCGCCACGACCGCCGACGACCGGGACAGCGACTACGACAGCGAGTACGACGACCCGTTCGCCACGTCGCTGGTCGTCGAGGACCGCCGCTAGCGGGCCTCGCGTCGAACGCTGCGAGGACCGGCCGGGCAGGGATCGCCCCCTGCCCGGCCGGTCGTCGTGGAAGTGGGCTCGCGGCTCACCCCGTCGCGCCCGCCCGCAGCCTCTCCCGGGCCTCCATCAGCGCGAAGCCCAGCAGATTCAGGCCCCGCCACTCCTGCGGTCGCTCCGCCCGCTCGTCGTCCGCCGCGAGCCCGATGCCCCAGATCCGGTCCCGCGGAGACGCCTCCACCAGCACCCGGTCCCCCGTGCCCAGCAGATAGCCGGCCAGCTCCGGTTCCTGCCCGAACTTGTGCACGCTGCCCGCCACCACCAGGGCGAACCGCTCCTGTATCCACACGTCCTCGTCGAAGCCGCGCACCAGCCGCCCCGCCTTCTTCGCCGCGGCCGGGCTCTTCGCCGTCACCGCCGCCGCCTCGGCCTCCGGATCGCCGAAGAGCCGCGCCTTGCCCGCCATCATCCAGTGCTCGGCGCTCGCATACGTCACCCCGTCCACCGTGAACGGCGACGGCCACCACTGACTCAGGCAACTCGGGCCCAGCCGTCCGTCCGGGCGCGGACGGTGCCCCCAGAACGGCAGATACTTCACCCGCTTGCCCCGCGCCACGTCCGCCAGAAGCTCATCGATCGGTCCCATGGCATGTGAGTGTGGCATCCGCCACTGACACTCCGTACGGGGATTTCCGCACCGACACGACACATGGTCGACAGATTCCGTCGCGTAACCAAAAGGCAACAACGGAATCACTTGTTGGGCTTGAACCCCTCTGTCAGGATCGGCACTCAATTCACGAAGAAGCTACGCCGACCCCGCCCAGCGGGTACAGCGGCGGAGGAGAGCGTCATGAGCAACGGCTTCCAGGTTCAGGACCGCTTCGCGGAAGGTGCGCAGTACATCGGCGGCAAGCTGCTCCCCGGCACGTCCGGCCGCCACCACGACATCGTGAACCCCGCGACCGGAGAGAGCGTGCTCCGCTACGAGCTCGCGGGCACCGAGGACGTGGACGCGGCCGTCGCCGCCGCCCGCGCAGCCTTCCCCGGCTGGTCCGGCGCCACCCCCGGCGAGCGGTCCGACGCCCTGCACCGGTTCGCCGCCGTCCTCGCCGAGCAGGCCGACGACTTCGCGTACGCCGAATCCCTCCAGTGCGGCAAGCCCATCAAGCTCTCCACCGAGTTCGACGTCCCCGGCACCGTCGACAACGCCGCCTTCTTCGCGGGCGCCGCCCGCCACCTCGAGGGCAAGGCCGCCGCCGAGTACGACGGCGACCACACCTCCTACGTACGCCGCGAGGCGATCGGCGTCGTCGGCTCCATCGCCCCCTGGAACTACCCGCTCCAGATGGCCGCCTGGAAGATCCTCCCGGCCGTCGCCGCGGGCAACACCATCGTCCTCAAGCCCGCCGAACTCACCCCGCTCACCTCGCTGATGTTCGCCCAGGCCGCCTCCGAGGCCGGGATCCCCGACGGGGTCATCAACATCGTCACCGGCGCGGGCAAGGACGCCGGCGAGCACCTCGTCGGCCACCCCGACGTCGTGATGACCTCCTTCACCGGATCCACCGCCGTCGGCAAGCGGGTCGCCGAGATCGCCACCGCCACCGTCAAGCGCCTCCACCTGGAGCTCGGCGGCAAGGCCCCCTTCGTGGTCTTCGACGACGCCGACCTGGAGGCCGCCGTCCACGGCGCGGTCGCCGGATCGCTCATCAACACCGGCCAGGACTGCACCGCCGCCACCCGCGCCTACGTCCAGCGCCCCCTCTACGACGCCTTCGTCCGCGACGTCGCCGCGCTCATGGACACCGTCCGGCTCGGCTCACCCTTCGACGCCGCCACCGACCTCGGCCCCCTCATCAGCCACGCCCAGCGCGACCGCGTCGCCGCCTTCGTCGAGCGGGCCCGCGGCTACGCCCAGGTGGTCACCGGCGGCGAGTCCCCGGGCGGCGACCTCGCCGACGGCGCGTACTACCGGCCGACCCTGATCGCCGGTGCCGCCCAGGACAGCGAGGTCGTCCAGTCGGAGATCTTCGGTCCCGTCCTGGTCGTCCTCCCCTTCGACACCGACGACGAGGGCATCGCGCTCGCCAACGACACCCCGTACGGACTGGCCGCCTCCGCGTGGACCCGCGACCTGTACCGCGCGAACCGCGCCACCCGCGAGATCCAGGCGGGCTGTGTGTGGGTGAACGACCACATCCCGATCCTCTCCGAGATGCCGCACGGCGGCTACAAGGCCAGCGGCTTCGGCAAGGACATGTCGGCGTACTCCTTCGAGGAGTACACGCAGGTCAAGCACGTCATGTACGACAACACCGCGGTCGCCCGCAAGGACTGGCACCGCACGATCTTCGGGGACCGATAGCAGCTGCCGCATTCCGGGGGCCCGACCACGACCGCGGGCCCCCGCGGCCTCCCACCCGAAAGGGCATACAGCGTATGGAGAGTTACGAGCCCGAGCGCCTCACGCCGGTCCAACTGGCGGCCATGAGGCGGTCCCTGACCAGCGGCAGGGGCGCCCTCACCCGCCGCTCCCTGCTGCGCGCCTCCGGCATGGGCGCGCTGGCCGTCGGCGGCACAGCCACCCTCGGCGCGTGCGGCATCCCGCCCGCCAAGCGCGCCGACGCCGGTACGGCGTCCGACGACCACTCGGACAAGGAGAAGGAAGTCACCTTCTCCAACTGGACCGAGTACATGGACGTCAGCGAGGACGAGAAGAGCCGCCCCACCCTCCAGGCGTTCACCAAGCGCACCGGGATCAGGGTCAAGTACACCGAGGACATCAACGACAACGTCGAGTTCTTCGGGAAGATCAAACCGCAGCTCGCGGCCGGCCAGAACACCGGGCGCGACCTCATATGCGTCACCGACTGGCTCGCCGCCCGCATCATCCGGCTCGGCTGGGCGCAGAAGCTCGACCCCTCGAACCTCCCGCACGCCTTCGCCAACGTGTCCGCCCAGTTCCGCACCCCGGACTGGGACCCGGGCCGCGCCTACTCCTACCCCTGGACCGGCATCCCGACCGTCATCGCGTACAACGTGAAGGCGACCGGCGGCCGCAAGGTCGACTCCGTCACCCAACTCCTCGACGACCCGAAGCTCAAGGGCCGCGTCTCCTTCCTCTCCGAGATGCGCGACTCCATCGGCATGACCCTGCTCGACCAGGGCAAGGACCCGGGGAACTTCACCGACGCCGACTTCGACGGGGCGATCGGCCGGCTCCAGAAGGCCGTCGACAAGAAGCAGATCCGCCGCTTCACCGGCAACGACTACACCGCCGACCTCAGCAAGGGCGACATCGCCGCCTGCGTCGCCTGGGCCGGTGACATCATCCAGCTCCAGGCCGACAACCCGGACATCAAGTTCGCGATCCCGGCCGCCGGTTACATCACCTCCAGCGACAACCTCCTGGTCCCCGCGCAGGCCCGGCACAAGACCAACGCAGAGAAGCTCATCGACTACTACTACGAGCCGCCGGTCGCCGCCCAGCTCGCCGCGTACATCAACTACGTCTGCCCGGTCGACGGCGTACGCGAGGAACTCGCCAGGATCGACGAGTCGATGGCCTCCAACACGCTGATCCTTCCCGACAAGGAGATGGCGGCGAAGTCCCGCTCCTTCCGCTCCCTGAGCACGAAGGAAGAGACGGCGTACGAAGAGAAGTTCGCCAAGCTCATCGGCGCCTGACCCGGCACCCACCGGTGGTCCACCGGCCCTGCCCTCTCCGAACCCCCCCGAACACACTGGGACTGCGACCCATGACACAGCAGCAGACCGCGGGCGGCGATGTCCGCCTCGCCGGGATCAGCAAGACCTACGGCTCCTTCACCGCCGTGCACCCGCTCGACCTGACCGTTCCCCAGGGCTCCTTCTTCGCCCTGCTCGGCGCGTCCGGCTGCGGCAAGACCACCACCCTGCGGATGATCGCGGGCCTGGAGGAGGCCACCACCGGCACGGTCTTCCTCGGGGACAAGGACATCACCGACCTGCCCCCGTACAAGCGGCCCGTCAACACCGTCTTCCAGAGCTACGCGCTCTTCCCGCACCTCGACATCACCGAGAACGTCGCCTTCGGACTGCGGCGGCGCGGCATCAAGTCGGTGAAGAAGCAGGTCGACGAGATGCTGGAACTGGTCCAGCTCGGCGACTTCGCCCGCCGCAAACCGCACCAGCTCTCCGGCGGCCAGCAGCAGCGCGTCGCCGTCGCCCGCGCCCTCATCAACCACCCGCAGGTCCTGCTGCTCGACGAACCCCTCGGCGCGCTCGACCTCAAGCTCCGCCGCCAGATGCAGCTGGAGCTCAAGCGGATCCAGACCGAGGTCGGCATCACCTTCGTGCACGTCACCCACGACCAGGAGGAGGCCATGACCATGGCCGACACCGTGGCGGTGATGAACGGCGGCCGCGTCGAGCAGCTCGGCGCCCCGGCCGACCTCTACGAGAACCCGCGCACCACCTTCGTCGCCAACTTCCTCGGCACCTCCAACCTCATCGGGGGCGAGATCGTCTCCACCGGCGAGAACCTGGTGGTGGCCGCGGGCGGCGGCAAGCTCGCGCTGCCCCGCGAGCGATGTTCGGCCTCCTCCACCGCCGCCGGCGGCCGTCTCCTCCTCGGCATCCGGCCGGAGAAGATATCCCTGGCCCACGCGGACGACGCCGATGACATCCCCGCCGGCCGCAACCGCGTCACCGGCCGCATCACCGATTCCAGCTTCATCGGCGTCTCCACCCAGTACGTCGTCGAGAGCCCGGCCGGAACGGCCCTCCAGGTGTACGAGCAGAACATCGAACGCGACACCCGCCTGGTCCCCGGCGCCGAGGTCGTCCTGCACTGGAACCCCGCCCACACCTTCGGACTCGACGCCGCCCAGGACATCGACGCGGGCGCGACGAGCGTGGAGGACGCGGAATGAGCGTCACCGAGGCGCCGCCCGCGCCGACCCCTGAGGAGCCCCGGGAGCTCACGCTCCGCAAGCCCTCCACCCGCAAACGGCTCGTCCCCTACTGGCTGCTGCTCCCCGGCATCCTCTGGCTGCTCGTCTTCTTCGCCCTGCCGCTCGTCTACCAGGCCTCCACCTCCGTACAGACCGGCTCGCTGGAGCAGGGCTTCGAGGTCACCTGGCACTTCCAGACGTACGTGGACGCCCTGCGCGAGTACTACCCGCAGTTCATCCGGTCCCTGCTCTACGCGGGCACCGCCACGATCCTGTGCCTGCTGCTGGGCTACCCGCTCGCCTACCTCATCGCGTTCAAGGCGGGCCGCTGGCGCAACCTCGTCCTGGTGCTGGTCATCGCCCCGTTCTTCACCAGCTTCCTCATCCGCACGCTGGCCTGGAAGACGATCCTCGCCGACGGCGGCGCGGTCGTGGACGTGCTCAACACCCTGCACGTCCTGGACGTCACCAGCTGGCTCGGCTGGACCGAGTCCAACCGGGTCCTGGCCACCCCGATGGCCGTCGTCTGCGGTCTGACGTACAACTTCCTGCCGTTCATGATCCTGCCGCTCTACACCTCGCTGGAACGGATCGACGGCCGGCTGCACGAGGCGGCGGGCGACCTCTACGCCACCCCCGCCACCACCTTCCGCAAGGTGACGTTCCCGCTCTCCATGCCCGGCGTGGTCTCCGGCACCCTCCTGACCTTCATCCCGGCCAGCGGCGACTACGTCAACGCCGAACTGCTGGGCTCCACCGACACCAAGATGGTCGGCAGCGTCATCCAGAGCCAGTTCCTGCGGGTCCTGGACTATCCGACGGCCGCCGCTCTCTCGTTCATCCTCATGGCGATCGTCCTGCTGGTGGTCACCTTCTACATCCGCCGCTCCGGGACGGAGGACCTGGTCTGATGCCCGTGCTGCGCTGGATACGCCGGAACCTGATCGTCATCGCGGGTCTGCTGACCCTCGCGTACATGATCCTGCCGAACATCGTCGTGATGGTGTTCTCGTTCAACAAGCCCAACGGCCGCTTCAACTACGCCTGGCAGCAGTTCTCGCTGGACGCCTGGAAGGACCCCTGCGGCGTCGCCGACCTCTGCGGATCCCTTTCGCTCTCGCTCCAGATCGCGTTCTGGGCGACGCTCGGGGCGACCGCGCTCGGCACGATGATCGCCTTCGCCCTGGTCCGCTACCGCTTCCGGGCGCGCGGCGCGATCAACTCGCTGATCTTCCTGCCGATGGCGATGCCCGAGGTCGTCATGGCCGCTTCCCTGCTCACCCTCTTCCTGAACATGGGCGCCGAGCTCGGCTTCTGGACCGTGCTGATCGCGCACATCATGTTCTGCCTCAGCTTCGTGGTGACCGCCGTCAAGGCGCGCGTCATGTCGATGGACCCGAGACTGGAGGAAGCCGCCCGCGACCTGTACGCGGGCCCCGTGCAGACCTTCGTACGGGTGACCCTTCCCATCGCCGCCCCCGGCATCGCGGCGGGAGCGCTCCTCGCCTTCGCGCTCTCGTTCGACGATTTCATCATCACGAATTTCAACGCGGGCTCCACCGTCACGTTCCCCATGTTCGTCTGGGGATCGGCCCAGCGCGGCACGCCCGTGCAGATCAATGTCATCGGCACCGCCATGTTCGTCATTGCGGTACTGATGGTTCTTGTCGGCCAGCTCATCGCGAGCCGCCGCAAGAGCAACGCTCGAAACTGAAATTCTTGAAGGAGTTGGAAACCATGGCCCCAGCTGCCATGCGTACTGCTGCACAATCCCTCTCCGGCGCCAAGCCGGTCTCCTACTGGCTCGACGACCCGGCCAAACCCGACGCGCTTGACGCCCTCACCGGCGACGAGCACACCGACCTGCTGGTCGTCGGCGGCGGCTACAGCGGACTGTGGACCGCGCTCATCGCCAAGGAGCGCGATCCGGAGCGGGACGTCGTCCTCATCGAGGGGCACGAGGTGGGCTGGGCCGCCTCGGGCCGCAACGGCGGCTTCTGCGCCGCCTCCCTCACCCACGGGCTGGCCAACGGCGTGGAGCGCTGGCCCGACGAGATCGCGCGGCTGGAGGAGCTGGGGGAGCGGAACCTCGACGCCATCGAGGCCGCCGTCGCCCGCTACGGCATCGACTGCGAGTTCGAGCGGACCGGCGAGATCGACGTCGCCACCGAGCCCCACCAGCTCGAAGAGCTGCGGGAATGGCACGAGGAGATCGTCAAGCTCGGTATCGCCGGCGTCGACTTCCTGGACCGTGACGCCCTGCGCGCCGAGGTCGACTCACCCACCTTCCTCGGCGGCCTCTGGGACCGGCGCGGCGTCGCGATGCTGCACCCGGCGAAGCTCGCCTGGGGCCTGAAGCGGGCCTGCCGGGAACTGGGCGTACGGATCTACGAACACACGCGCGGCCTCGACCTCGTCCGCTCGGGGGAGGGGGTAGCGGTCCGCACCCCGTACGGCCGCGTCTTCGCCCGCCGGGTCGCGCTCGGCACGAACATCTTCCCCTCGCTCGTCAAGCGGGTCCGGCCCTACACCGTGCCGGTCTACGACTACGCGCTGATGACCGAACCGCTCACCCCCGAACAGCTGGAATCCATCGGCTGGAAGGGCCGCCAGGGGCTCGGCGACAGCGCCAACCAATTCCATTACTTCCGGCTTTCCGCGGACAACCGGATCCTGTGGGGCGGATACGACGCGATCTATCCGTACGGGGGCCGGCTCAGCGCCGATCTCGACCAGCGGCCGGAGACGTTCCTGAAACTCGCGGAGCAGTTCTTCACCTGCTTCCCGCAGCTTTCCGGGCTGAATTTCTCGCACGCCTGGGGCGGTGCGATCGACACCTGTGCCCGCTTCACGGCATTCTTCGGAACGGCCCATCAGGGGCGGGTCGCCTACGCCGCCGGATTCACCGGACTCGGCGTCGGATCGACCCGGTTCGGGGCCGATGTCATGCTCGATCTGCTCTCCGGCGAGGAGACCGAACGGACCCGTCTCGAGATGGTCCGCTCCAAGCCGATGCCCTTTCCGCCGGAGCCCTTCGCCTGGGCCGGGATCGAGATCACCAAGCGGTCCCTGGCTCACGCCGACAGCAACGGCGGCCACCGCAACCTGTGGCTGAAGACCATGGACAAGCTGGGTCTCGGCTTCGACAGCTGACACCCCGTCCAATTATGTGACTCAGGTCACGGTCATTCGTGGTCCCAACCCGCGTCATAGTCGAGGCCGAGCGCTCTCTCGCACGTGTACCCACCGGCGGAACCCTGCCGGTGTTCACGTCAACGGGAGGCTGGTCATGACGGGACCGGAAACGAAAGCCGCGATCGAGTGGCTCACATCGGTGGCGCCGGATCCCGGCGCCTGCCGGTGGGAATGGGAGCGCAACCCGCAGGGGATCGCTCTTCTTCCCGCCGGCAGGCGCTGGGACGTGCTGATCCTCCCCGGTGAGCTGGGCTATCCGACGCTCGACGTCCTCACCCGCCTCATCGACCGCCCGGGCCCCGTCCTCGCCGACTTCGGCGAGTCCCGCATGGGCTTCTTCGTCCCGCCGGGCACGGTCTCCCGCTGGATCGGCACCGGGATCAGGGGCTGCGGCCAGGGCACCTGGATCGTCGTCCCGTATCCGGGGCGCGCCACCGGGGGAGTGCGCTGGCTCATCCCGCCCGACGGCTCGGGGACCCTCACCGACGCCGCGCTCCTCGAACTCGCGATGCACGAGGCGGCGGGTGCCGCTGCCCGCGACGCCCGCGACGCCCACGGCGCTCGCGATGCCCGGGGCGCCCGGGACGGCCGTGAAGGGCGACCGGAAGGCTGAGCGGGCCGCCAGAGGTCTTGACAACCTCATTGGTCTGGACCATGTTGTGCGCACGCCACACCCCGAATTCCCCCCTGCGCGGAGGCTGTTGTGGAACGCACCGGAACCGTCGTCAGATTTTCCAGACTTCTGGCCGCCTGCTCGGCCGGCCTGCTCGCCGCCGGAGCCCTGGTCGCCTCGGCTCCGGCGGCGGGGGCCGCCGACGTGGACCTGGTGCGCAACGGCGGCTTCGAGGCGGGCCTGGACGGCTGGAGCTGCGCGAACTCCAGCGGGGCGGCCGTCACCGCACCCAAGCGCACCGGCGCCTCCGCGCTGAAGGCCACCCCGGCCGGCAGCGACCACGCCAAGTGCTCCCAGACCATCACGGTCAAGCCCAACTCCTCGTACACGTTGAGCTCCTGGGTCCAGGGCAGTTACGTCTACCTCGGCGCTTCCGGCACCGGCACCACCGACGTCTCCACCTGGACCCAGTCCCCCGGCGCGTGGAGGCAGCTCACCACCACCTTCAGGACCGGCCCCTCCACCACCTCGGTGAGCGTCTACACCCACGGCTGGTACGGCACCCCCGACTACTACGTCGACGACCTCAGCCTCGTCGGCCCCGGAGGTGAGCCCGTCGTGATCCCGGCCGTCCCCGCAGGCCTGCGGACCACCGCGCTCACCTCCTCCTCCGTGGCGCTCTCCTGGAACGCCGTGTCCGGCGCGAGCGGCTACAACGTCTACCGCGGCGGTACGAAGGTGGCCGCGGCCACCGGTCCCTCCGCCACCGTGACGGGCCTGGCGCCCTCGACCGCGTACAGCTTCCAGGTCACCGCCACCAACGCGGCCGGGGAGTCCGCGAAGTCGCCCGCCGTCACCGCGACCACCACCGAGGGCGGCGGAGGGGGCGGCGACACCCAGCTCCCCGCCCGCGCGCTCGTCGGCTATCTTCACTCCAGCTTCGCCAACGGCTCCGGCTACACACGGATGGCGGACGTGCCCGACTCCTGGGACGTCATCAACCTCGCCTTCGGCGAGCCCACCTCCGTCACCTCCGGCGACATCCGCTTCTCGCTCTGCCCGGTCGCCGAGTGCCCGAACGTCGAGTCCGAGGCGGAGTTCAAGGCCGCGATCAAGGCCAAGCAGGCCGCGGGCAAGAAGGTGCTGATCTCGATCGGCGGCCAGAACGGACAGGTGCAGCTCGCCTCCACCGCCGCCCGGGACGCCTTCGTCACCTCGGTCTCGAAGATCATCGACACCTACGGTCTCGACGGCCTCGACATCGACTTCGAAGGCCACTCGCTCTCCCTCAACACGGGAGACACCGACTTCCGCAGCCCGACCTCACCGGTGATCGTCAATCTGATCTCCGCGGTGAAGTCCCTCAAGGCGAAGTACGGCTCCGACTTCGTCCTCACGATGGCGCCGGAGACCTTCTTCGTCCAGCTCGGCTACCAGTTCTACGGCTCGGGCCCCTGGGGCGGCCAGGACCCGCGCGTCGGCGCGTACCTCCCGGTCATCCACGCGCTGCGCGACGATCTGACCCTGCTGCACGTCCAGGACTACAACTCGGGCCCGATCATGGGGCTCGACAACCAGTACCACACCATGGGCGGCGCGGACTTCCACATCGCGATGACCGACATGCTCCTCGCGGGCTTCCCGGTGGCGGGCGACACCACCAAGGTCTTCCCCGGCCTCCGTCCCGACCAGGTCGCCATCGGGCTCCCGGCCTCCACCCAGGCGGGCAACGGCCACACCACCCCGGCCGAGGTCAACAAGGCGCTCAACTGCCTGATCAAGAAGACCGACTGCGGCTCCTACCAGACCCGCGGAACCTGGTCCGACCTGCGTGGCCTGATGACCTGGTCGATCAACTGGGACCGCTTCAACAACGGGGAGTTCAGCCGGAACTTCGACGCCTACTTCGGCAACTGACCCACCACAGGGGCGCCAGAACCAACGGCCCCAGGCACCAACTGGCCAGCACGTCCAGCGGCCAGTGGTAGCCGTGCAGCACCAGACCGATGCCCGTCGCCGTGGTCAGCAGGATCGCGGCGACGGGCATCATCCACGCCCGGGGCCAGGAGGCCTCCCGCAGCCATGCGGGGCGTGGCAGCGCCAGCAGCACCAGGGCGGTCGCCCCGTACGCCACGGCGGCCGTCGCCGTATGACCGGACGGGTAGTAGTTGACGGCCTCCGTCAGCGGCCCCTGCCGGGCGGTGGCCACCTTCAGCGGGATCACCAGCGCGGGCACCGCCGCCATGGTGAGGGCCGCGTACACGGCGAGCCGCAGGGCCCGGCGCCACAAGGCGTACGCGATCGCGCAGGTCAGCACCGGAAGCGCCACGGGCATCCCGCCGAGGTCGGAGAAGACCTGGGTCAGCCCGGCCGGACCGCGCTCGAAGAGCTTCGCTCCCACCCGCTCGTCCAGCCGCAGCAGCGGGCCATCGACGGCGACCTGCCAGGTGATCAGCGCGAAGAGGACCGCGAGCAGACCGAGGACGCCGGAGACGAGGGGGGCCGGCCACCCGGGAACAGGGGGGATTGTTCCGGGATGGCCGGCGAGATCGGTTCGCCGCGCGCCCCGGGGGGTGTGGGGCGGGCGGCCGTCCGATCGGTGAGGAGTCCCGGAGCCATCGGCTCCGGCATGCGCGAACGCACGCTCCGGACGGCGCTGGGGAAGCCCCGACCCGGAGTCGGCCGCAGTTTCCCGAGGCCGAGGTGTTTCTCTCATCTGCAGAAACCGTACGGCAGAGGAGGGGCGGCCGACAGTCGCCACCGCCTCCCGCCATCGCCCCCGCACACGTTCTTCACAGGCCCTCACCCGGACGCCGTAAGGCAGCGGCGCGGGGCCGCCACCGTACGCGCCCGGGTTCGAGGAATCAGAGCGTGCCGAACGCCCGCTCGATGATGTCGAGGCCCTCGTTGAGCAGGTCCTCGCCGATCACCAGCGGCGGCAGGAAGCGCAGGACGTTGCCGTACGTGCCGCAGGTCAGGACGAGCAGACCCTCGGCGTGGCAGGCCTTCGCGAGCGCGCCCGCCGCCTCCGGGTGCGGGTCCTTCGTGCCGGACTTCACCAGCTCGATCGCGATCATCGCGCCACGGCCGCGGATGTCACCGATGATGTCGCCGTTCGGGAGCTTCGCCTGCATCTCGGCGAGGCGGCCCTTCATGACCTCCTCGATCCGCTTGGCCTTCCCGTTCAGGTCCAGCTCACGCATCGTCTCGATCGCGCCCAGCGCACCGGCGCAGGCGACCGGGTTTCCGCCGTACGTACCGCCCAGGCCGCCCGCGTGCGCGGCGTCCATGATCTCGGCGCGGCCGGTCACGGCGGAGAGCGGCAGGCCGCCCGCGATGCCCTTGGCGGTGGTGATCAGGTCCGGGACGACGCCCTCGTCCTCACAGGCGAACCACTGGCCGGTCCGGCAGAATCCGGACTGGATCTCGTCCGCGACGAACACGATGCCGTTGTCCTTGGCGAACTGCGCGATCGCCGGGAGGAAGCCCTTGGCCGGCTCGATGAAGCCGCCCTCGCCGAGCACCGGCTCGATGATGATCGCGGCGACGTTGTCGGCGCCGATCTGCTTGGTGATCGCGTCGATGGCCTGCGCGGACGCCTCGGCCCCGGCGTTCTCGGCACCGGTCGGCCAGCGGTAGCCGTAGGCGACCGGGACGCGGTAGACCTCGGGCGCGAACGGGCCGAAGCCCTGCTTGTACGGCATGTTCTTCGCCGTCATGCCCATGGTGAGGTTGGTGCGGCCGTGGTAGCCGTGGTCGAAGACGACGACGGCGGTGCGCTTGGTGTAGGCACGGGCGATCTTCACCGCGTTCTCGACGGCCTCGGCGCCCGAGTTGAACAGCGCGGACTTCTTCGCGTGGTCGCCCGGCGTCAGCTCGGCGAGCTGCTCACAGACCTCGACGTACCCCTCGTACGGCGTGACCATGAAACAGGTGTGGGTGAAGTCCGCGAGCTGCGCGGAGGCCCGCCGCACGACGGCCTCGGCGGAGGCGCCCACGGAGGTCACGGCGATCCCGGACCCGAAGTCGATCAGCCGGTTGCCGTCCACGTCCTCGATGATCCCGCCGCCGGCCCGGGCGGTGAACACCGGCAGGGTGGAGCCCACACCTGCGGCGACGGCCGCGATACGACGAGCCTGCAGCTCGACGGATTTCGGGCCGGGGATGGCAGTGACGACGCGGCGCTCCTGCGGGATTGCGGTCATGAGGGGCTCCTGGGGGTGTTTCGGACGCTCTTCTTTTCTGCAGGCTAGGGGTGGGGGAGGGGTGCGGGCATGCTCCGATCGGGAGTGGTG